>DALYIW010000004.1:0-13771 GCA_031970155.1 Coleofasciculaceae cyanobacterium CTOTU46601 | reverse complement strand
GAGGATTTTTTCCTTATGAGTTTCCAATTGAGTCAAGTCAATACCCCCAAATTTAGTTAGTGAATTGTTAATTTATCAGTAGCTTCTCTATAAGATATTACGTTGTAAGAAGGTTTCTGAAGACGTTAACATTCCGTCTCAGTAAGACTTGAAGAGTTTCTTAACTTTTCTTTAATTCTAAAAAATTTTTTAAGCGTTTTTTACACTTTTAACTTAGGATGCCGAAGTCAAAATCAGTATATACATGTAACGAATGTGGCGAACAGTCTTCACAATGGTTTGGTAAATGTCCGGCTTGCGGCACCTACAACTCCTTGGAAGAAGAAATAGTAATACCAACCACTCCTAACATTAGTCGAGGAGGATGGCAGTCTAATACACGTTCTCATCAAAAGTCAGCCAGCAAGGGACCGGCACAACCGCGATCGTCGCTTAGATTCTCGGAAATTTCTAACACAGTTCAGATGCGCTTTGCTTCAGGCTACAGTGAACTGGATCGGGTATTGGGGGGTGGAATTGTCCCAGGTTCTTTGGTGTTGATTGGTGGCGATCCAGGCATTGGTAAATCAACCCTGCTGCTTCAGGTGGCGAATAAACTGGCGCAGGGGCATCGTATCCTCTATGTTTGTGCAGAAGAGTCTGGGCAACAGGTGAAACTGCGAGCATCTCGCTTGGGTGTTGGAACAATAGTCATTGAAGAGGAGAAATCTAACGGCGCTGCTAAAAAGCGTGCTAAGTCCTCACCATCAAAAGATGGGCAGGAAGACACTGCGGCTACAGAAGACAGTGCAGGCACGGGGGCACCGTCCCGACACGCCTCAGATGCCGATTTATATGTGCTGGCAGAAACAGATTTAGAAGAGGTGCTTCGAGAGTTGGAATCCCTCAAACCGCAGGTGGCGGTAATTGATAGTATCCAAACGCTGTACTTTGCTGCTTTGACTTCTGCTCCGGGTTCAGTGGCGCAAGTGCGAGAATGTACCTCGGCGCTGATGCAGGTAGCGAAACGAGAGAACATCACGCTGCTGATTGTGGGACATGTGACGAAAGAAGGAGCGATCGCAGGCCCTAGAGTATTAGAACACCTGGTAGATACGGTACTGTATTTTGAAGGCGATCGCTTTGCTTCTCATCGATTACTGCGTTCGGTGAAAAACCGTTTCGGTGCCACCCATGAAATTGGCATTTTTGAAATGGTAGACAAAGGCTTGCAGGAAGTGTTAAATCCTTCTGAGCTGTTTTTAGGCAACCGGGATGAATCAAGTCCCGGCACGGCTACTGTCGTTGCTTGTGAAGGCACTCGCCCGTTGGTGGTGGAATTGCAAGCGCTAGTGAGTCCAGCCAGTTATGGTGCGCCTCGTCGATCAACTACTGGTGTTGATTACAACCGATTGCAACAAATTCTCGCTGTCTTGGAGAAACGGGTGGGGATTCCTCTGTCTAAGTTAGATGCTTATGTTGCGACTTCTGGGGGTTTGGGTGTTGAGGAACCGGCCGCTGATTTGGGAATTGCGATCGCAGTTGTTGCTAGTTTTCGCGATCGTATTGTAGACCCACGCACAGTCATGATTGGAGAAGTTGGCTTAGGCGGACAAGTGCGATTGGTTTCTCAGATGGAACTCCGCCTTAAAGAAGCCGCTAAGCTGGGCTTTAAACGAGCAATCATCCCTAAAGGTCAAACTTTACCTGACATGGGCTTAGAAGTGATTCCAGTGGCAAGAGTTCTAGATGCCATTATTGCTGCATTGCCTGGAGGGCTGCGTCAGAATTTCGATGATGACGATGATGATGACGAATTGACCGAGAACTGATGAGTATTTTACTTTTGTTTGTTGTTTGTTGTTGGTTGTTTGTTGTTTGTGTTCCTGCAAACAGCCAACAGTAAGTGACCAAATGGCAGGCGGAAGTACTCTGGACTCCTCGCATGACATGGGCTTTCCGCCGCTTTATGTTGAAAATGATTGAAAGCCTTGTTCTGCCTTGGATTATACCAGATTAGAAGGATATTCTCTGGCGATATTCAAACACTTAAGGACACAACAAGAGTATTTTTGCCAACTACTTTCTAAGCGACAGAAAGGTTAAGTATTTACTATCACCGAAGAAGGGAGTAGGGAGTGGGGAGTAGGGAGTAGGGGAAAGACAGACAGGACTTACGCAAATTGCTGATTTAAACGCTACTGCTAGTAGTAGGGTGGGCAGTGCCCACCTTACATGTAGTAGCTAGTAGTAGTAGTAGGGTGGGCAGTGCCCACCTTACATGTAGTAGCTAGTAGTAGTAGTAGGGTGGGCAGTGCCCACCTTACACGTAGAGGTTCTGCATAAGTCCTGACAAAAAATACCTTACTCCCAGTTGGGTATATGCCCCCGGAGTTATCCGTCTAGAAGCAACTCCCAGAGGTATAAGCCAACAGCCAAACATGAGAAACCAGCTGGAGACCGTGACAAGTGCCAGCTGGCTGAGTCCAGAAAACCATCTGAATCTAGGTAACTAGGATATATGAGAACTACAAACCGCAGAACCCATAAACAACAGAAGATCATGGTTGCGTACCAGTCAGGACAGTTATCAACACCTGACCAGCCGTTTTGTCCTTATACGACCAGCTATGAGATCAGGGCATGGAGACAAGGTAGAGAGTCATTAGGACAGAACTTACGCATTGACACCACATATAGTAAGGGTGAACGACCGTTCACCATATAGTAAGGGTGAACGGCCGTTCACCCCTACAAATAGCCCTTCAACAGGAAATTTGCGTAAGTCCTGAGGAAACAAGAGTTAGTTATTGGTTATTAATTATTTGTATTTTTTAAACATTCAACCAACAACCAACAACCAACAACCAACAACAAATAGGTCAATCTTGATTCAAAAACTCTAGATAATTACTACTGAGTTCCTTTACTGATAGGTCATAAAATAGCTTGCCATCTCGTGGTGTCGCTAATGCTGGGTTAGAACCCATGCGGCCATCCGGATAGTGTTGTCGAAAATCAACTGCACTATAAATTGGGTATCCAGCAGGAACTTCTACCGACAAGGGTGCCTCCTTAATGGCATCAGGATAGATATACTGTGTCACAGCAACCTCGCTAGGCGTTGCATGTGAACCCTCTTGGTTACCGTACAACTCTTTCCCTAACTTGTGGACACTGCTGCACGTAAACCAGTTGGCAATGCGGCACCTCACCCGTTCTCCATTGGGAATACGCAAATCGAGTAAGTGAGCGTAACTCTCGGAAAAAGCGGCCTTGAGGGTGTGGATATTACCTCCGTGACCATTTATAAAGAAAAACTTGGTGAATCCTGTTCGAGTCATGCTGGTGAGGTAGTCTCGAATTAGCAGAATTAGTGTACTTGGTTGCAGGCTAATTGTCCCAGGAAAGCCTGTGTGATGCAGCGCCATACCGACGTTGATTGTTGGTCCAACCAAAGCGTTAGTTGCTTCGCCAACTCCCCGTGCGATCGCTTCTGCACAAATTGCATCGGTGCCAATTAACCCTGTCGGTCCATGTTGTTCGGTTGAACCAATCGGTAGAATAATTCCTTGAGAATGCTCTAGGTAAGCTTCAACCTCTTTCCACGTACTCAAATGTAGCAGCATTGTTCCTTAATCTCGCGTTAGTATCTTTCGGCTCTGTATGGAGTTACAAGATGACCACAGTTCCTAGCGACTATGAAGGGGCATTAACTTTTGTAAGTAGATCCCTAATTTCGCTACGGATTAACGCAACTCTGTATCGATGGCTCCAACCCAGAGCCGAGTTGGAGACCTATAAGATTAAATATGGCAAGGTAGATAGCTCTAGGTGTTTGACCTGTAATACAGATTGAGCGAGAGGACTGCGGTATAAGCCCCCTGCTTTAATTCTGTAGACCCTTTATTCTGTCATGCTAGCGTATGACATGTATTACAATCCGTGTATATTATTGCAATCCCCTGATCTCAGCAACAAAGTCACACGAATTTTATAAAGTCTTAAAAAAACGCTTAGTACAGCCTTGTGGCAAGCTGTAAGAAGACATATACACCTTTCGTATTCTTTTCTTCGCGTAGAGAAATTGTTTTGGTGTATACATTGGCTTAGAACTTCAAATACCCAGTTTCTTTTTTTTATGCTTTCTCTCGATCTACCGCAGAGTCCCCCTGGCCCGGAACTGACGCAAGCAACGCGTATCCTGGTGGTGGAAGATGAAGATTTAATTCGGGAAATGCTTGTTTTGGCTCTAGAAGAGGAAGGCTATGAGGTGCTTACGGCTGTAGATGGGCGTACAGCTCTAGCGCTGCTTCAGGACACGGAGCCAACTTCTGGGGAGTTCCCTTTTAACTTGTTGATATTAGATCTGATGCTTCCTCAAGTCAACGGATTAGATCTGTGTCGCTTGTTACGTTATCAAGGAAATCCTGTCCCGATATTGATTCTTAGCGCCAAAGCCAGTGAAACGGATCGCGTTTTAGGCCTAGAAGTTGGCGCGGATGACTACCTCACCAAGCCATTCAGTATGCGGGAGTTGATTGCCCGGTGTCGTGCTTTATTGCGTCGCCAACGCTTGAGCATTTTGCCCCAGACACCAGTACTTCAACTACGTGATATTATGCTCTATCCTCAAGAGTGCCGTGTGATGGTTCGGGGAGAAGAAATTAATTTATCACCAAAAGAATTCCGGCTGTTGGAGCTATTCATGAGTTACCCGCGCCGGGTGTGGTCTCGTGAGCAGTTAATCGATCAGGTGTGGGGACCAGATTTCTTAGGGGACACTAAAACAGTTGATGTCCATATTCGCTGGCTGCGGGAAAAACTAGAGCAAGACCCCAGTCATCCAGAATACCTGATTACTGTTCGCGGTTTTGGCTACCGATTTGGCTGAAGGTTACAAAGTTTTTTATGTATTGGGGTGTATTCCAGCTGGGAAGTTTAAAGTTAGAAGGTTGAAAGTTCGATAGATCAGAGCAGAGTTAGAATGTGGGAACCTTCAACCAACAAACCTTCTTGCACGAATGAAAACACATGACCCTATTAGCATTTTTACTGGGTCTAGCTCTGGGAATTGGGTTCTGGTTCTGGCAGCAGCACCGATTCCATAGAAAACTTAGGCAGATGTTGGGGGTATTGCAGACAGATAGCAGCAGTACCTCTCTGCCTGTACTTTCTCGTTTGCGACGAGAGATTGCTATAGCCAATCAGCATCGAGAAGAACTGGAGGAAGAACTCCTTGTGAGAAAGCGACTACTTGAGGTAGCGCCACTAGGATATTTACAGGTAGATGAAGAAAACCAATTGCTGTGGTGCAATGAGCAATCGCGTAAGTGGTTGCAGATTGATCCCTGGGAACCAGGACAGGTACGTTTACTGCTGGAGTTAGTACGTTCTTTCGAACTCGATCAGCTCATTGAAAAAACTCGTCGCCGACAAGAACCAGATATATATGAGTGGGTGTTTCATCCTCCTTGCTTGGATGGAGAAGCAATGCGAGAGGTGCAATCGCTTACTTTGCGTGCATTCAGTTGGCCTCTGTCTCAAGGACAAGTTGGCGTCTTTCTAGAAAATCGGCAACCTCTGATAGAACTGTCTCAATCGCGCAACCAGTGGTTTTCTGACTTAGCCCACGAACTTAGAACACCTCTGACCTCAATTTACTTGGTAGCAGAAACTTTGCAGTCTCGTCTCAAACCTCCCGAAAGTCGTTGGATTGAGCAAGTGCTGCAAGAAACTAATCGATTGATTCATCTAGTACGAGATTGGCTGGAACTGAGCAATCTGGAGCAACATCCCAGCAAGAGTCTTACCTATCAATCAGTAGAATTACGGTCATTAATTGAGTCGGCTTGGCAAACCTTAGAGCCTTTGGCACAGCTGCGTCAGCTCACTTTTGCCTATAGTGGACCCGATACTCTATGGCTCAAAGCCGATCAAGCCCGCTTAACCCAAGTTTTTCTCAATATATTGGATAACAGTATTAAACACAGCTTGCCTGGAGAAGCTATTCGAGTCGAGGTGACTCAGTTAGTAGAAGACATGGGTAGTGAGACAACCGATGATGGTGCTAAGCCGATGGAAGACGAGAAGAGTTTGCGATCGCGTACTTTTAAAGAGAACTTAAACGGTGACGTATCCTTAGGGTTAGCGCCAGGAAGCGATCGCACCAAACCTAGCCCACCAGCGAGTCCGTTAATGTCACCCGACGTCCTGGGATCATGCGATCGTCGTGTGATTCAAATCGATATCATTGATTCTGGTCTTGGTTTCACAGAATCAGACTTACCTCATGTCTTTGAGCGACTCTACCGAGGAGATACCTCACGACAGAAGCCACAAACGACCTCTGAGTGTTTAGAAACCCCAAGAGGAGGCAGTGGCAGTGGTCTAGGACTCTCAATTGTGCAGCAAATTATCCAGGCTCACGGTGGCAGTGTGACAGCCAGAAATCATCCTGAAACGAAGGGGGCGTGGTTACAAATTAAACTTCTTAATGACCAAGCTTTATCCTGAGTTAACTTTAATTTGCTATCACTATTACTATCAGAGTAATGGTTAATATTGATTTTTATTTAATTAAGGCATCTGAGGTGAGTTTATCTTCTTTAAATAGCAGTTCTGAACGTGCCCATTTCAACCGATGCATCCGACGCTTAGAGCAGGATGTTCTGCGGATGGGAGCTTTGGTAGAAAATTCATTTCGCCTGAGTCACCAGGCAATATTTTACCGAAACCTGGAGGCAGCAGAAGCCATTCCCTTAATTGATAAACAAATCGATGGTTACTATCGCCAAATTGAATTAGAGTGTGCCACCTTGATGACTCTTGAAGCACCAGTTGCTCAAGACTTACGTCTTTTGAGTGCTTCTATGCAGTTGGTGCGAGACTTAGAACGAATAGGAGATTATGCTGAAGATTTATCAGAGATTGCGGTAAAGTTATTCCCTTATCCACCTCATGCTTGCTTGCCTGAGATCGAGGTGATGTCTCATCATGCCCAAGCGATGCTAGCGGCAAGTTTAAAGGCGTTAGCAGATTTGGATGCCAAAGCAGGGCAAACCATTAAAGTACTCGATGACAAAGTAGACACGGCTTACGATACTCTTTATGAAACCCTGGCTTATCAGCGGGATGTCAAAGGCGTAGTTGAGCCGATTCTGTTGTTAGTATTAGCAATTCGTCACCTAGAGCGGATGGCCGATCATGCTACTAATATTGGTCAACGAGTGATTTACATCGTTACAGGGCATCGATAATACAGGCGTCAGTAGACCTATTGGGAAAATAGGGAGTCGGGAGTCGGGAGTCGGGAGTCGGGGAAGAAAGGCTACGCATCTTTTTTGGTGGTGGCGAATGAGCCATGACGCCTATCTTGAAAGTCGGCAGAACTTACGCATGGACACCACATAGAGTAGGGGTGAACGGCCGAGAACCCCGACAAATGGCGGTTTAACCGGAAATTTGCGTAAGTCCTGTCATGAAAGGTATCTACAGTGGGACATTTGCTATCAAAAGAGCTATTTTTGAGCTACTGATACCAATTCCCTATGAAGCTGACTTAAATCAAGAACCATTAATTAACCCTCTGTAAGTCTCCTTACCAAAGAGGATGGCAAAGTCAGGGCTAAGATTTAATGCATAGTCATAGTGAATTGGTATCAGACAGCTAATCCGTGGCGATGAGCATGTAATTTGATCTACTTGTAGAAAACTCTGGAGGATACTCAGGTGAAAGGATTTACTAGCCTCTCTTGTTTGAAAACTCTATCAACTGGCACAGTTGAAGCATTTGCGATCGCCTTCGGACTGATGGTGGCCCCACCTTTGCAGGCAACAACTTTATCTAGTGCATCAACTTCTGGGTACCACATGGCTGGTACAGAGGTTACAGTCAATTTCTTTAGTGGCGGTTCAGAAACCGTTTCGTGGATTGCTACAGATTCTATGACCGGAATAGCGTCAGGAACTAACTGGTCCATGAGCCAATCCAACAATACTTTCTCTGGTCCTTGGATATTTAACTACTCAGGTTTAGATAGTGTTGCTTCTTTAATGATTAATGTTATTCCTGGGAATACCACCTTTGACACAATCTCTGGACGTGAAGTGACACCAGGTTCAGGTAACGGTAGACTCTTCACCCTCGTCTCAGGACAAGGGCCTGACTCATTTAACTACTCCGTACCAATTGACATCTCATCAGGTGATCTATTTGGAACCCTCTCTATGAGCTGGAATCAGGGCTTTACTGGTATGATGTCATTCATCGCTGATACAGACAGTGGTACCATGGATGACCCAGTAACCCCTGTCGAGCCAACACCAGTTCCTGAACCAACTTCAGTGCTAGGTTTGTTAGCTGTTAGTGCTTTTGGTGCTGCCTCAACTTGGAAGCGTAAACACCAGCAAGATAATTAACTCCTGTCACAACAGTAGCTGAAGTTGTTTGTTGTTTGTTGTTTGTTGTTTGTTGGCTTGCCCTGAGCTTGCCGAAGGGTTGTTTGTTGTTTGTGAAACATATAAGCAACTCACAATAAATAGTCAGGTGTGTCTACTAAATCAGATTTTTTATATCTGTTTTTTGCAACCATTCTTGTGTGAGTCGCATTCCTTCTTTGAGATTGATTTTGGGTTCATAACCTAGTAGTCTTTGTGCTTTTTCAATTGAATAAACATGGGGACGAAGCACAAAATTCACAGAATCAGGCTGAGTATCGACTTCTTCACCTAAAACTGTTTGCCTAAGACAGCGTAGCCTGATCAGAAATTTGAGTAAATTTGCTGGTAAAGAAAAAGGTGCAGGTATACCTTCAAGTTCTGCCAGATACATAAAATATTCTTTCCAAGATGTCTCTTGTCCATCTGTGACATTAATAATTTCTCCATATACTTGCTTTGTAACAGCAAGAAAAATGGCATCGATCAAGTTATCTATGTATACATGGTTCATGACTCCCCGACCGTCGTTAGCTAATATAAATAACCTTTTTCGCATTAATAGCAGCGGCCGAACTATCCAAGGAATGCTGCCAGGTCCATAAACATCTCCTGGTCTAATGATAATAATCCTGAAATCTGGTGAATTGAGTTTTAAAAGTTCTTTTTCTCCTTCTATTTTTGTCTGACAGTAGGCATTATTCTCTCCACAAAGGGGGCCATCTTCTGTGACACCATCAGGATAGTTGAATCCATAGACCATCACACTTGATAGATGAACAAAGGTTTTGACACCTGCATTTTTAGCGGTTCTTGCCATGTTGACAGTTCCGCCAACATTTACTACACGAAAATCATCTAGTGACCCGCTTTCTTTGACAATAGAAGCTGTATGCAGAACAATGTCCACTCCTTGACAAGCTTTTTTGGCAGCAATAGGGTCGGTGACGCTGCCAATAGTAACTTGTGCACCTAGTTTTTGCGCTTTCTTAGCTTTAGCTTCAGAATGTTGCAGCCCACGAACTTTCATGCCCTGCGCTATAGCTATTTCAGCAGCACGCAAGCCAATAAACCCGCCGATTCCAGAAATGAGAAGAGTTTGTTCAGAGAGGTTCATAAAGTTTAGGTACTACCGAATATAGCCATGATTCTGATGAATAGTTGTAACCACTTCTGTAGCATTAATAACAGGAATCCTCAATTTATATGCATACCAGTTAGGGATCGATAGAGAAGTCGGGTAATATCAAGCTGGTTTTACCGCCCCCTTTGTTGCCCGAACGGCTAAAGTCGCGGCTACACAAACTCTCGTCCGCCTGCGCGGACTAAATGATCAGGACTTACGTACAGACACGACATATGGAAGGGCGTATAGCTATACGCCCCTACAGATGGTGGTTCAAATGGTGGTGCAAAAGTCAAGATGGTATAACTGCTGTGAAACCCGACTTCTAAATGTGAGGTTTATTTATGCCCAAGTGCTTACTAATCAAGTGAGTATTTCATTGAAATTCTGATTGTTGAACTTTGTTTGAGCAAAAAACTTGCCTCGTTAAACTTTGGTATACCCGTTTTCACAGATACAGTTGGATTGTTGGAAACACCAAAACCTTCTCGGGGAATACCTATTAAGTTTCTGTTGAGTTTGTGGTCTCCGTTTTCATCATCAACTACAGCCACTGCATAAGTTCCAGGCTTTAAACCAGAGAACTCTTTTTTTACAGAACTTCCTGTGATTTGGGTGCAACCACTTTGGACTTCACTGGTAGTACCGAAAGGAAACCCTCGTTGACTAGAAAAAATTCTCATGCAAATTTGACTGTTGTGGTTACGCACGCCATCGACTACGACAGTAAGTGTTGCAGTGGGAGCGGCGATCGCGATTCTAGCCAAGCTAAGACCCGCTACAGTTGCACACAACAAGGTACTGAACTTAAATGTTTTAACCATAATCTTGTAGGTATTGAGTTTTAGTTGTTGAAAAAACTGTTGTTTAAGCTAGGAGACGTTTTAGACATCTCAGACTTTTTCGACGCTCCAACGAGCTGGTATAGTTTGTCTTCAAACCTTTGCATACACACCGACCAATCCATTTCAAGCATGGTTTGGCGAGCCTGTCGCGCCATCTGTTGTTTGAGCTGTGAGTTTCTCAGGATCGCAATCACCTTTTGGGCTAAATCTCTGGGATTGTTGGCTTTAGCAAGGAAGCCATTGCTACCATGCACGATCTGCTCTACGTTTCCGCCCGCATTAGCTGCTACAACAGGAGTTTCAGAAGCAAGAGCTTCCATATTAGTGGTGCAGAAGTTTTCGGTGATGGAAGGATTTACAAATACATCTGCTCGAGCAAACCAGCCTAAAAGTTCTGTTCCTAATGATTCGCCCCACACTGTAATGCCTGCCCCAAACTTGGCGGCACGCTGTCGAACTTTTTGTTCACTCGGACCACTACCGACAATAACCAGATGGACGTTAGGAATGCTGGCAGCAATTATGGGAAATGCCTCGAAAAGCTGGAGGACATTCTTTTCTGGAGCAATACGCCCAACAAAGAGGAGGGTTGGTCGGCGATCGCCAAAAATGGGATCGTAACAAATATTTTGGGGATGAAATTTTTGACAATCGATCCCTTGAAACGCCAGATACTCACTGCGTTGAACTTTCATGGCTCGGTACTTAATCAGCAGTTCGCGAGAATAAAAGTAAATGACGTCATAAACCTTGCTGCACTGCTTAGCCAAGGCAGAAATGATCGGACGAAAGACTTTAATGAACCAGTCACCAACATAGGATTGGGCATAGGCAAGTCCATCAGTATGGAAAAGTGCGATCGCCGGAATACCCATTTCCTTTGCGTATTTGGTTCCCACAGGACGACCATAACCTCCCCAGAATAGCGAGTAGAACCCAGTCATTAGCCCAGGTTCTTCAACTACCACAATGTCAGGCTGAAAGTGCTTCAGTAATTTAGTATCGTTCCAATGCCGATAATGCAAGGATTCGGGTATGGACTTACAGAATATAAGCGGCTTAGTGGGATAGGCATACGAGTAAAAGCCTGAGAAAGACTCTAACTCACTCAGCCCTGGCATAATCCGACTTCGGATTGATTTGGGGTACTTGTCGTTGATTTCAGGGTGGATGAGAAAAACTTCATGCCCCTGTTGTAGTAGCCATCGCACTCGTTGATGGACTGAAATGGAGACGCCATCTAAAAACGGAGCATAGGATGCCGTAAAAACCGCAATGCGAAGACGTTGTTTTTCTGCTAAGTCTTTGGTTTTGAAGTTATTAATCACGATCGCTTCAGGGCTTAGCTCAGTTTGTCGTTTTCAGAAATGACTTTTGAAAGGATGAGGGATGATATCATGTCCGCTTAAACGCTTACGATATGGGTAGGTTGGGTCAAGGCACGAGACCCAACATCTGACAAAAGAGGTGTCAACCTACAATTCATGACTAATCAACCGGACATGATATGAGGGATGAACAGGTAGCTTTTCAATCCTTCAAAGTTTTGAGTTTTGAGTTTCCTGCTTCATCCTTCCGAGTGACCTTTATCCTTGTAGTGCAGCAAAACCTAAACTGCCGAGTTTGCCCCAACTGGGAGCGTCTTCAAATTCCATCACTTGTTTACTCAGCTGTAGGAGGTTTTTGTTGTTTACAAACCAAACTGGCGTAGGACTAATCCGAAATGGCGCACGGAGTACAGACTTTTGCGGGTGGTCAAACAGGTAAGTGTTGCGGACAACGCCACGACCAGAGCCGATATGGGCTAGGGTGTATTTGGGGAAGGCTCCCCAAGAGGCGACTCCTATACCATAAAGAACGCCTGTCCACACATTGATTCCGATAACGCCGTAGTGCAGCTCACTAAGCGATCGCTCTAATTCAGTAGCACAGGATTTTTCAGTAGCAGGATGCACCAATAGCATACAAGCTAGAGTTCCCTCAACGTTGTGGTTAGCAAAATTGACGGCTTGAGCCAAAAAATCAGCCGCATCAGTGGCATCTAGGGTGACCTCTGCTAACACTCCACACAAGGCTTCGTGGGTGAGGGCGTATTCTCCTTTATCTGGGGGAACATTAGGAATCACTGTCCAGGGGATGCTATCTTTCTCGACCTGACGAACAAGTGGTTGAGCTTGGGGATAGTGGTCTAGAAAAGCTTGGTAGCGTTCTTGGGCATCTGGATAATAGGCTTTACGAGCAGGAATAGCGGCTAATTCCTGATGGAGTTGAGTCAAAAAAGCCTCGCGCTGCTTCCAACCCTTAGCTGTCACCAGTACCTGTGCGGCATCGCAGTTGAAGCTACCATTATGAGCAACCATGCTGGCTACTTGCCGAGCCTGAAAAGCAAGGTCACCCTTAGACCAAGGGCCGGGCACAACTAAAATAGGGGTGACACATCCTAGTCTGGAGGTTAGGGGTTTGGAGAGCATCGGTTCATTGGCTGCCTGACGCTGCGATCGCTCTTCCGGTGTATTTCCCCACATAATCTGATCGTGGGTGTGCTGCGAACCTGTCAGGTGAACGGTGTCAACCTCAGAATGCTGGCAGAGGTAGCTGCCGAGTTCAGCGCCACCATACACCACACTCAAGAAACCCGCTTCAATTAGTGGACTGAACGCTTGCTCAAGGAAGGGGCCTTCGTAATCTTTGGCGGGACTCATTTTAGCGATCGCAACTTGTTTTTCAGCAAACAGCTTGTATATTATGTCCGTCGAGGTCGCTGATTCGTTATTTCCTGAACCTAAGATCAGTGCTACCCTTCCTGTACTAGACTGTTCCCGGTAGATAGCTCCTTGAGTTGTTGGCTGACCCGGTTCAATCCAGACCTCGCCAGTAAAACCCGTCCAGATGCGTTGATCCATCGGGTCTTTGGGGAACACCTCCGCCACTGCCTGTCCATCTGAGCGGGTGTGCCAGCTCATAGGTTGAGGTTGACCATCAGCCTCCAACGCATCAATCATCTGCCGCAGATTACGTAGGATAGGTATGACTCCAGCTAGCCACACTTCACCAGCCAAATTCTCGGTAGGAGCGATTCCCTTGGCCCGACACGCTGCCTCCATCCAAGGCACAGCTACTGACTGAACTCCTTCTATACAACGACGTAGATAGGTGACTCGCTCTGGGATACCAAGCTGGGCCCAAGCGTCTTTACGAGTTGCTAGTTGGGAGACGAGCGCTTCTGCACGCTCGAAGGATGTAGTACTAGATTCGATAGTCTTGTAAGTAGTCATTTAATTAATAGATCCAATTTCAATGTTTTCTGAAGAGTCGGCGAACAGTTTTGTCAACAAATGATTGGTTACTGAAGAGAGCAGGGGGAGCAGGGGGAGCAGGGGGA
>DALYIW010000003.1:87264-97901 GCA_031970155.1 Coleofasciculaceae cyanobacterium CTOTU46601 | reverse complement strand
GTTGGTAGAGAGTCCACAAACGTTGGATTTAGAGTCGCTGTTGGGTAATGAAACTATCGATCGCAGTGCATCCTTAGAAAACTTGTCCTTTGAGACACACGAACAAGAAACGCCACAAGTACTGGAATTGAATTGGGAAACAACGGATAGCGCACAAGCGGCAGTTGAAGATGATTTTTCTTTCTTAACGGCCGAAGAAGGTGACCAAAGTCTGGAAGTCCAGTGGGATAGTCTTGATGAGTTTGAGGATTTAGGGTCTGTACTGTCTGAAGCACCAAATCTCGATCAAAGTGAAATCGACAGCTTGGAGAGCGATCGCATCAGCATACAACCCTTGGGACATGACCACAGCATTAGCCCTGCGCTACACAGCCTGGAGGAACAGAACTTTGCTGATTTAGAAGAGTTAGTGCTAGAAATGCCAGGAGCCTCTGAAAACCATGAGGCGAGTCTAGAACTAGCTGAATTGGACGATTTGGATGCCCTGCTAGGTGAAGCAAGCTTGACCACTGCTGCTCCATCAGCAAACTTGGAGGCGTTTGACGACCTCGAAGCCTTATTAGGTGAACCAATGCCCGATGCCGCTCAAAGCCCCGCACCAGTAAAAAGCGCAGCTATTGAGGCAGACACTATTCAAGACGACGAATTTGGAGACCTAGAAATACTGCTAGAGCAAGCTGAAAAAACGATGGGCGGTCCACAGACAACTAGTGCCGACCAGCGACAGACTCGCCCCTTAAGCCGTCAACGGCCTAAAATATTTGAGCAAACAATGCGGGTGCCAGTTAAACACCTAGACAGCCTCAGCAACTTGGTGGGAGAACTGGTAGTAAACCGCAATAGCCTAGAGCAAGATCAAGAGCAATTGCGGCAATTTTTGGATAACTTATCGCACCAGGTACTAGCCCTGAGCGACGTGGGTTCAAGAATGCAGGATTTGTACGAACGGACTCTTCTGGAGAGTTCTCTACTAGCCAGCCGCTACAGCAACCGCTCTTCATCATTATTGAGTTCAGATTCCTTCGAGGAAAACAATTCCTCAGGGGTGGAATACGACCCCTTGGAAATGGATCGATTTACTGGATTCCATTTGCTCTCCCAAGAGATGATCGAGCTAATTGTCAGAGTGCGGGAGTCAGCCTCTGACATCGAGCTTTTGGTGGATGGAACCGACCAAGTTGCCCGAATGCTGCGACAGGTAACCACTCAGCTGCAAGAAGGACTGACGCGATCGCGCATGGTACCCTTTGCCCAAACCGCTGACCGATTGCCCCGTGCCGTGCGTGAAATTTCCATCAAGTTACGCAAACAAGCCGAACTGCACGTTGAGGGTCGAGAAACCTTGATCGACAAAATGATCCTGGAACACCTCTACGATCCACTGACTCACTTAGTCAACAATGCCATCACTCACGGCATTGAAGCGCCAGATATACGCAAAGCAGCGGGTAAATCACCCATCGGGAAAATTACCCTGCGAGCTTTCCACCAAGGGAACCAAACCGTGATTTCTATCTCCGATGACGGAGCGGGAATTGATCCTGAAAAAGTCAGAAGAAAGGCAATTGAGAAGAGATTGATCACCGCAGCGGATGCACAAAGCTTGACAAATTTGGATTTGTATGATTTTCTGTTCCGCCCAGGTTTTACCACCAAAGACAAAGCCGATGATTTTTCAGGTCGCGGTGTGGGCATGGATGTTGTCCGTACCAGTTTGAGTGAAATTCGTGGGGTTGTTCACATTGATTCAGGCATCGGCAAAGGTACAACGTTTACGATTCGTCTACCTTTAACCTTGAGTATTTGTAAAGCACTCTGTTGCCTGAGCGATCGCGCCCGGATTGCCTTCCCCATGGATGGGGTAGAAGACATGCTAGATCTGCCCAGTGAGCGCATTGAGACCAATTCAGAAGGTCAAACCTGTATCCAATGGCGAGACATGCTCCTACCCTTCCAATCCCTCTCAGAGTTGCTGACCTACAAGCGTCAACTGAGTCGCAACACCGTCTACGGCGGCAAACGGGAAGACGACATCATTTCTATCGTCGTGCTGCGTAGTGCTGGTAACTTCCTCGCCATTCAAGTAGACCAAGTGTTAGGCGAACAGGAAATCGTAATTAAACAATTGGAAGGCCCACCCCCTAAACCAGTAGGAATCGCTGGGGCGACTGTCCTAGGGGATGGTCGGATTATGCCCATCGCCGACGTTCTAGAACTCATTGACCTGGCTCAAGGGCGAATTCGCAAAGACACCGTTACCATATGGTCGAGGGAAGAACTCCATGAGCAAGTTCCCGAAGAGCTACCCGCAACCAAGGCTGAACCACTGGTTCTGATTGTGGATGACTCAATCACAGTGCGCGAACTCCTCTCCATGACCTTCACAAAAGCAGGTTATCGAGTTGAACAAGCCCGTGATGGTCAGGACGCTTGGGATAAACTTCGCTCAGGTTTACCGTGCGACATCGTATTCTGTGATATTGAAATGCCGAGAATGGACGGTCTAGAATTGCTCTCTCGGCTTCAGAAAGACGAGAATCTCACTAATCTGCCCATCGCCATGCTCACGTCTCGCGGCGCTGACCGACATCGGCAAATGGCAGCCCAGTTGGGAGCCAGTGGCTACTTTACCAAGCCTTATCTGGAAGAAGTGCTACTTGATGCTGCTCAACGGATGATTAAAGGTGATGTACTCTTTTAGCATTGGTTGTTGGTTGTTGGTTGTTGGTTGTTGGTTGTTGGTTATTGGCTCTCCAACAATCAACAAACAACTAATGATGTGGTTGTTGGTTATTGGTTATTAATCATTGGCTCTAAAACAAACAACAAACAACAAACAACAAACAACTAATAATGTGGTTGTTGGTCGTTGGTTATTGGTTATTGGCTCTCCAACAAACAACAAACAACAAACAACAAACAACAAACAACAAACAACTAATGATTTTGAGATTTCAAACTCTGACTAAAAAACGAGTTGACTACAGTTTAGGCACTGTCTTAATCGCATCGTTATGCCTCTGGGGATTGACTTTCGTCTGGGAACCAGCCGCCAAAGCCAAGGATGTAGAGTTGAAAGTGGGAGTTGTGCAGCGATTTGGAGAGAACTCAACTGACCAGCTAACCTTACAAGCTACCTCAGGCGATCGCTTAACTGTACGCTTTTTGTCAGGTGATATGAAACCGCAAGTCGTGGAAGTTGGTAGCTTAAAGCTAGAAACAGCGATGCAACAGCTACCAGCACCAACAGTAGAAGAACGCTTGGTTCTCAGCAATCACTCGACCTTTGAAACCGCAGAAGACAGTGCCAATCAGTGGCGACAGCGAGGTATTGAGGTGGAGGTAGCGCAGCCAGAACGCTGGCAAGTCTGGGCTAAACGGGACGTATATCAAACGCCTTTAGTACGGCGTCTGCTGCTACAAAGTATCAAAGCCCAAGGTGAAAAAACCGCCTATCTCGACACACAAATTCTACAAAAGGTGCCACGGGTATCATTTGTGATTAATGGCTTTCGCTACAGTCGTACACACTTGAAAGTTTCTGCGAAGAAAAATCTGATCCAGGTTGGTATAGGCAAAGATGACAAAAATCCTCGCCTCTACACCGGAAGTATGCAACTTCAGCCTAACGCCTACGGTAACTACACCCTTGTCAATCAGGTACTGCTAGAAACCTATTTACGGGGTGTTGTGCCTAACGAAATTGGCACGGGTGCGCCCTATGCGGCAATAGAAGCTCAAACAATCATTGCACGAACTTATGCCCTACGGAATCGACGGCGGTTTGCCGCAGACGACTACGAACTGTGTGCAGATACTCACTGTCAGGTTTATAAGGGACTCACTGGTATAGACCCCCTCTCAGATAAAGCGATCGCCGCTACAAAAGGTCAGGTGCTAACTTACAACAACGAGTTAGTAGATGCTCTATATTCTTCCACTACTGGTGGTGTTACCGCTCCTTTTAGTGATATCTGGAATGGTGCAGAGCGTCCTTACTTAAAAGCTATAGTAGACTCGCCCCAGACGGTTTGGAATTTGTCTAAAAAATCTTTAGCCGATGAACAAAATTTCCGCGCCTTCATTAACTTGAAACAGGGATTTAATGAAACTGGCAAGAGTGCTTTTCGCTGGCGTTACACAAGGACAATAGAACAGATAACAGATTTTTTAAAACGCTATCTCAAAAAAACTAAACATCCCTTTGCTAACTTCAGCCAGATTCAGCAGATACAAGTCGTAGAGCGATCGCCATCAGGGCGGATTCTCAAGCTCTCGGTAAAAACTGACAAAGGCGTCATCGAAATCGATAAAAATGAGACCCGTAGCGCCTTTGAGCCTCCCTTGAGTACTTTCTATTACCTAGACCCAATCTACGGGGCCGATAAAACCCTTAAAGGTTATGCTTTCGTAGGCGGTGGTTTTGGCCATGGCGTCGGCTTTAGTCAATACGGTTCCCACAACTTAGCTAAAATCGGCTGGTCAGGAGAGCGGATTCTCAGTTTCTACTATCCCGGAACTCAAATTCAGCCACTTTCTAATTCAATTGTCTTCTGGCAAGAGCCACAAACACGCCTTTTATCTCAGTCCTCAACCAAGAAACCCTGACTCATCTTTGTTGTTGGTTCTTGGTTGTTTGTTGTTTGTTGTTTGTTGTTTGTGAATTAGTTGTTTGTGAATTAGTTGTTGCCTGACAAGTAACAATTTTTGTTAATAATACTAACCACAATAAATGACACCAAGTTGTTGGCTAAAAAAGTAACATTTTTTATAACGCTTTTTGTTAAGAACACCAACAACCAATAACCAACAACCAACAACCAACAACAAATAACACGATTCCCCCGACTGTAGGTCGGGGGGTTAGTTAATATTGCTTGCTGTTTAGTACAGTTCTTCCTCTTGATGAGTAATGATAGTGCAATCAGACTTCGGGTACGCTACACAAGTTAGAACGTATCCAGCCTCAATCTGATCGTCATCCAGGAAAGACTGGTCAGACTGATCAATTTCACCATCTTGGATTTTGCCAGCGCAGGTAGAGCACGCACCAGCGCGACAGGAATAGGGTAGGTCAAGACCTTGCTCTTCAGCGGCGTCGAGAATGTACTCGTCGTCTGGAACTTCAATAGTGGTGTCTAGCCCTTCGGTTTCATTGATCAACCGTACTTTAAAACTTGCCATTCGTGATCCTCTCTGTTGATTTGACGGCAGAATTCTGATTTGAGCGTACTGCATACCAGCGAACTTCATCTGTAAGAAGGGTTTACGCCAGCCGTGTCCGCTTCATCTCTGATACTACGGGAAAAAACTATGGAGGTTATACGGGATTAGCAATGAAATTCTTAATTGAGTATTAAATAAGTTATTCTTATTTTAAGAGTAGAAGAACCTAGGAATTAAAGTTGGCTCTTCTGCTGCCCTCAAGTGTAGCTTTCACAAGAGGTTGAAAATTTTTACACCCCTTCTTTTCCCCAGCTTGACTAAGTATAAATTAGCATTAGTTATCGTTATAGCTACAACCAATGATTTGTTCTTAGACATGGGTAGCACTTGATAAGAAAGCTAATTGCAGAGGTCACTGCGATGCAGAGGTGATTAGTTTGACCTAAGTATTGTATTTTCGCACCCTTGCTGGTACTTTCTCACAGAAAGCGACCTGAAGCACCAACATCCGCATAAAGGGGAGGGGCTTCCGTTCGTCACACAAGTTGTTGGTTGTCGCTTACTTATACTTTTTAACCAACAACCCAACGACCGCGCTCAGGGCAAGCCAAATAACCAACAACAAATAATACTCCCTTCCCTTGTTCTTTAGATGCACAATGAGTTAATCTCCTCTTCTAGAATTTAGACTCAAATGCCGGAAAAACTTTAAAAGAGTATCGTCGAGCCGCTTCTATAAAAGTAGTTACATCTATCTCCTTAGTGTTGAAAGCAGTGACCAACCGAATGGTTGTTGAATCTTGTCCCCCCCAACGGTAAAAGTAAAAGCCATCGGCAAGAAGACCATGGATAACTGCTTCAGGCAGCTCAATAAAGATTTCATTAGCCTCAACTGGATAGCAAAGCTTCACTCCCGGCAACTCTACTAACTCTTGTGCTAACTTTTTTGCCATATTGTTAGCGTGGTCAGCATTCCTTAACCACAAATCTTCTTTTAAATATGCCTCCAACTGTGCAGACAAAAATCGCATTTTAGAGAACAAATGCCCACCGCGCTTGCGACGATAGCCGAAAGTCTTTGCTAAAGTCTGATTGAAAAAGACTACGGCTTCCGCTGCCATAGCGCCATTCTTCGTTGCTCCAAAGCAGAGGACATCGACGCCAGCACGCCAGGTAATATCGGCAGGAGAACAACCCAGGCTGACTACAGCATTGGCAAAACGTGCCCCGTCTATGTGTAAATACAGACCATGACTTTGTGTAACCTCAGCAATGGCATGAATTTCATCAAGGCTATAAACTGTTCCCGCTTCAGTTGCTTGGGTAATGCTGACGACAGCTGGTTGCACATGATGAACTACGCCAGCACCTGAACTAGCTAGCACTGCTGCTAAATCAGTGGCGTGAATCTTACCATCAGCGCCAGGGAGTGTTACCAACTTCGCACCGCCCGTATAAAATTCTGGTGCTCCGCATTCATCAACATTGATATGGGATTCAGGATGGCAGTAAATTGCCCCAAAGGGTGGAGTCATGACAGACAGGGCAAGAGCATTGGCAGCTGAACCCGTTGCTACCGGGAATATCGTCACGTCTGTCTCAAACAGTTCGTTGAACTGACTCTCTAAGCGTTGAGTGTATTCATCCTGACCATAAGACATTACCGTCCCATCACTAGCAGCATTCAAGGCGGCTAGAATTTCCGGTGAGACTCCAGTGACATTATCGCTAGCAAAGTTCATCAATTTAGCAGCTTTTCTACTATCTTGCTATGAGATCTTAACGTCCAATTTTGGCGATCGCATTGAGCAGAAGTCTTCTAGCCCGTATCACTTTGCCAGTGCTTTCAAAATATCCCTACATGCCTATTGTGCTTGATCGCAGGATGCGATTTTCTTACGGAGACGCTTCGCTAATGCGTCCCTACTCTTCCAATTTCAAAGTGCGATCGCTTACTAGCATTGTAGATTGCTCTGGCAGGCGATCGGGCTCGCGGCAACTCAGGGGGAAGATAGAATTGACAATATCCAGCTACAGTCGGGTAAGACCATGACGACTCAGCGAGTAACGATTGAGCTTCCTGAACCTGTTTTTCGCCAATTGGTTCGCATCGCCGAAGCTACCCAACAGTCTGTGGAAGTGCTGGCTGCTCAAAGTGTGGTTAGCAATCTGCCACCCTCTGTGAAAAACGCTTCACTCGAGATGCAGCCGGAGTTGTTGAAGATGCAAAACCTCAGTATTGAGGAGTTGCTCGCGATCGCCAATGCCAAAGTGGAACCAAGTCAGCACGAACATCATACCGAGCTATTGGAGAAGAATAAAGAAGATTCGCTCACTTGGGAGGAACAACAGGAACTGACAGACTTACGGTTAGCGGCGGATCGTTTGATGCTTCGTAAAGCTTATGCCTGGTCTGTTCTACGCTGGCGGGGACATCGGATACCTCCGTTGAAGGAGTTATCTGCCTCGTTGTGACCATTTCTGAAAAGCTGCGTCAACAGGTAGTTCAAGACTGAATTCACCAATTGCAGGAATTTCGTATTTGTGAACTGTTTTCAGATTTCTTACAAGTTTTTTAGGTTGGTCATAGAAAGTACAGCTCCATTACTTTTAACTCCTTAGGCCTTATGTCTAGAACAGATAAGATTAATATTTGTCTATCTGCCCTGTTCTCGAATTGCCTTGAGAAACTCTGTCATTGCCTCAAGCTGTGAGGGCATTAGCACACAGCATACCAGCAATTCTAAATCTAACTCTGGCAGAAACTCACTCCGAGAAATCGGTTCATAGTCTTCTCCATGAAAACGATGGATAGAAAGCTTGTTATTTTCCCAGAACCAAACTTCAGCGATCTTAAATCGCTTATATTTTTCTAGTTTCTTAGTATTGCCACTAGTAAAAGCTACTTCAATAGCAAGATCGGGATGTTCTTTTTTTTCTCCTATGTAATAGGACTGATCGGGTTCAAATGAAGCCCCTTTAACTTCTGACTCGCGAGTTGCACTGCCTATAGGAATAAACTCAATTTGCTTCTCTAAAAAGTAGAGTCCTAGCAACAAGCCAATAATAGTTTTGATAATTTCATGGTCTTCACCAATTGTCATCAGCTCCACACACCCATCAAGATAAGATACTCGTACACCTGGCACCTCTGTCATCAAGGCTTGAATTGCCTTGAATTGCTGCCAGCTTTGACAACCAGGTAAGACAAACCGCTGTTCTTTAACTGAGATAATTTTTTCTATAGATTGTGTCGTCATAGGTGTAGCACTCCTACAGGTATTTAGCTCGTTTTTGCACTAACTATCGAGGGCACTCATTGACTGTCACGGCTGGGCAATAAGTAGGGCGTTTACAAAGGTTAAAATCCTTTCAAGTTCTGATATCTCGGCATATTCTGCTGCTTCTTCTGGAGTTAGCAATTCAGCTTTTATTTTCTCCAAAAGTTCTTCGATGCGAAAGTGCAACTCATCAGTAAACTTGACAAGATTGACACTATCGACTTTCTCAATTTTGATGCCAAAATGCAGCCATGATGATGGCTCAATCATTGAAACTGGAGTCATTACTTGAGGATTCATCATATTTTCTCCCTATCTGTTTTTATTATATTTTTTGATTAGCGATCGCTCCTACAGGTTTTCATAGATCGCGCTTCCCAAACTTCTTGTTCTCAAGTTTGTATTGTCCAGTCTTCAAACACCAAGCCTGGTACTCGTACAAAATCACGCTGATTGCGCGTAACTAGGATAGAGTTCTCTGCAAGCACAATAGCAGCAATTCGCAAATCTTGTGTGCCAATGCGTATTCTTTGATAGCGCAATTCTAGATAACAAGCGTAAGCCTCTTGACTAAAGTCAACAAGGTTTAATCTGCTGAGATACCTCACCACATCTCGTAATCCTCTGTAAGCCCATATCAACCGTTCGGGCTGGGAAGATTGGGACGTTTGTCTGATAGCATTGAGCCAGCCACGTACTTGTTCTTCGACTGTTATTACGGTCACACCAATCTCGTCAGGATTAACTGCACCGACTCGCTGCGAAACGATTGGATGAGCTTGTTGTAAGAGAGTAACGTGGTCAGTATCAAGAATATATCGAGTCACCTAGTTTGAGCCTCTGCATCCAGTTCGCGGTAATCAGCTTCAGTTTCCTTGTCGAGTTCGCGACGATAGGCTTCCATGTATCCTAATACCTCATCAAATAGAGGATTGTTTTTGAGAGTAGCAGGAATCATCAACAAAGGATTTTGAGGCTGGTTAATTTTGCTTGTTTCTGGCGTATTATCTACGGGAATTGCTTCTGTTGTATCGGCTGTTTTCTTAGGATTTTCCTGGTGCTGCTTTTCAATCCGTCGCCTGTAAAGTTGTTCAAACAATAAGGCTTGGTCTTCTAGCGCAAGTGCTTCAATAGATTCGATTAATGCCTGCAAGGATATAGGAAAGTTCATAAGTTTTGTGTTTGATTAAAACCAGCCAAATAGCGAGCCAATGAATTCTACTGCATGACCAACTGCACCACCGATTTTTTTACCAACTGCACCACAGATTTCAGCAGGAATTTTGCCTCCTACTGCTCCAATTGTAGATCCAATTGCTTCACCTATTGCTTCCAAAACTGGAATCACATCGAAAAGCTTTTTCTTAACTTCTTCTTTCTGCTCATCATTAAACTCAAACCCAACACCGACAGCAGCATCTACTTGTTGTGGATTTTGTTGCCCATAAAATCTCCAGTTAGGTTCTCCTCGATCCTCAGAACTCTGTCCATCTGTATTACTTTTGTCTTTTGGTTTCTTTTCAATCTTATTTATTCTTCCAGCCGTTGCCAGTAAGAATGGAATAGTCCCTTTTTCGGACATCCTTACAAATACTTTTGTGTAAAGCTCTCCCAGCCACTTATTACCATCAGGAGTTGTTTCGCTTTTGTTAGCTACTGCAACTGAGGGAATATTATTTGCTACCTCATCGCCTGTATACTTCGCTATCTCTTTTCGGATAAGCTCTGTTCTCTTCTGCAACGCTACTGGATAGTCAGAAGCATCAATTTTATCGGCAAATGTGAAAACAATTACAGCACGTTCCCAGACCTCTGAACTAAATGCTTCTGAAATAAGTTTTATTCCCCTTTTTTCGTCAACTCGAACTCTTGTATCATTAAGAGGGCTAACAAACCACATTACATCAAGCTGTGTTGCTTTTGAACGCATGAGTTCCAAATACTGTTGATCATTCCCAGCCTCCTCAAGATCGTCACATAGACCAGGCGTATCAATGACTGTAAAGTGAATCCCGTTAATTTCAGAATCATAGGACTCAACCATCATTGTTGATGGCTCAAATGGATTAACTCTGGCAACTTCTTTACCCATTAAAGTATTCACAGTGCTGGATTTTCCAACTCCTGTACGACCAACTAAGAGGAAGACAAATTTTTTGTCCCGGGATATCTGCAATGTTTCAATTAAGG
>DALYIW010000003.1:63501-87254 GCA_031970155.1 Coleofasciculaceae cyanobacterium CTOTU46601 | reverse complement strand
TGATGATGATAAATCTTTTCCAATTGATGCAAACTGATTCTTAATCTCATCAAGTAAGTTGTTATCTTTATTTGTACTCATTCTATTTCTTCTATATATTTAACCCGATTTACTTACTAACGTATCTTGATCAAGCCCCCACCCAGTTTTAACTCAGGCGGGGGCATAGCAGCTACCTTAGTACACTAATTACAGAGTCAGCTTAATGCACTAACGCGATCGCTCTTTTAGTCAACGCTTCAGCTGTCAACCCATTAAACGCCATCAATTCCCCAGCACTAGCGGTAGTTTCTCCTCGCTTCCAAGCAAATGTATCTCGCTTACAATTACTCCGCAGCATGATAGGTTCCAGCATCGAAGAAGCACCACCCGTCACCCCAATCAGCGCATCCCCATCAAACAACTGTGCAAACCCAGCATCATCCAAGAATCCGCCATCAGGTTGAGAACAGGTATCCCAAGCAGTATCGTAGGGACGATACAGCCGACGAGGATTGACAACAGAAACAATCCGCACGCCAATACCTTCTGTTTCCAAGTAAGCAGCAGCTTCAAACACTGGCATCAACGTCATATCGCCAATCACGGCAAACACAACTGTCTTATCCCCCTTGACTTCTTGCAGCAACACGGCACCTTTTTCTAAGCCTTGGCGAGTTTGTTCAAAGGTGGTGCGAATCGGCAAAGGTGACTTACTCGCGGTAATCACAATCCCCTTATTCTTCGTCGTCAGCGCCCACTCGTAGCACGCTTGGATACTATTAGCATCGGGGGGAAACAGAGGAAAGACATTGCCATTCCGCATCATGGCAGCGAAATACGCCTCAATTTCTGGCCGCTGGTGAGTCCATCCATTGCGCCCTTGCTCTAATGCCCCAGCCGTAAATAGGGTAATTGTAGAAGGAGTAGGACGCCGCAATTCTGCCATTGCTTGCGTCACTGTCTGCCAAATCGGTAAGCCGTTAATGGCAAAGGATTCGTAGGAACACCACAAGCTACGGCTACCCATGAGAGATAAACCAACCGCCAAACCAGCACAAGCATCTTCACTCAATGGTTCGTAAACTTGACCTTTAGGCGCTTGGTTATAAAGATTATCTGGTGTGGGATGGATAATCTTGAGGGCTTGGTTAATGTTGGCGATGCCGGAAGCTTCATTGCCGTCTGCGTTGGTGACTAGGAAATTGCGATCGCATTCTCCCACCTTACCCACTAAAAGCCCCATCGCCGTAGTCGAAACCTTTGGATCACCCCCTACCGGAAACTCTTCTAGAGGCAATTCACCCAATTCTGGCAAGGGTAACTCAAATTCAGTTACCGCTGTTTTCGCCGCAGGGCCACCACCCGCCCGTTCACAATTGGTTCGTACCAACTCCCAGGCTTCAACAGGCAAAGCCCGTGTTTTCAACGCTTCCATGATATGGGGGCTATCGAGCGTATCTTTAGGATAGAGGTTGTGAGACTTAGCTCCCCGTGCATGTACCCCAGCCCCTTTCAGCTGCTTGATGATAAATACTGTCAGCTTTCCGCCGAGGGCAGACTTAGCGGCTTTATCCACACTAACTAGCACGGCTTTGGTAAATTCCAGCCGCTTCTCTAGGGAGAAGGCAGTGCTATCGACGTAATCTCCTGGCTGATTTTGGTCGTCAAACTCTTTGGCATCGACTAAGATAATTTCTTCAAAGCCATTGCCGCGCCAATACTCCACCATTTCTTCGTTAGATTTGGTAGATACCATGCTGTGATGTTCTTGGCTATAGCCATTCCACACCAGTACTGGCAGGAAGTTTGTTACTTCAGGATAAGCGGTGTGAAAGTGAGCCATACTGCTCATTGGGTAGGGTTCACCCATGCCACCGTCGCCCATCGTGAAGGGGAACAGTTTATCGCGGTGGAGGAGTGCTGCTGCCATGGCGAAGTGCTGCCCTTGCCCCAATGGGCCAGCAGGTGCGAGAATACCGGGAATGTAGCCGGATAGATGACCTAAAAGGCCGTGTTGTTCCCGGAAGCGATCGCGCAATTGCTGTACCGTAGTAATCCCCATGTCCTCTAATGAGCGATCCAAAAACATGGCGCTATAGAAACCTGGAGCATGATGTCCGACTTCTGTCAAGATATTTTTGTGACCTAGCATCACCAAGGCAGCATACGCTTCGGCTTGACTGGCAAATCCACCAGGATGTCCAGAAGCTTTGGAGCCAGTGACTTGCAAGGTTAAGTAGCGTAAAGCGTCAGCTGCTAACATCGTCTGAAACGCAGCCTTTGGGTGATTAGGGTCAGCGATCGCTTTTTCACTGGATGCGATCGCTGGTTCCTTGCCAAACTTCTCAAAACCGGGTAGTGTTTCACCAAAATACTGAATCCCCTCACAAAAACTAGGGGCTTGAGTAACAGCAGTCATAATTTCAGATCCCGCCTCTAAATAATGGCGTCCTTGTAAGGGTTGGCTTCAATTAGGTAGATCCTACAATCTAGCCAGTCGAGAAAGAGCGCTTTCGGTGAGTGTCAGTACAGACGAATAGCAGTGAAATATCTTATTCAGTACATTGGTAGAACTAAACAATCCTCCTAACTGGGTCTAATTTGCTATGGCTACAACCAAACTGCCTGACGGTCCACAAACCCATCCTCTGTTGCAGCTTTATCAATGGATTGTTCGTCCTCTAGAATTTCTAGACACTTGTGCTGAGCGTTACGGTGATTGCTTTTCTCTCAAGTTGGCTAACTATCCGACTTTTGTGTTTTTCAGCAATCCCCAGGCAATCGAGAAAATTTTTACGGCTAATCCCAAGCAGTTCGATGTCGGTAAAGCTAACAGGATTTTACGACCAACATTAGGGGATAACTCTCTATTAATGCTAGATGGCGATCGCCACCAGCGACAGAGACAGCTGTTGATGCCTTCCTTTCATGGGGAACGGATGCGAACTTACGGTCACCTAATTGACCAGATTACCAAGCAAGTTACAGCGCAGTGGCAGGAAGGGCAACCCTTCACAGTCCGTCCATTTATGCAAGACATCTCCTTACAGGTGATCTTAGAGGCAGTATTTGGTTTGCATGAAGGACAGCGCTACCAGCAACTTAAGCAACTTCTTGCTTCCTTGCTTGATCTAACATCTTCTCGCTTAGGCTTTGCCTTGGCTATTTTCTCTGCACTTGAACACGATTTAGGGCCGTGGAGTCCAGGAGGGTACTTTATCCGTAAAAGGCAGGAAATTGACCAACTAATTTATGCCGAGATTCATCAACGCCGAGAACAACCCAATCCATCTGGATCAGATATTCTCTCCTTAATGATGGCGGCGCGTGATGAAGCAGGTCAACCCATGACTGATCAGGAGTTGCGGGATGAGTTGATGACACTGTTAGTTGCTGGTCACGAAACCACAGCAACCTCTCTGACTTGGGCATTGTACTGGATTCACCGTCTCCCAGAGGTTAAAGAAAAGCTGCTTGAGGAACTAGATACTCTTGGTAATGACCCAGACCCCAGCACGATTGCGCGACTCCCTTATCTCAATGCCGTCTGCTCAGAAACGCTGCGAATTTACCCAGTTGTAATTATTACTGTCCCTCGAATTGTGAAATCACCGCTACATTTCATGGGCTACGATTTTGAGCCGGAGGTAATGCTTACCCCCTGTATTTATTTAACTCATCATCGCGAGGATTTATACCCTCAGCCTAAGCAGTTTAAGCCAGAACGCTTTTTGGAACGGCAGTTTTCACCCTACGAGTATTTGCCCTTTGGTGGTGGTAATCGTCGTTGTATTGGCGCTGCATTTGCCCTGTTTGAAATGAAACTGGCATTAGTTAGCATTCTATCTAGCTGTCAACTGGCACTGGCTGATAATCGCCCTGTATACCCTAAACGTCGTGGGGTGACGATGGCACCTGCTGGAGGTGTGCAGATGGTTATGACAGGCCGACGTCAGGATAAAGAGCGATCGCCCCAAGCCGTTGCTAGTTCAGTTTAGGGAGAGGCGCTTTCGATAAATGCGCGATCGCTCCTTGTTGGCGCTACGTTGAGTAGAGTACATAGTTCGTGCAAACTCTACTTAACCACTCATGAAACTGCCTGATGGTCCTAGCACACCATCCTTACTACAGACAATTCAACTCATTGCTCGCCCTACTGAATTTTTGGACTCCTGTCAAGAGCGATATGGAGACCCTTTTATTGTGCGGGTACTTGGTATAAATTCTCCACCCGTGGTGTTTTTTAGCCACCCCCAGGCGATTCAAGAGATTTTTTCGCTGCCCTCATCTGTGTTGGACTTCCGTAAGGCAACTCATGTTTTTGAACCCTTGATGGGTGAGCAGTCGATTATTTTGCAGGAAGGACGAAGCCATCAGCGCCAGCGTCAACTGATGATGCCTCCCTTTCATGGCGATCGCATGAGAAGCTACGGTCAGTTGATTTGTGCAATTACTGAACAAGCCATGGCACAGTGGACGGTTGGTTCGTCCTTCTCTATCCAGAAGGTCATGCCACAAATTACCCTCCAGATTATTCTACAAGTAGTGTTTGGCATTGCTCCTGGCGTGCGTTACCAACAGCTAGAAAAACTACTCAGTTCCTTGTTAGAAGACATTACAACTCCCTTATACTCCAGTCTGTTTTTCTTCCCGCCCCTGCAACAAGATCTAGGGGCATGGAGTCCTTGGGGACACTTCTTGAACCGACGTCAGCAAATTGACGCCCTGATTTATGCCGAGATTGCCGAACGTCGCTTACAAGACAACACACCTCGTACAGATATTCTCTCGTTGCTGATGCTAGCGCGTGACGAAAATGGTCAGCAGATGAGTGATGTTGAATTACGCGATCAGTTAGTCTCATTGCTACTACTCGGTTACGAGACGACAGCAGCAGCCCTCACTTGGGCGTTTTACTGGATTCACTCCTGGCCTGGTGTGCTAGAGAAGCTGCAAACAGAACTGGATACTTTAGGTGAGGATTTAGAACCAGAGGAAAAGGCACAACTTCCTTATCTGGCTGCTGTTTGCGCCGAAACACTGCGTATCAACCCCCTGGCTTTGATTTGTACGCCTCGCCAAACGTTGGAGCCATTGCCATTGGCAGGCTATGATTTTGATGCGGGTACGATTCTGATTCCTTGCATTTATCTAGCTCATCGGCGTTCAGAAGTTTTCCTCGATCCCCAGCAGTTCCAACCAGAGCGCTTCTTCCTTTCAAAATTTTCGCCCTTTGAGTACTTGCCCTTTGGCGGTGGCTCTCGCGGCTGCATTGGTATGGCGTTTTCGATGTTTGAAATGAAACTGGTACTGAGTACAATTCTGGAGCGTTTTCAGCTAGCACTCAAGGAACGGCGTCCTGTTCGACCAGTACGCCGTGGCATTACGATTGTCCCGTCTGGCGGTGTACCAGTGGTAGTCACTGGCGATCGCAAAAGCTAACAAAATATCACCCTGTTTTAGTACCCAATAAGGGATATCCGTTGAAAATGAGAAAGGTTTGTCTAAAAAAAGGATTTGAATGCTCAAAATCCTCCTCTCTACTTCCCACTCCTCCCTTTACCCCTAATAAGCTTTTGTGATCAACAGACAGTTGCGGTTGTCATCAGTGCGTGTATAACTGAGCTTGTCCGCAATCTTTTGCATAATAGCAATGCCACGCCCACCCCCAGCCTCCTCATTCAGCTTATACTCCCGACTCTGGAGCCGCTTTTCTAAATCAAAGGGCGGCCCTTGATCCCAGATTCGCAGCTCCAAACGTTCGGGAAATAGAGTAACTTCGATATCAATGGAAACATTAGGAGAAAGGTCTTTGTGGGCATGACGTACCGCATTGGTAAATCCTTCGGCAAGAGCTAATTGACACTGTAACCAAGCTTTTTTGGGAATATACGGTTGGTAAAGCTGGTCAAACCATGACAACAGCTGGTCTAATGCCTTCAGGTCGGTGGGAACTTGCTTGATAGATTGTTTAAAGTCTTTCAACTGCTCAAAGCCTTTTCAATCAACAACATCAAAGCTGGGTCGTAAACGCACCACTACTCCCTAGGGAAGAAATTAGTCTAGCCTGGATTTAACCCTTGCTCTACCATTGATTAACTTGCCTCGGGATTTGTACCACTTTCTCATTAAACTACACTCAACTGAATCCAGTTGCTGTCTGCGTTATAAACAAGTGCATCTGCTTTTCTCTCTTGAGTGACTTGTAGTACCTCGATGCCATGAACCTAATTCTGATTATTGATGACGACCCAGCCATTCAAATCTTGTTAAAACGGACACTTCATAGCAATGGTTATGACGTTGCCGTGGCCAGTAACGGCGAAGAAGGTCTGGTACAGGCACGAAAGTTACGTCCGGGGCTTGTCCTTTGTGACTGGAATATGCCACGCATGAACGGACTACAGGTCTGTCGCCAACTAAAGGCAACACCAGAACTTTCAACTACTATATTTGTTCTGCTAACGGCGCGAAATGCACTTGAGGATCGTGTTGAAGGGCTTGATGCTGGAGCCGATGACTTTTTGACCAAGCCCGTCGAAATGGCTGAGCTGAATGCGCGAGTACGGGCGGGCTTGAGATTGCACGAAGCCAGCCGCGATTTGCAGCACCAAAAGCACCTATTGGAGATGGAATTAGCAGAAGCGGCTGAGTATGTTCGTTCGATCCTTCCCGATCGCATGACAGAGCCGCCAGTGACTATCGATGCCCGATTTATTCCTTCTCGGCAACTAGGGGGTGATGGCTTTGATTACTACTGGCTCGATTCAGAACATCTAGCAATTTATCTACTCGATGCCTCCGGGCATGGTCTACGAGCTGCCCTGCCCACGCTTTCTGTCTTAAATTTGCTCAAGTCCAGAGCGCTGCCTCAAATTAATTATTATCAACCCAGTGATGTTCTACGAGGATTAAATGAAACGTTCCAGATGACTCAGCGCAACGATAAGTACTTCACCATCTGGTACGGGGTCTATAACCGGGTTAAGCGTCAACTCGTGTATGCCAGTGCAGGACATCCACCAGCGGTATTGCTCTCTGGAGAGCCAGCCTCGTCGATTGAGGTAAAACTTTTGAGAGGCGCAGGCTTACCTGTAGGTATGTTCTCTGATGCCGAGTATTTTGACGAATGCTGTGAAGTCGCTCCAAAGAGCACCCTTTACATTTTTAGTGATGGGATTTACGAAATTAATCAATCGGATGGCACCATCTGGGGATTCGATCCATTCGTCCAGCTGCTGGGCAACTGTTGGAAAAACAGTGCCTGTAACTTAGACCAGATCTTACATTCTCTTAAAGCCGTAAACCCCAAAGACTACTTTGATGATGATTTGTCTTTACTGGAAATCCACTTTGATTAACACTTTCCCTTAGATAGGAGCTTTTGGGGCCTTAGTGGGCGGAAAGGACAGCATTTTCAAATTCTTCTCTGCTAGGAAAAATTTCAAATACCCGATCCATGCTCGTCAGTTCAAATAACATTTTTATTTGTTCGTTGACGGAGCAAATAAACAGCTTGCTACCAGCTGCACGAACTGTCTTCAAGGCTAGAACCAGCGCTCCTAAACCTGAACTATCCATAAACGTAACGTCCCGAAAATCAATTAAGACGATATCGACATTGGATTCTACAAGCTGACTAATCTCTTGTCGAAATTGACCAGCCTTTGTGCCGTCTAAGATTCCAGAGGGTTGAACAACTTTCACAACAGGGCTCATAAAGTACTTCAGACTTTTCAATTACATGAAGATCCAGACTTTGCCAGTATAGCTGTGGCATTTATTTTCAGCCAGACTCTCGCGATCGCGATCGCTTATGGCACCAGAGGTAGAATTTCCCAAAGCTAGGTGAGAAACTATCGAGACACGCTGGCATCCAACAGCACTTAGGTCTGTTGCTTTTGTTTACTGAAGTACTAATCTATTTCCCGTGATAGACCATCTGACATTTTCATTTCTTTACAATCGGGGGGTTAGCACTCGATAGAACTTCATTTATGCAATCTTACGACGTCATTATTATTGGCGCGGGTCACAATGGACTGGTCTGTGCTGCTTACCTTTTAAAAGCGGGCTATAGTGTGTTGCTCCTGGAAAAGCGTTCTGTTCCAGGCGGTGCAGCAACAACTGAAGAAGTGATTCCCCAAGAAGCCCCAGGTTTTAAGTTCAACCTCTGTGCCATCGACCATGAGTTTATTCACTTAGGGCCAGTGGTTGAAGAATTGGAATTGACCAAGTATGGTTTGGAATACCTGTTCTGTGACCCCGTTGTCTTTTGCCCCCATCCCGATGGCAAGTATTTTTTAGCTCACCAGTCGGTTAATAAGACTTGTGCCGAAATTGCCCGATATAGCGATCGCGATGCCAAAAAGTACGCAGAATTCATAGACTACTGGCAGCGCGTCACCAAAGCCATCACTCCTATGTTCAATGCGCCGCCAAAATCAATTATCGATATTGCAGGCAACTATGGCGCACAAAATGTCAAAGATCTGCTATCTGTCATCGGTGGCGTTGACAAAGCACTAGACTTGGTTCGCAACATGCTAACCAGCCCAGAAGACCTACTCAACGAGTGGTTTGATTCTGAGTTCCTCAAAGCTCCCCTAGCCAGACTCGCCTCAGAATTAGGAGCACCTCCTTCCCAAAAAACTATTGCTATTGGGGCGATGATGATGTCACTACGTCATAGCCCTGGTATGGCAAGACCTCGCGGCGGCACAGGCGCACTGGTAAAAGCCTTATTAAACTTGGTGAAAACAAAGGGTGGCGTTGTCTTATGCGATCAGCACGTTGAGCAAGTTTTAGTAGATGACGGCCGTGCTGTGGGTGTCAGAATCGCTGGTGGTCAAGAGTACCGCGCTAGCAAGGGCGTGATTTCCAATATTGACGCCAGACGCTTGTTCCTGCAAATGGTTGACCCAGCTGATATGTACTCAGCCGATCCCAACCTAAAAGAACGTCTAGAACGGCGAATTGTCAATAACAATGAAACAATTCTTAAGATTGACTGTGCCCTGTCGGAAGTGCCACGTTTTGAACGATTTGACCACAAAGATGAGTACTTAATTGGCTCAGTGCTGATTGCTGATTCTGTGGCTCATGTAGAAGAAGGTCACTCCCTAGCCACGAGGGGAATTATCCCAGACTCTAATCCCTCAATGTATCTGGATGTTCCAACAGTACTAGACCCGTCAATGGCTCCTGAAGGCAAGCATACATTATGGATTGAGTTCTTTGCTCCTTACCAAATTGCTGGTGCTGAAGGAACAGGTTTAAAGGGTACGGGTTGGACGGATGAACTGAAAAACCAAGTAGCCGATCGCGTAATTGATAAATTGGCAGAATATGCGCCAAATATCAAAAATGCGATTATGGCTCGTCGTGTAGAAAGCCCAGCAGAACTAGGAGAGCGGTTGGGAGCATACAAGGGCAACTACTACCACATGGATATGACCCTCGATCAGATGGTTTTCTTCCGTCCTTTACCAGAAATTGCTAACTACAAGACACCGATTGATAATCTATATCTCACAGGTGCTGGAACTCATCCAGGTGGTTCAATCTCTGGGATGCCAGGACGTAACTGTGCCCGTGTGTTTCTCAATACTCAACAGCCGATCGCTCAAAAACTAAAAGATGCTGGCAATGCTGTCAAATCAGCAGCAGAGGCGGTATTTAAGCTTCCTTCTTAAGGAGTTTTGAAGAAATGAATGTTGTTTGTTGTTTGTTGTTTGTTGTTGGTGTCTTTTTGAACACTGCCCTGTCACTGTTGCTCCAGTTAGTGGTCGGTCAACCTTAAAATTGACTAGTTGAGAAAAGACAAAGAGGACAACGGAGACTCTTGGAGAAGTGCTTTAACATTTACCTCTCAAATCTACCTTGATGCTCTACTAGCTTCAAATAACAAATAACAAACAACAAACAACAAACAACATTACCGATGCAAGAGTGATGACAGACCAAATTTTGATTCTTGGAGGAAGAGGACGAATTGGCAGTAGTGTGGCGCAAGACTTAGTGGCTCATACTCAGGCAAACATTACAGTTACAGGGCGTAAGACTTTATCTGAAGTGGATGTCAGGCAACAAGCACAACCGCGAATGCAGTTTCTTGCCCTGGATTTGGCAGATAGAGAGGGGTTGAGAGAGGCGATCGCTTCTCACAATCTGGTGATTCACTGTGCAGGACCGTTTGTTCACCGGGACGCCACTGTCCTAAAAACTTGCATCGAACAAGGTGTTAACTATCTCGATGTCAGCGACAATCGTGCCTTTACTCGTAAAGCTTTAGCCTATCAGGATGCGGCCGCAGCAGCTGGTGTTACTGCCATCGTGAATACTGGTATTTTTCCGGGTATCTCCAACAGCATGGTGCGTCATGATGTCGAACAGCTTGATGATATAGAAAGAATTCACCTAAGTTACCTAGTTGCGGGTTCCGGAGGTGCCGGAGTTACGGTGATGCGGACAACCTTTTTGGGTTTACAACAGCCATTTGAAGCTTGGATCGACGATCAGTGGAAAATGGTGAAACCGTATAGCGATCGCGAAATGATTAAATTTCCTGAACCCTATGGAAAGGCTGGTGTCTACTGGTTTGATATGCCAGAAGCCTTTACACTGGTTGACTCATTCCCCGTTAAAACAGTAATTACCAAATTCGGCTCTGTTCCTGATTTTTACAATCATCTCACCTGGATTGCTGCCCATATATTTCCGTCATCTTGGCTAAGAAATCCAGGTGGCATTGAGTTTTTAGCTCATGTGAGCCATCGAATGACTGGTGTAAGCGATCGCTTCAGCGGTATCGGTGTCGCCATTCGCTCACAAGTCACAGGACACAAAAACGAGCAATCTACGAGTGTCTGCTCAACATTAGTTCATGAAAATACAGCAGTAGCAGCAGGCGCGGGTACTGGCAGCCTTGCCGAACTGATGCTTATGGGCAAACTCAGTAAACCTGGTGTCTGGCCTGTTGAACAAGCGCTTTCTACGGAGTTATTTAAACAAACGATGCAAAGCCGAGGTATCACAATTCATTTTGAGACTACCACAATGGGTAATGGGTAAGAAGTCAAGATTACCCATTACCCGACTCCCGACTCCCAACTCCCGACTCCCTATTTTTATAAAAGGAATTCACAAATTTTTCACATTTGCTGAATAGAGTATTCGTGAACTTAAAAAACTGTAGGTTGCCCTTTCGCCCTATCGAGCTGAGAGGGTATTTTTTTTTGTTGAAAGTAGTTTATACCCAATCCGGATATATAGTAGTCGCCAAGGGGATTAGGACAAATGTCCTAAAGCTAATTGTCATTCCCAGCTTTTGAAATGTCCTAACGCTTGTGGCGGTTGCTATAGTACCTCCAGGATTGACGCTCAAAACACGACATAGGGTAGGGGCGTATAGCTACACGATCTACGTAAAACCATAAAATGCCTCAGTTTAATATAGGTAAAGCGATCGCAACCAACAAATAAAAATCTTTCTTCCCCTACTCCCCACTCCCTACTCCCTACTCCCTACTCCCTACTCCCGACTCCCGACTCCCGACTCCCTACTCCCTACTCCCTACTCCCCACTCCCTACTCCCTACTCCCTACTCCCTATTTTCCAGTTAACTAAGATTGACGATGAGATCACCCTCAACTCAACTCTCGGATATACAAAATCATTGGGCACGTTTGTTCATTGAAGCCTTAGCCCAGCGCAGCATCGTCAGCGGATTTCCCAACGGGACGTTTCGCCCTAATAACTCAATGACTCGTGCTGAATTTGCTGCCATTATCAGCAAACCCTTTCCGAAGCCTCTGAAGCGGCAGTATATCGGCTTTGTCGATGTCCCCTCTACATACTGGGCAGCAGCTGTTATTAAAAAAGCTTACGAGACAGGGTTTATTAGTGGGTTTCCGGATAATCGCTTCCGTCCGGAAGATAGGATTACAAGGGCGCAAGTATTAGTTTCCCTGGTTACGGGATTGGAGATGGCCTCCAAGGTAAAATCTGACCTGATTCCAGAACTCCCGCAACTGTATCAAGATGCTGCCGAAATTCCTAGTTATGCCACCGACGAGGTGGCCATTGCTACCCGTGCAGGGCTTGTGGTGAACTACCCCAATGTGAAAATATTTAACCCAAATTTGGCGGCAACCCGTGCTGATGTTGTAGTTTCTATCTATCAAGCTTTGGTGTATCTGAAGGAAGTTCCTCAGATTCCATCAAACTACATCGTAGTTCCCCCTAAACCAAAGCCAATTACAGTCAGTGTCAGCCATCGCCGGGAGTTCCGGGGGGTGTGGGTGGCAACGGTATGGAATGGTGACTGGCCTTCTGCGGCAGTACTTCCGGTTGAACAACAGAAAGCTGAACTTACCGCGATTCTTGACCGCCTGCAAGCGATGAACTTTAATGCTTTAGTCTTGCAGGTACGACCGGAAGGGGATGCTCTGTATGCGTCACAATTAGAACCTTGGAGTTATTGGCTGACAGGAACTCAGGGTAAAGCACCAGAACCATTTTATGACCCTTTGGAGTTTGCGATCGCACAATGCCACCAGCGCAACATTGAACTTCACGCATGGTTTAACCCCTACCGCGCTAGAACTTCCACAAAAATATCGCCAGTCCGTCCTCACATCGCTGTCACCAATCCAGAATATGTTTACCAATGGGGAAATCAACTGTGGATGGATCCAGGTGTAAAACTCGTTCAGGACAAGGCTTACAACGTAATGCTTGATGTCGTGAATCGCTATGATGTGGATGGCATTCACCTGGATGACTATTTCTATCCCTATCCCATCGAGGGGCAGTCTTTCCCCGATAACAAAACCTACTCAGCTTATCAGGCCGCTGGCGGTACACTGAGCTTAGGCGACTGGCGGCGAGATAATGTTAATCAATTAGTTCAGCGCTTATCCACAGGGATTAAGGCAGCAAAGTCTCACGTTAAGTTTGGCATTAGTCCATTTGGCATTTACCGCCCAGGACAACCACCTCAGATTAAAGGACTAGATGCCTACAACGCCCTTTATGCTGACGCCAAGAAATGGCTAGAGGAAGGCTGGATTGATTATTTAGCGCCGCAACTCTACTGGAAAATTGACCAAACAGCACAAAGTTATCCCGTATTGCTGAATTGGTGGACAGATATTAACCCTAAGAAGCGACACATTTACACAGGTAATAATGTAGGGCAACTGGACGGCAAAAGCTGGACGCTTGCAGAAACTGAAAACCAGGTAGAAATTAGTCGCAACTTAGTAGAGAAGTTCTCGCTGGGGAATATCTTCTTTAGTATGAAAGTCTTCAAGGAAAATCGTCAGGGCATCTATGACAAGTTCAAGTCCTCAGTGTATGCTGCACCTGTACTGGTACCAACCATGTCGTGGCGAGATGCGGTAGCACCAGCTTTTCCAGCAGAATTAGAAGTAAAAGACCGCAAGATTTCTTGGCAAGCGGTTGATAATCAGGATATTCGTTGTTGGACGCTTTATAAACAGAATAGTAATAGCTGGACGCTGGAGAAGATTTTTCCTGAGGCGACAACGGCAGCTAATCTTGAGCCAGGAACTTATGCTTTATGTGCGGTGGATAGGATGGCTAATGAAAGTGCCGGAGTAGTTGTTTCTGTAACTTGAGGCATCTATCAGTTAAATCATCCCACGCAATTAAGGACGTGGGATTTAGGGTTATTTATTATTTGTTGTTTGTTGTTTGTTGTTTGTTTCTTGAGTGCAGTTTAGATTTTCTCGCAACTACCTTGGAATCAGCTTGATCCAATTTGATGTTGTAATAAACTAAACAAACTTTCCTGTCGTGCCACTCAGCTCCTATAAAACCCGCCTTTTTTAGCTTCGTCAAACAGTGGCTGATGTGAGATGCGCTATATGTACCTATCTTTTGAACTAAAGAAGCGCATGTATGAGGTGCCACAAGTAAGTGTTTGATAACGAGAGTCATTGCTGAAGGTTTAAAAGAGCTAGTGCTAATTCCTTCACTAGGGATAACAAGCTGAGCTAAATGAGTTTTTTCGGAAGTTGGATAATTTTTTGTTGTTAAAGTTTGATACATTTCTGTCAAGCCGTAGGTGAAATGAGATGTGTTATATGCACCAATCGTTTGAACCAACAAGGTCTTTATTTTCAATGCCTAATGCACAATAACTACTTCTTATCTGTTCCCACAGACCGTTAATCTGGTAATAAGCCTCTTGAGGAGAGATTTTTCCAGCAGTCTCTAAGTCGGTGATATAGCTGATACGTTGTGCAAAATCTTGAAGATTGGCATTGAATACCAAAGCCTCTGGCTTGACTTGACCACGATAGCGGCGGCGACGATAGAGAAAGTTGTGTAAGTTTTTATCTGGTTCCATAACCGATTTTCCTAACTTTTGAGTACTCACAGTCCAACATAAACTGTCAATAATATAAAAACAAATGCTTGTTTTTATTAAATCAATAACTAAAAACTATGGTTGTTGGTTGTTGGTGAAAAAATACTTGTCCCTCTTATTGAAAAATCAAGTCTAATCGCCGTTGGGCATATTTAAGCGCCTCAGTAGGAGAGCTTTTGCCCAACAGCACTGCCTCGATCGCACGCCCCAATTTTTCGGAAATCCGAGCGTAACCTCGAAAAATAGGACGCGATCGCCCATATTCAGCTTGCTCTAGAAATACCTTCACTGCGGGTTGCTTCTGAACAAAGGCTTGATAAGCCTGACTTTGACGCGCTTTAAGATTCACGGGTAGATATCCTGTCCCGATCGCCCACTGAGTTTGAAACTCCTCCCCCATGACATACTCAGCAAACGTAAACGCGGCTCGCTCCCGTTGTGGAGTCGTTTTAAATAAAAACAGATTCTCTCCTCCGATTACCGTTGCCTGTCGCGCTTCAGACGGCATCGGGAAAACCCGAAAATCAACACCTGTTCTCTTAAGTTCTCCTAACGTCCAAGGGCCAGAGAACTGCATCGCCACCTTACCTGCGATGAAGCGATTCATCTCATAGCCCCGTTCAGGCAAAGACAATACTGCTGAATGATCCTCAATCAAGTCTCGCCAAAATTGCAAGGCGGCGATCGCCTTCTCACTCACTAAATTTACATCTTTCGACGTAGCCGCCCCTTGGGAATTCGTCAACTCACCCCCAGCACTCCACAGAAACGGCAGCCACATAAATACCGTCCACTCACCCTTACCCAAAGGCAACAGCATTCCATACTGATCTATGCGACCATCACCATCAGTATCACGAGTTAGCTGTTTGGCAACCTGTCGCAACTCCTCCCAAGTCTTCGGTAACTGAGTAATCCCTGCCGCCTCAAATAGCGCTGGACGATAAAAAATCCCCGCATTGTTTGCCCCAAACGGCACTGACCAAGTATGACCTTGAAACTGCATCGTTTCCAACAGCGCTGGGTCAATTTCATCACGCAGCGGCGATGCGGCTAGTAAATCATCTAGAGGACGAATCGCATTTAATTCTGCCAGCCTTCCCGTAATAGTTGGATTGAACCACAACATATCTGGGGGCGCATTTCCTACAACACTCGCCAGAATTTTCGGCGTTTGCTGATCTTCTTGCCCTACATAAAGCGATTCCACCTGAATATCTGGATGTTCGCGGTTAAACCCATCTACCAATTCCTGTAATACATCACGATTGGCTGGTGGATTCACCCCATGCCAAAGCGTCAACCGCACCACACCAGACTCATCGGCACTTCCCTGTAGTTGACATCCTCCCAAAAGTAGCAAGCAAATACCTAAGAGCAAGCATCGGTTGATTTTCAGCCAAACCATCCTGGCTAGCTTTGCCATGTAGCGGTTCTCCATTGGGTTGAACATATAGGACTTACGCAAATTTCCGGTTGAAAAGCCATATGTAGGGGTGAACGGCCGTTCACCCCTACTATATGTGGTATCCATGCGTAAGTCTTGACATAGTTTGTAGGGGCACGATATATCGTGCCCCCTACCGTGTAGTACATGCAACTAAGAACCGCTATAAAAGTTGGCGCAGATTCCCCTTTTTCGTGCATACAGGAGAATCTTTGCCCTGCTGGGCGAGAACTGGAAGGTTCAAAAATTTCAGCTTTCTCATTTTTGGAATACATGTCGCTCATTATTACAACGGTGAATTTACAGAGAACCAGTTATCAAGAAAAGCGCACAGCACCGTAATTTCCACGAGGGCTAGGCAAAATGACCATGCAACAATTTATTAGTTGCCTTCTATCTTTTGAATGGTTAGAGTCTCACCCTACAAAGCCCAAAAAACTCATTTCTTTCAACACCTCAGATTGAAACTTGTGTCAAGTCTATGACTCAGTGGTTGAATGAGGTACTAATGAGCAATCAAGCTGAAGCGGTTCGACCGGAGTTTAATCCCATAGGGGTAGCGATAGAGCAACTGAGCAACGATTTAGTAAAAAAATTACCGCTCAATGAAAATAACTTACATCGGTTGTACAACGCTCCCTATCCTGTGGAAGACGAAGTTTCAGTTAGAGAGATGGGGGATTGGAGATTAAGCAGACCAGGCAAAGTGTTAAAAGCCTTCTTGTCTTCCTGCCAGTTCCAAGGTCTGTACTGATTACAAAATGTGTAGAGGTTTACTCAAAGTAATTTGTTAAGGAAAGTGAAGTTTAAGTAAGCACTGCGGTTTATACGTAGACGAAAAAAGACCATCAATTGCCAAAGGAAACAATCAATGACGAAGATTTTAGTGATTGAAGATGAGGAAACGGTTCGAGAAAATATTCTAGAACTCTTGGAGGCTGAAGGATTCGATGCGATCGCCGCAGAAAATGGTCGTATTGGTCTTTCTAGAGCAACACAGCACCTACCTGACTTAATTTTGTGCGACATCCGGATGCCGGAACTAGACGGATATGGCGTTTTAACCGCGTTGCGCTCCGAATTGAAAACGGCAGAGATTCCTTTTATTTTTCTATCAGCCAAAGCTGCCAAAACAGATTTAAAGGTAGGTATGGACTTGGGAGCAACTGCTTACATTATTAAGCCCTTTACCTTAATAGAACTGCTAGACACGATGGAACAAGTCCTGTTGTCGAGTAGTTCATCCCTAGTCGGTACATGAGAGAGAGGGGGTGAGGGGGTGAAAGATTTTCGTCTTTGGTTGTGCGGGTAGCGCGTGGACGGTTGTCTTGAAAATAGGGAATCGGGAGTCGGGAGTCGGGAGTCGGGAGTCGGGAGGAAAGATTTTCATTTGGTCAGTTGTGAACTCAGCTCATGGTGTCTTACTTAAAAAACAGGTTATTTAATCTGCATAGCTTTTTGAAAAAGTCTCGCTTGTAGCACAGTTGCTTCTTATGGCTATCTCATCTAATCATCTACCGATTGACTTGACCAGCGAACAGTGGACAGTTGAGCGTCATCTCTTAACTGTTCAGGCGGCGATGATTAACCAAATTACTCAAGCCATAAATGGGGTGCTGGTTCTTGATGAAGTGTTGAACGCGATCGCACTACAGCTTGTAGACACCCTGCAAGTGAGTGGCTGTCTCATTTGTGAAGTAGACGAGGAGCAATCAAGGGTGAATTCTTGGCTGAGTGTTGCCACTCCCCAACCAGAGGATAAAAATAATCTGCCAGAACGTCTCTACAACGTATGCTGCGAGTTCTATCAGTACTATCATTCCAGGTTTGTTCACAGTAACTCGGCAATACTTTTATGGAGTGGATACTCTTGCGGAGAATGTCACTCGTCTGGGAAAGCGAATTTATCTAGAATTGAGCAACAACTGCCACTATCGCTTCAGGAACAAGCTAGAGAATGTGGCATCTCCACGCTTTTGATGGTGCCAATTTTTTATCGACAGCGGAGTATCGGTAGTATAACGCTGCATCAGTGTGAGCAAGAACGAGACTGGCTGCCTCAGGAGATTGCTTTTGTGCAAACGATCGCTTCTCACTGTGCGATCGCTCTCACCCAAACTGATCTAGAAAAGCGCTATCAAGCCGAACTCAAACGACTAGAATCAGCGCTGGCAATCAGCGAAGCGAAAAACCAGGCACTCTTAGAAGTCATCCCAGATTTGATATTTTCTGTTAACCGAGATGGCATCTTTTTGGATTGCAAAGCTGCTAAAGAAGACACTCTTGCAATATCAGCTAGTGAAATTATAGGAAAGCATTTGCATCAAGTCTTACCAACTGAGGCGGCAGGACAGATTTGGCATCATGCTGAGGTAGCCCTTGAAACCAATAAGGTGCAAGTCATTGAGTTCCAACTCCGCCTAAATCACCAATGCCACGACTTTGAAGCTCGCCTGGTTAAGAGTGGGCTAGATGAAGTTGCTGTAATTGTGCAGAATGTCACCGAGCGTGTACAAGCACAAGTCTCACTACGACAAATCAATGATGCTTTGGAACTTAGAGTGGAAGAGCGTACAGCAGCTTTGAGAGCAGCAAACCACGCGCTGAGAACCGAGATTGTTGAGCGCAAGCGAATAGAAGAAGCACTTCGGGCTAGTGAAGAACGGTTCCGCCGTGCGATGGTTGATGCTCCTTTCCCAATGATGATTCACGCTGAAGATGGTGAGGTTCTTCAAATTAATCAAGTCTGGACTACATTAACTGGTTATACCCACATTGAAATTCCCACCATTGCTGAGTGGACTGCTAGAGCCTATGGAGAACAAGATAAGCTGGTGCGATCAACCATTGATCGGTTATATAGCCAAACTGAGAGGGTAGATGAGGGAGAATTCCTAATCACTACGAAAGCTGGCGAAAACAGAATTTGGCACTTTAGTTCTGCACCTTTAGGTCAACTGCCCGATGGCAGGCGAGTAACCATTTCAATGGCAACAGATATCACTCGCCGCAAGCAAGCAGAGGCAGAAGCCCATTTGTTGCACTCAATTACACAAGCAATTTTTGAGTCTGAAGACTTTCACGCTGCCCTATCTGGGGCACTACAAAAAGTTTGTGAAGCCACCGGCTGGGAGTTTGGAGAAGCCTGGGTTCCTAACGCCGATAGCAGCGTTCTTGAATGTAGCCCAGCTTGGTTCAGTAAAACCAAAGTTCTAGAGGAATTTCGACATGTCAGTGAGAATCTAACCTTCGCCCCAGGTGTTGGTTTACCAGGGCGGGTTTGGTTAACCCAGCAGCCAGAGTGGCGGCGAGATGTTTCTGCTGAGTCCAACCACATTTATCTTAGGGCAGAGATAGCAAAGAAAGCAGGTCTCAAAGCCGCACTAGGCATTCCCCTTCTTACTCCTCAGAGTGTCTTAGCTGTTCTCGTCTTTTATATGTTTGAATCCAAAGACGAAGACGAACGGTTGATTGAACTGATTTCTGCTTCTACGGAATTAGGTTTAATGGTTCAACGAAAGCAGGTAGAGGGAGAAATTCGCAAGGCGCTGTTACGGGAAAAAGAACTCACTGAACTCAAGTCTCGTTTTGTTTCCATGACTTCTCATGAATTTCGTACCCCTTTGACGACAATTCTCTCTTCAGCCGAGTTGCTGGAACATTACAACCATAAATGGACAGAAGAAAAAAAGATTACTCATCTGCACCGCATTCAAGTAGCGGTCAAACATATGACCAAGCTGTTGAATGATGTCCTAATTATCGGTAAAGCTGATGCAGGCAAACTGGACTTTAATCCAGCACCACTGGAACTAGAAAATTTCTGCTTCAACTTATTGGAAGAACTGCAACTCAACGATACGAACCAGCATCAGCTAGTTTTCACAATTGATGAACAAGGAAGTAGGGAATCGGGAGTAAGTAATAGGAAAGTTGGTGACTCCCTACTCCCTACTCCCCACTCACCACTCCCTACGAAGCTTCCTTGCCTGGATGAAAAACTCTTGCGGCAAATCCTGGAGAATTTGCTGAGTAATGCAATTAAGTATTCTCCGTCAGGTAACACCATTAAATTCACACTTAGCCGCTTTCCCAATCGAGTTGTTTTTCAAATTCAAGATCAGGGTATGGGAATTCCGCGTGAAGACCAAGAACAACTTTTTGATACTTTCCATCGCGCTTCTAATGTAGGGACAATTTCCGGGACTGGTTTAGGACTGGCAATTGTTAAACGCTGTGTAGATATCCACCAAGGTCAGATTGCGATGGAGAGTGAAGTCGGGGTCGGCACTACTTTTACCGTTACTTTGCCAACATACAATTAGCTAGTCTTATGATGGAAAAAATTTTAGTCATTGAAGATGAAGAGTTTCTCCGGGAAAACATTGTAGAACTCCTGGATGCTGAGGGTTTTGAAGTGATTAGTGCCGAGAATGGTCACGATGGCATTAATTTAGCTAAAGCGATGGTTCCCGATCTAATTTTGTGCGATGTAATGATGCCTAGAATAGATGGTTACGGCGTCTTGATGGCACTGCGTCATGAGTCAACTACGGCAGCGGTTCCTTTTATTTTTTTAACGGCAAAAGCGGCTAAAGCTGATTTCCGCCAAGGGATGGAACTGGGGGCTGATGATTATCTGACTAAGCCGTTTACTAGAGCAGAATTGCTGGGTGCGATCGCTAGCCGACTCAAAAAACAAGCCGCTGTGCAACAGCGTTATCACACCGAACTCAAGCACGCCAAAGAACAACTCGATTACTTAATCTACAATGACAGCTTGACTAATCTACCGAATCGGTTAGCACTGCGAGAGCGGTTTAAGCAGGTACAACCAACCGATACCAGCAATGCAAAACTTGTAACGATTTTGTCTGTAAGTTTAGACCGATTTAACCAAATCAACGATAATTTGGGTCAGGATGTTGGCGATTTATTACTCAAAGCTGTTGCCGAACGCCTCACCACTTGTGTTGACAACCAGGATACAATCGCTCACTTAAATGCCTCTCAATTTGCCATCATCCTCGCGAATATTCAACACAAAAAAGAAGCAGGTGAGATCGCCCAAACTATCCTCAACAAACTTTCCCAAACTTTTGTACTAACGGGTCAAGAAATATTTATCACCGCCAGCATTGGCATTGCCTTTTATCCTCATAATGGAGTTGACATTGAACAGTTACTTAATCATGCCAATACAGCGATGACTAAGGCTAAACAGCAGGGGGGCGATCAACATGAATTTTACACAGCTGCCTTGAATCTCGGCTCCTCAGAGCGCCTTGCTTTGCAAAGTAGCCTGCGCCATGCTTTAGAACGAGAAGAACTTCAGGTTTACTATCAACCTCAAGTCGATCTTCACACGGGTAAAATTGTTGGAGCAGAAGCTCTTGTGCGTTGGCAGCATCCAGAGCGAGGACTAGTTTCACCCGATAAATTTATTCCAATTGCAGAAGAAACCGGACTGATTGTACCCATTGGAGAATGGGTATTGCAGACAGCCTGCAAGCAAACCAAAATCTGGCAAACCGCTGGTTTTCCTACTTTACGGATAGCTGTAAATCTATCTAGTCGTCAATTTAGTCAACTAGACTTACGGAAACAGTTAGTTCAAATTTTATTAGATACGGGTCTTGACCCTAAATATATAGAGTTAGAACTAACGGAAACTATGCTGGTGCAAAATACAGAAGTAGCAATTCGGAGGTTGAATGCCTTGAAGTCATTAGGAGTAGAAATCGCTATTGATGATTTTGGTACAGGCTATTCTTCTTTAAGTTATTTACAACAATTCCCTTTCGATACGTTAAAAATTGATCGATGCTTTATTCAGAACATTACAGACAACTTAAGTAAGGCGGCGATTACTAAAGCCATTATTGAAATGGCTAAAAATCTAAACTTAAAATTGGTTGCTGAAGGAGTAGAAACAGAAGCCGAACTCTCTTTTATTCATCAATATAAGTGTGACATGATGCAAGGCTATTTATTTAGTCGTCCAGTCCCAGACCGGGATTTTGAAGAATTACTGATGAATGGAAAATGTTTGTTAATGCCAACTAGTTAAATAATTTTGAATATTTTCAACAAAAACAATAATGTTCTTGGGTGATTAATGAAAAGGATTTTAGTAATTGAAGACCAGCCATCAGTGCGGGAGAATATACTGGATTTGCTGGATGCTGAGAATTTTGAAGTATTTGGCGCTGCTGACGGTAAGACGGGTGTAGAGTTAGCTAAAGCGAAAGTTCCCGATCTAATTATTTGTGATGTAATGATGCCAGAACTTGATGGTTTTGAAGTGTTGGATTCATTACGCAAAGACTTAGAAACGGCGACAATTCCATTTATTTTTCTCACTGCTAAGGTCGAGAAAACTGACTGGCGGCAAGGCATGGAATTAGGAGCAGATGATTACCTCACCAAGCCATTTACTGCTGTAGAGCTGTTGGGTGCGATCGCGACTCGATTAGAAAAACAAACAGCCTTTGAGGAGAAATCCCAGAAACAACTAAATGAGTTGCGTAGCAGTATCACCTTGTCTCTGCCTCACGAAATGCGGACGCCTCTCACTGGTATTCTAGGTTTTTCAGAAATGATGATGAATCAAAGTGAAAGCCTAGAACGCCAAGAAATCCGGGAAATGGCCCAAGGAATTCACAAGTCAGCTGAACGTTTATTCCGGTTAATTCAAAACTTCTTACTTTATGCAGAACTCGAACTCATAGCCACAGAACCCGAACGAATTAAGGGTTTACAGAGTAGCAGGGTCAGTTCAACTGTATCCGTGATTGAACCGATAATTATCAGTCTGGCAAAACGGGTTAATCGAGAAGCTGATTTGCAACTAGAGCTTGTCGATTCAAGTGTTCAGATTGCCAAAACTAGACTAGAAAAAATTGTAGAAGAACTGATTGATAATGCCTTTAAGTACTCTCCTGCCGGCACGCCTGTTTGTGTTGTCGGTGTTCTTGTCGAGCAGACTTATACCTTATCAATAACTAACCAAGGACGAGGCATGAGTGCTACTCAAATTGCTGAAGTTGGCGCTTATCGGCAATTTGATCGTAAACTCTACGAACAACAAGGCTCAGGATTAGGTCTAAGCATCATCAAGCGCCTTGCCCAACTACTAGGTGGAGAATTAAAAATCGATAGTGTGCCCGACAAACAAACGACAGTAACAGTTGTGCTACCTATTTGACGAAAAAAGAAGTTAGGAGTCAGAAGTCAGTAGTTAGAATTCAGGAGTCAGAAGTCAGGAGTCAGGAGTCAGGAAAGAGGGATTTTCATTCGTGGTGGCGGCAATTGTGCCTTGGGTGACGCTCTTGAAAGTTGGGAGTGGGGAGTAGAAAGTCAAGAACGGTAGACTTTCATCTAATGTTCGTGAATAGAGTTAGACTTGACTCTGCTACGCTAACGTAGCCTTTGTAGGTGTTGTTTGAACAGAAACTCAGAGGACAAAATTAATTCAGAATTCTGAAGGCTGACCAAAAAAGGATGAAGGATGAAGGATGAAAAATCTTGGTTCCAATAGTCAAGAGACCCATAAATTTATTTATGGGAGCAAAAAAGGAACATGTATCCTGATCTCAAGCACATGAATTTATTTATGGGGTACTCATCCCTCATCCCGGACTAACGTCCCGCTGCGCTATCATCCCTCATCCTTCCAAATGACTTCTGTCTTCTGACACCTGACACCTTTGTCGTAAAGTATCGTTGTTGGAGCTATGGCAGGACACAGTAAATGGGCGAATATTAAGCGCCAGAAAGCAAGAGTTGATGCCGTTAAAGGTAAAACCTTCGCTAAACTTTCACGAGAGATTATTGTGGCAGCTCGCGCCGGAGTCCCCGATCCGGATGGTAATTTTCAGCTGCGGAATGCGGTGGAAAAGGCGAAAGCAGCTGGGATTCCGAAT
>DALYIW010000003.1:52077-63465 GCA_031970155.1 Coleofasciculaceae cyanobacterium CTOTU46601 | reverse complement strand
GGCTGGACAATTAGGTACCGATGGCGACAATTTTGAAGAGGTTCGCTATGAAGGGTATGGCCCTGCTGGTATCGCCATTCTAATTGAAGCACTCACAGATAATCGCAATCGCACAGCCGCTGACCTGCGAAGGGCATTTACAAAGAACGGAGGCAATCTGGGTGAAACAGGTTGTGTAGCATGGATGTTTGAGCAAAAAGGCGTCGTCACGGTTGCTGGTGCCGTTGCGGAAGAGCAGCTGTTGGAAGCGTCCTTAGAAGGGGGGGCGCAATTTTACGAGCTGATAGAGGAAGAGGAGAATGAGGGAGCTGAGGTATTTACAGAAGTCAGCAACCTGGAAATCCTTAATCAAGCATTAAAGGATAAAGGCTTGGCGGTACGTGAGGCGGAACTGCGCTGGATGCCGCAGAATACGGTGGAAGTGACTGATCCGGAGTTAGCGCGATCGCTCCTCAAATTGATGGATGCTCTAGAAGACTTGGATGATGTCCAAAATGTCGTTGCGAATTTCGAGATGGCAGATGAACTGATGTCACTGAGCATGGCGTCATCCTGAACTATACATTTCGATACAACCAAGACATCGAAACTTCATCACAGTGACATATTTGGCTCCATTGTTTTTTCAGTGGGGCTATTTTTGATTCGATAGAAGCTCTGAGACAGTTCTTAACCCACCATCTGTAGGGGCGTATAGCTAGCTATACGCCCCTACCCTACGTCGTGTCTCGAGCGTAAGTCCTGAAGATAGCGATCGCGCTTGACGTTTCATCTATCCAAAGGCAGTTTATAGTCATAGTCTCAACCAAGTTTGAGACGCTTTGTCATTCGTTTTGTGCAGCTGCCTTAAAATGAAAAATTTATTCGATGCCTTCATCTCCTACGGTCGAGCTGATAGCAAAGCTTTCGCGACTAAACTTCATGCTCGATTGCTTGAAGAAGGTTTCAATATTTGGTTTGACCAAAACGACATCCCTCTTGGGGTGGACTTTCAAAATCAAATTGATGATGGTATTGAAAAAGCACACAATTTCCTGTTTATTATCGCGCCGCATTCAGTGAATTCGCCCTATTGTGGCAAAGAAATTGAGCTAGCAATTAAGCGAAATAAACGCATCATTCCGCTTTTGCACGTAATGCAAATTAGCGAGGAAACCTGGCAGCAGAGAAACCCCCATGGCAAGCCGGAAGACTGGGAAACGTACAAAGCGAAAGGGTTACATGAGAGCTATCAGAATATGCACCCAACAATCCGCAAGCTTAACTGGGTGTATTTCCAAGAAGGGATAAATGATTTTGAGAAGTCCTTTGTAGGATTACTAGAGATTTTTGAGCGACAGAAAAGCTATGTCTACCAGCACACTGACTTTTTAAATAAAGCGCTGGAGTGGAAACGTAATCAGCAGCAGTCTCGCTATTTGCTCACTGGGGAGGAATGGCAACAGGCACAGACATGGCTCAACGTTCAATTCAAGGATGAGCAACCTCCTTGTGTGCCTACTGACGAGCATTGTGAGTTTATTACTGAGAGTATTAAGAATGCCAATAACTTGATGACTCAGGTGTTTCTCTCCCATGCTGAGGAAGATATAGCCGTTACAGAAAAAATTCGCACAACGTTAATCCGACAAGGCTTGACAGTCTGGACAAACCGGACGGATATCAAAACCGGGACAGAGTTTCAGGAAGTCATCAACCGGGGTATTGAAGAAGCCGACAATTTGGTTTATTTAATTTCGCCAAACTCCTTGAAATCGCAGTATTGCCAACAAGAAATTGCCTATGCTAGCAAACTGAACAAACACATTATTCCTTTACTGATTGAATCAACGGATTTAGCTGACATCCCGATAGAGCAGCGATCGCTTCAGTTTATTGACTGCACTAAGCATGACGATGAAACCCAGTATCGCACAGTAGCTGACAAGCTTCTGAAGGTTCTGAAGGAAGAGGCTTGGTACTACGAGCTGCATAAAATTTTACTGGTTAAGGCGCTGAAATGGGATCGAAAAGACCAACCCAAAACGCTGTTACTCAAAGGCAGTGAGTTAGCAAAAGCTCAAAACTGGCTAAAGCAGAGCGAACAAAGCCACAAGCAGACTGCCGCTACCAGTTTGCACAAGGGATTTATCGCCGCTAGTGAGGAGATGAATCAGTTCTTTGATGTGTTCATCTCCTATGGACGAGCTGATAGTTTAGAGTTTGCTATTAAACTTCATGCTCGCTTAGTCGAACAAGGTTTAAATGTGTGGTTTGACAAAGAGGGCATTCCCCTAGGCGTAGACTATCAAAAGCAAATTGATGATGGAATTGAAAAGGCACATAACTTCCTGTATATTATTGCGCCCCATTCGATCAATTCGCCCTATTGCGGCAAAGAAATTGATCTAGCCCTTAAACGAAACAAACGCATTATTCCGCTTTTGCATGTTGAGCAAATTACCCAGGAAACCTGGCAGCAAAGAAATTCTATTGGTAAGCCTGAAGATTGGGAAGCGTATAAAGCTAAAGGGTTACATACTAGCTTTCAGAATATGCACCCAGAAATCAGTAAGATTAACTGGGTGTATTTCCGTGAGGAGAAAGATAACTTTGAGGCATCGCTGGCGGGCCTCCTGGAATTATGTGAACGGCAGCAGGAATACGTGCAGCAGCATACCTACTTTTTAGCCAAAGCGCTGGAATGGGAGCGAAATCAGAAGCAGTCTCGCTATTTGCTGATTGGGGATGAACGAAAGCAGGCTGAGGCATGGCTAACCCTTCGATTCAAAAAAGAGCAACCTCCTTGTGTTCCTACCAATCTGCATAGTGAGTTTATCACCGAGAGTATCAAGAATGGCAACAACTTGATGACTCAGGTGTTCCTCGCCCATGCAGAGAAAGATGCAGAGGTGATGGAGAAGATTCGCCACAGTCTGAGGCGGGAGTGCTTCACCGTCTGGACGAACAAAACCGATATTCAAACGGGAGAAGCATTTGAGGAGGCAATTAAGCGGGGCATTGAAGAAGCGGATAATGTGGTGTATCTGCTTTCGCCTGACTCCCTCAAGTCGGAGTACTGTCAGCAGGAACTGGAGTATGCTTTGTCGCTCAACAAGCGGATTATTCCTATATTGGTGCGAGAAACACCCTTTATACAGGTGCCCCCAGCGCTACGGGATTTGCAGTATATCGACCTGAGTGACAATGTTAGGGAAGAGGACTATCAGCTCGATGAAAGCCAACTGCTGAGGATTCTGCGTCAGGATGCGGACTACTATAACGAACACAAGATGCTGCTCACCAAAGCCTTCAAGTGGGAACGGCAGCACCGCAACCCTAGTATTTTACTGCGGGGGTACAATCTAGACCATGCCAAAGCGTGGTTGAAGGTAGCCAAGTCCAGAAAGCAGCATCCGCCCACGGCGTTGCAGGAAGAGTTGATTGCTGAGAGTCTGCGGCAACCGTCGGCGATATCGCTGGATGTGTTTGTTTCTTATTCCCGCGCCGATTCTGACTTTGCCCGCAAGCTCAATGATGCACTACAGATGCAGGGCAAAACGACTTGGTTTGACCAAGAAAGTATTGCGTCGGGGGCTGACTTTCAGGAGGAGATTTATCGGGGAATTGAAAGCGCGGATAATTTCTTATTTATTCTGTCGCCTCGTTCTGTGAATTCGCCCTATTGTAAGGATGAGGTGGAGTATGCGGCTTCGTTGAATAAACGGTTTGTGACGGTGCTGCATCGACAGGTGAATCCAGCTTCATTGCATCCTGAGTTAGCCAAGGTGCAGTGGATTGATTTCAATCAGAATGAAAAAGACTTCAATGCTAATTTCAGCCAATTGGTCAGAACGTTGGATACTGACCGAGAGTATCTGAAAAACCACACCAAATGGTTACATAAAGCGCTGGAGTGGGAAGAAAAAGACAAAAATCCTGACTTGCTACTGCGAGCTAGTGGGTATAAAGTCGCCCAAGACTGGTTACAGGAAGCTGAGAAAAAAAATAAGCAGCCTGCGCCGACGGATTTGCACAAGGAATTTATTCTGGAAAGTGGAGAAGCGATCGCAGCCGAATTCAAACAGACAAAGCGGCGGATCGCTATTTTAAGGATACTGCTTGGTTCAGCTGTTGCAGCATTGGTGGTTGCGGTTGGTGCTAGCGTGGCGGCTTTTAGGCTGTACTTGAAAGCAGAAGAAGGTCAGATTGAGGCACTCAGTCAATCTTCACAAGCGCGTTTGGCTTTGAATAGAAATTCATTCGATGCCCTGATAGTAGCTTTGGATGCTGGGAAACGTCTGAAAGAGAAATTTGGAGCAAAGGCTGACCCTAAGATTCGGGCTGAAGTGATGAGGACGCTGGGGCAGGCAGTTTACTGGGTAAGAGAACGCGATCGCTTGGAGGGACACAAGGATTATATCGAGGGTGTGAGTTTTAGCCCTGACGGTAAGATGATTGCCACCGCTAGTAGAGACGATACAGTGAAACTATGGCATCGCAACGGTAGTTTAATACGAACCTTACAGGGGCGTGGTGGTGATGTTTTTAGTGTGAATTTCAGCCCCGATAGCCAGCTCATTGCTAGTGCTAACAATGATAAGACGGCAAAACTCTGGAGCCGGGAAGGGAAACTTTTAACTACCCTTTCTGGACATAAGGAATTAGTCAATAGCGTGAGTTTCAGCCCTGATGGTAAGACGATTGCCACCGTTAGTTATGACAAAACAGTGAAACTCTGGAACCGGGTTGGGAAAGAGTTACGTACCTTCATAGGACACAAAGATCGAGTTTATTGGGTAAGTTTCAGCCCTGACAGTAAAACCATTGCCACAGCTAGTGCTGACAAGACCGTAAAACTCTGGCGGCTGGACGGCAAACTTTTGAGTACCTTTATGGGACATAAAGACCACGTTTATAACGTAAGTTTTTCCCCGGATGGCAAGATGATTGCGACTGCCAGTAAGGACAACACAGCCAAACTCTGGAATCAGCAGGGGAAAGTGCTAAGGACTCTCAAGGGACATACTGCCGCAGTGACGAGTGTGAGTTTTTCACCAGACGGCACAACAATCGCTACTGCTAGTAAGGACAACACGGTGAAACTTTGGCATCGGGACGGTAAGGAGTTTAACATGCTAAAGGGTCATGGGGGTTCAGTCAATCAGGTAAGCTTCTCTCCAGATGGCAAAAGCCTTGCTTCTGTGAGTGAGGATAAAACGGTCAAACTCTGGCAGATTAAGCCCTATTGGATCACTATTCTCTCCGGGCATAGTGATCGCGTTAACCGAGTGAGTTTCTCACGGGACGGTCAGACCCTTGCTACCGCTAGTCAGGATAAAACGGTCAAACTCTGGAATCGCAACGGCGAGGAACTCGCTGTCCTTCGGGGACATAAAAATTGGGTATTTGGCGTCGGCTTCAGTCCGGATGGCAACACAATTGCCACGGCTAGCGCCGATCAAACCGTAAAGCTCTGGCACCGAGATGGCAAGATGCTCAAATCCCTAAAGGGACATAAAAGTTGGGTTTATGACGTGAGTTTTAGCCCTGACGGCACAATCCTTGCCTCTGTCGGTGCAGATAACATAGTGAAACTTTGGAGTCACAACGGCAAAGAACTGGCTAGCCTCCACGGACACGATAGTCCAGTTTATAGCGTCAGTTTCAGTCCAGACAGCAATACTATCGCTACCGCCAGTGATAACGGGATGGTGAAACTTTGGCATCGAGACGGTAAGGAACTCGTTACCATTCAAGGACATGACGGTTCAGTTTATAAGGTTAGTTTTAGTCCTAATGGTCAGATCCTTGCTACGGCTAGTGAGGATAATACGGTGAAACTCTGGAATCGCAACGGCAAAGAACTTGCTCTCCTCAAGGGACATGAAGCTGGAGTTGGGGCTGTCAGTTTCAGTCCAGATAGTAAGATAATTGCCACAGCTAGTAATGACAAAACGGTGAAACTATGGAAGCCGGATGGTACTTTACTTACTACTTTCATGGGACACATTGCTGAAATTAATGATGTCCGCTTCAGTCCTGATGGCAAGAGTCTAGCGACGGCAAGTTCTGACACAACAGTAATTTTGTGGAATGTGGAGAATCTCAATCTGGATAACTTATTGGTACGTGGGTGCGACTGGTTACAAAACTATCTCAAGAACAAGCCTAATGCTCTACGCCAACTTTGTAAGTAAGTGGAAATGAAAAAAGATAATTTATAGATGCTGAGAGCAATTCAGAAGTATGATAGTATGATTTAAATTTAAAACGACCCGTAAAAATCAAAACAATAAGAGAAATTAGAATGGATACAAAAGCAACAGGTTGGGTGCCAGACTACCCGGATGTTAAGGATTATACACTTGATAAAGTTAAAGATATAGCTAGTAGAGTTCAAAGAGATCAAACCACTGGCTCTATCGAAGATTTGGCGGAAAAAATTAAGAAGGCTCTTGATATTCTTGCCCAAAAATATACAGGAAATGAAAATAAGGAACTGACCCAACTTTCGGAAGAAATCGAAAATAAAATCTTTGGCGAATTCACTTTTAAGACAGCTACGCTTCAGAAGACGTTATCGTTGGGTATGTCTGATTGGGAAGTTCCCAGCCTCAAATCATCCTTTCTGCTACAGACAAAATACAAAGAGTTGATTTGCCAAAGGCTACCTGGTGTGCGCTCTGAGAATAAACAAAAAAATACCAAGAATATCTTTACAAAGTTTGAGGAGAGGGCTCTTCAAGAATGGATGCTTCAACCAAAATTTGACGAGTATACCCAAGAGGTCGTTGAGGATATTCAAAAACGCTATAAGTCTAAATATGAACTTCTTGAGGTCAATGGCATCGTTGATGATATTACACGAGAAGCTATCCGGCAGGATAGAGCGAAACAAAGATACTGGGAATGGAAGGTAGAAGATGATAATGTGGAACCATCCCAGATACATCTAGACCCAAATTGGGATTGGATAGAGGAAGAAGTTTTTATTGAAGAAATACTAAATACACAAAAAAATAAAAAACAATCTAAGGTTACTGTAGAAACCGTTAATGAAGTTTTGTCTAAGTATAAGGAAGAAAAAACGGGAATTAAAGCATGGAACCCTAAAAATATTGCAGAATTCGCTGAAAAGTATTACGAAGACATGGATGATTTTTTAGAGAGCGCTAGGTATCTCTACCTGGGAATTCCCGTTCCCATACCCGATCAAGTTTATGTAGGTATTTTTAAGCTGCTTAAGCTTAAACTGAATGCCAGTAATCAGGATAACACACCTGATTCTGAGCAAATTCAATATGAGTTATTCGCAAAAGCTAAACTACTCATTTATCCTATTGCTGAAGTCATCGTTCGCATAATATCGCCGATTGGAACATCTAGAAATTTAAAAGAAGATGTACGAAAAGGACTTAATTGCTTTGAAGCTCTTGTTAGAGGTGATGCTAAAAAAGATTGCCCAGAATATTTTCAAGAAATTGCTCTTGAAGCCTTGGATCAAGTTAAACAAAACATTGACGCAGAAAAAAAAGCTCAGGAAGATCAACCTCGTTCGTTAGAAGTAGATAAACCTTCTTTATTAGAATTAAGTAAACCTGCTTTATTAGAATTAGAAAATTACATCAATAACCTGAAAGAGTTGGAAGACAAGTCAAAAAAATCAAAAGAAAAAAGAACAAATAGCAAAAATTATTACCCGCGCAAAGAACTCATTAAACTAGCCCAGAAAGAAAATGAAGGCGAAGAGAGTGAATCATGTTTTTTACAAATTCCAATTAGTAATAGTCTAGATAAAGAAATCAAAAAACAAAAGGAGTATAATCAAAAAAGAGATAAAAAATCAGAAGAAGAGTGTCCAGAAGCTCAACATAGTTCTGAAAAGGTCTATTTATCTCTACCAAAGTTTGTAGATTTAAGCTTGTGGTGTTCCCCTGTCGAAAACCAAGGAACGCTAAATTCATGTACCGCACATGCAGGCATTGCTTTAACAGAATACTTTGAAAAAAAACGTTTTGGAAAGCATGTTGATGCTTCTCCACTTTTTCTCTATAAGGTTGCGCGAAATTTGATGCATTCTAAAGAAGATACAGGAGCATCTATTCGAGAAACGATGAGGGCAATGGTATTATTTGGTATTGCTCCAGAAGAATATTGGCCTTATCAAGAAGATAAAGTGAATGCAGAACCAACTCCTTTTTGCTATTCTTTTGCTCAAAGTTATCAGGCAATCAAATATTTTCGTCTAGACCATGAGGGAATTTCTAAACCTGCATTATTGGCTCAAATCAAAACCATTTTAGTCGCAGGTTTTCCTTGCATGTTCGGATTCTCACTCTACAGTTCTATCTACAATTTAGATAATGCAAAAGGCCACATTCCCTATCCTACCAATGTAGATAAAATCGAAGGAGGTCATGCTGTAGTGGCTGTTGGCTACGATAACTCTAAAATAATTGAGAATTCCGATGGTACACAGACAGAAGGGGCTTTATTGATCAGAAACTCTTGGGGATCTGATTGGGGTGAGGGAGGGTATGGCTGGCTTCCTTATGAGTACGTATTAACTGGACTGACGGCTGACTGGTGGTCACTACTCAAGTCAGAGTGGATTGAGACAGGAGAGTTTGGCTTGGGAGCAAAACAGTGGACTTCTAATGTGGGGACACCAATCAAAGGGGGTGGAAGAAACCCATAGCGATCGCTTTGTCTTCCCAGTACCACTCATGGAAAGCGATCGCCAAACCGACTTTTGAGGCTTCTGGAATTGGATCGCGATCGCTTTGTCTTCCCAGTACCACTTATGGAAAGCGATCGCCTTTTAAGTATCATCTCCTCAAAAAGCAGCTTTTCTTAACTCGACTGAATCTGACTCTTCACCCAGCCTCGAAACGTCTTAACTAACTCCAAATAGTCAATCGTTCCTATTTGTTGCAGAAATCCCCCAATTTCTAACAGAGGTAGATTGGGAAAAATGAGGCTTCCAGAACAAGGAACATACTCTTGATTTTGCAGCTGCATAATCTGAAACGATTTGCCATTGTAAATCCAGACTTCTGACACACCTAAATCTTTGTAGACAGCCAAGCGCTCATTTGAACTGCTAGTCATATCAATTTCGACGACTAAATCAGGTACTGGGTCTTCTTTTGGGTCAAGTCTTTTTTTAGCTTTAACGATGTCTATGTTGTGAACATAAAAACATTCATCAGGTTCTGCACCGCTTAGTCCCGAACGTTTGAACGTAGTAGAACCAAAAGGTTCAATGCGAATTTCTAATTCTTCAGCTAGGGTTTCGACAAAGCGACCCATTACTTCTTTGTAACGTTCGTGTTCAGGAGAAGGAACCAGTATTTCTAAATTGCCTCGATTGTAGGTCAGGCGCAAGCGGCGCTGGTGACTGAGTTCAGCGAGTAACGCTTCATAGGTTTGCCAACTAATTCCCGAAAGCTGAACTCTCTCTACCGAGGGTGTAAGTGTGGCTGTCATGGCAGTTTTGCTGAATGGCAAGAATTGTGATACCAAACTTCTAACAAATGGTAGCGCCTTGCTCGCTCTAGCTGTCCGCGTCACAATGAAGGAGAGTATATATTCTTATTGTTGGTAACAAACTCTCTGAAAAATGGCGCTAGAACCGCTGACTCAAACCCCCCCAACGACCCAGACACTGGCACCTCAGCCAGGTTTTGATTATGACCTGGCAATTGTCGGAGGCGGCATTGTAGGGTCAACGCTCGCTTGTGCTTTAAAAAATTCTGGGCTGAGTGTGGTGTTAATTGAAGCCCAACCTCCCTCTGTAGAGGCAATTAAACCGCAAGCTTACAATCTTTCTCTGCTGTCAGGGCGCATTCTTGAGGGAATTGGAGTCTGGGATAAGATACTGCCTGAGATTACCAAGTATGGGCAAATTCGCCTCTCGGATGCCGATCATGCTGGGATTGTGCAGTTCCACCTCACTGATTTAGGAACGGATGCTCTAGGCTATATCGGGGAACACCGTCTTTTACTGAACTCGTTGTATGAGTTTTTGGCAGATTGCCCTAATGTTAGCTGGCTGTGTCCTGCTGAGGTGGTGGATGTTGAGTATCAGGCGTCTGGGGTAGAAATTCAGGTGAAGGTGGATGGTACTCATCGTCAGGTGCGATCGCGCCTAATAGTAGCCGCAGATGGAGCGCGATCGCGTATTCGCACTGCTGCTGGCATTGGTACCAAAGGCTGGCAATACTGGCAATCTTGCGTAACCGTAAGGATTAAAACCGAGAAGCCCCACAACAATACTGCCTTTGAACGCTTCTGGCCTAGCGGGCCGATGGGTGTTCTGCCATTGTCAGGGAATCGCTGCCAGGTGGTGTGGACTGCGCCCCACGCCGAAGCAAAAGCTTTAAAAGAACTGGATGAAGCCGAGTTTCTAGCACTACTGGAACGCCGTACTGGTGGACTACTGGGGCGTTTGGAGTTGGAGAGTCAGCGCTTCGTGTTTCCAGTGCAACTGATGCAAAGCGATCGCTACACCCAATCACGACTAGCACTCATTGGTGATGCCGCTCACTGTTGTCATCCCGTCGGCGGTCAAGGGCTGAATATGGGAATCCGAGATGCCGCAGCCTTAGCACAAGTGCTGCAAGATGCAGCTGTTCAGGGTGAAGATATCGGCGACCTGAGGGTACTCAAACGCTACGAAAGCTGGCGTAAACTGGAGAACTGGACTATTTTAGGCTTTACTGATTTTCTTGACCGCATGTTTTCTAATAACTGGTTGCCACTGGTAACTACTCGACGCTTAGGTTTATGGATGCTACGAACTATTCACCCGTTTAAATCTCTAGCGTTACGATTGATGACTGGTTTATTAGGGCGTGCTCCCCAGTTGGCTCAAGATAGTGTGCAGACTAAGATAGAGGCAAATATAACGATTTAACATTCCTGCTTTTTGTTATTAGACCTCTTACTTGCATTCTCTTTCATCCAATTCTGGGGCAGGCGGGACGCCCACCCCACAAGAAAAAATAACTTTTGTGGGATGGGCATCTTGCCCGTCCAGTGCTATTTTTGCAAGAGACACCATGAGCAAATGCTCAAGAACATTGGATGAAAATCTTTCAGAATTTTTTTCATGTAGTAATACATGACGTTACGCCCCAACACGCTAAGGCAATTCATCAGATTATTCATCCACTAAGTATCCTTTTAAATCAGCAACTTTCTGTAGCGGTTGTCCCATGTTGGCATGGCACTTCTTTATCTTCAAGCGATAAAACTTTTATTGATTTCATCAAGGAAAATTCCCAAGAAATTTTGTTGCATGGATATACCCACCAAAACGTGGGTATGCCAGATATTCTTGCTTTATTAACTAAAAATTCTAATGAACTTACAGGGCTTTCTGAGGAAGTGATTTACCAACGG
>DALYIW010000003.1:50881-52026 GCA_031970155.1 Coleofasciculaceae cyanobacterium CTOTU46601 | reverse complement strand
ATCCCTCCAGCATGGCAGCGAGGAAGAGCATCACTTAAACTCTTGAGCGAATGCAAAATTGAATATTACGTAGGTATGACTTCTATTCAAAGTGTGAAAAGAGAGTCTATTCCCTTAGCAACATGGTCGTGGGATGTAGGTTCTATTACCCCTTTAGGTTACTTAAGTGAGTACTTTGGATATTTACTATTTGCGACTTCTCGAACAGCTATTCCCTGCGTGGTGTTTCATCCCTTAGATGTGGAACGAGGTTTTTTGATTCGTGGAATACGACTTGTACAGAAACTATTAGATGAAGGACGAAAACCTATTGTTTTTCATAAGCTTCTCTCGCTGAAAATAGCCAACGATATGACATGAAATATCTGCTTTTATTGTTATTAGAACAAAGAGCGAAAAGTTTAGCTCGTAGGCTTTATCCACATCTACCAAAAACTGGGAGATTTTTAGATATCGGTTCTGGAACGGGACATAATGTGCAGGAAATTAAGCAATTGTTGGATGTAGAGTTTGTGGAAACAGATGTTGTTGACATGAGTGTTGTTGGTAATGGCTTAGTAATTTTTGATGGTAAAAAGCTTCCTTTTGCAGACCAGGAATTTTCCTACTCACTCATGCTTTTTGTTTTGCAATACTGTGATAATCCTGTTGAACTACTGAAAGAATCACGCCGCGTAACGAGTAAGCGCCTGATTCTGATTCAGTCAACCTATGCTGGTTCGTTTGCTCTATTGATTCTACGTCTACGTGAGTTCATGACGGGTGAATTGGCTTTCAAGTTTTCTAGAACTATAAATCTGATTGATGAGTGTCAGTGTTCACTGAAAGCGCTTAACTACTTTACGCGAAGGGAACTTCAAGAAACAATTCATCAGGCAGGTTTTGTCATTCGCCACTTTGAGCAAGCTAACTGGTTTGGTTTATCTCTAAGCTATGACTTATATGTTCTAGAACCAAGTACTCCTAGTCTTTGATGCAGGGTAATATCTTTAAGAAGCGGTAATCAATTCAACTAAAAATTATTCTATGACTGATATACAACCAGACGCCACACCGGAGGAATTCAGTTTGAAAGAAGTAGCTCCTACCTTGAAGTTCAATAAAGAAATCTCGATCATCATTCCTGCAAAGAATGAGGAATCATT
>DALYIW010000003.1:48106-50871 GCA_031970155.1 Coleofasciculaceae cyanobacterium CTOTU46601 | reverse complement strand
GGGCAAACTGTAGAAGCAGCGTTAAAGTCAGTTGGTATTTTTTGCGGCGTCACCGAAAGTTTACCCAGCCTTAAGAGTACTTCTGCGGAAATTATAGTTGTTGACAATCTCAGCACTGATCGAACCTGTGAAATTGTGCGTAACTACACAGATAAATACCAGGTACATTTAGAAATTTGTGAACGATTGAAAGCTCCATGTGCCCGCAATCATGGTGTGAAAGTTTCTTCAGGTCAAGTATTAATATTCATTGATGCTGATACAGTTATTCCTCCAGAATCGGTGACCCGTATTATGCATCTTTGTGAAGATAAAAAATATAGGGCAGGTATAACTAGGTTGGTATCTCTAGAACCCGGTTTACGCGCTTGGTTGTGGTGGACATTTTGGGATTATGTACGGTGTTTGCCTCTGCCTAGAGCCAAGGCTATGCCTGCTTTTATGTTCTGCACCCGCGATGTTTTTGACCAATTTGGGCCTTTTGATGAGGAGGTACAAATTGGTGAGGAATGGCCTATTCTTGCTAGTATTTATCGTCAGCAACCCCATCATTTTATTTATGACCGTAAGCTGGCTGTTCAAACTTCCAGCCGAAGAATGGATTTGCAACGTTTTGGCTATTTGCGGTTATTCTCGAAGTATCTTTGGGCGATTCTTCACCGTAGCGGACGCATTGACTATCCGAGCCATTTACGTCACACAACTTAAACTGATACGGGAGCATCCCAATTTTGTATGTTCGATATTGTAGGGGCGAACGGCCGTTCGCCCCTACAGTGGATATATTTGCAAAAATGGGATGCTCCCAACTGATACCAAGTTGCCTTTACAGAGGAGGCAAGGGAGACAAGGGGAAGAGAAAGTACGACGTATGAACGAAATTTGCTATGAATCGTTCGTAATAAAATCTTTCTGGCTTCTGTAATAATCTATGACTGATACACCAAGTCTGTGGCTAATCGTGATTGAGTTTCTCCGTTACTTGAGGTATTCACTTACTTTATGGCAAGGCAAGATTTTAGCTAGTGTTGAGTTGTGCGAAATTATAGCGATCGCCAAAAATAACGATTCATTTTTCCTGAAAAAGAAACGCTGGTATGCTCCAATTTTAATCTGGTCAGGAAATTGGCTTTTACAGCAACAAGGCTCTTTTGTCAAAGTCTTAATGGGTCAAGATTGGTATAGATGGGAACAGGAAATATATGGATGTGCTTACGGAAAAATTGTGAGTCTGGATAATCAAGAAAGGCTTCAGATTCCGGCAGTATCAGGCATGTCACTTGCTGCTTTTCTTAGTTCTTCAGACTACCTACAACCCGCTAAATTTAAGGCTTTGATTATCGCCACTCAAGCCTTAAAATATATGCACACTCTTCAAGTCAGGTGGTCAGATGGAATAGAACGACTCTTCAGTCATGGTGATGCTACAGCTGAAAATGTAATTTACAATCCCACTGAAGATACGGCTTATTGGATTGATTTTGATACAGTACACTTGACTGATGCTCCTCAGCTTTGGCGACAAGCAGATGACCTAAGGGCACTAATTTACTCAGCAGCTTTCTATGCCACAGAGGTAGATTTAACAGAATTGGTGAGTGTAATTATTAAAGCTTACTCTGAGCCTGTTGTTCTACAGCAGATGTGGCAACTTGTTAATTTTTGGTCAAACCGTCCTAATTCTTATCACCTAGCACAAGCTCCTGTGACTTATCAAAACTATAAAAAACTTGAACAGTTAATTCGCCTTGAACTGGAAGAATTAGGTCTAAGTTAGAGCAGGAATAGAGCGTGATCGAGAAAATACTTATTAGTTAAATGCATCAGTCCAAAACCTACCTAATCACTGGGGGAGCAGGTTTTATTGGCTCTCATTTAGCTGAAGCACTTTTGAAAGAAGAGTGTCGGGTGTTGGTGATTGATAACTTGTCCACAGGAAGTATAGACAACATTCACCATCTGCTGAAGCACTCGGATTTTCACTTTGTTCATGGCAGTATTCAAGATGAAATTGTGTTAGATCGATTGGCATCAGAAGCTGATGCGATCGTCCATTTGGCAGCGGCGGTAGGTGTAAAGCTGATTGTTGAGCGTCCCATGCATACGATTGAGACAAATATCATGGGTACAGAGGCAGTATTGAAGGCAGCATTGCGCTATCAAACTAAGGTGCTAGTGGCTTCAACCTCTGAGGTATATGGCAAGAGTCACAGTGTACCTTTCCGTGAGGATGATGATGTGGTGCTCGGTCCAACAACGTGCAGTCGCTGGGGTTATGCCGCCTCTAAGATGGTAGATGAGTTCTTGGCGCTGGCGTATTACCAGGAGAAAGGGTTGCCAGTGGTGATTGCTCGGTTGTTTAATACGGTGGGACGACGACAGACTGGGCGCTATGGGATGGTGATTCCTCGGTTTGTGCAGCAGGCGTGGCGTGGGGAACCGTTGACGGTATATGGTGATGGGCAGCAATCACGCTGTTTCTTGGATGTCCAGGATGCGATCGCAGCTATTATCGCTTTAGTGAAATCAAAAGAAGTGATCGGACAAGTCTTTAATGTAGGTTCAACGGAAGAGGTGACAATCCTAGAATTGGCGCAACGGGTAATCGCTTTAGTAGAGAAAGAAGGCAACAAGGCAAAATACCCCCCATCTCAAAGCTTCAAACCTCAAGCGCCAATTCAGTTCATACCTTACGAGCAAGCGTATGGGCATGGGTTTGAGGATATGTATCGGCGGGTGCCAGATATCTCGAAAATCGCTCAGTA
>DALYIW010000003.1:43284-48096 GCA_031970155.1 Coleofasciculaceae cyanobacterium CTOTU46601 | reverse complement strand
TCCCAAGCGATCGCTCGAAGACATCCTCAGTAGTCTACTTGGTTGAAAAGCACTGCCAAGTAGCCATTAATAGAGAAGCTATCTTCCTCATCTCCCCCTGCTTTTTTTGCTCAAGCTGGTTGCTTGACATCGAACTTTTGCAACTCGCTCGGCGTAACCACACCTTTCTCAGTAATAATCCCAGTAATTAACTCAGCAGGTGTAACGTCAAAAGCTGGGTTATAAAACTCCACTCCAGGCGGACAAATAATCGTCTCACCAACTTGATAGATTTCCGAAGGATGACGCTCTTCAATTGGAATTTCACTGCCGCTAGGTAACTCAAAATCAACAGTAGAAAGAGGAGCAGCGACAAAGAAAGGAACATCGTGAGCTTTGGCTACCAGCGCCAAACTATAAGTACCAATCTTATTAGCCGTATCCCCATTCGCCGCAATCCGATCAGCACCCACGATTACAGCATCAACTAGCCCTTGTTTCATACAATGAGCTGCCATGCTATCAGTAATTACGGTGACAGGTATCCCTTCTTGTACACATTCCCAGGAAGTCAGTTTCGCACCTTGTAGGCGCGGGCGGGTTTCGTCAGCGTAGACTCTTGCCAGTCGCCCTTCTCGCCACGCAGAGCGCACCACACCCAAGGCAGTACCATATCCAGCTGTTGCGAGTGAGCCAGTATTGCAGTGAGTCAGAATACACAACTGATGAGGGTTAGTGGGCAACGCTTCCAAACCGCGATCGCCAATTGCCTGACAAGTCTGTAAATCTTCCAGCTGAATTGCCTGAGCTGTTGTCAGCAACAAGGCTTTAAGCTGATCTACTGAACCCATCGTTTCATAGGCGGTTTTCAGCATTCGTGCGATCGCCCAAAATAAATTAACCGCTGTAGGGCGAGTTTGCCGCAACATCTGGGCAATTTCCTCTAGCTTCGTTAAAAAGGTATCGCGCTCTTGTGTCTGAATCTCCCGCGCCCCTAGATACATCCCATAAGCCGCAGCTACACCAATTGCTGGTGCCCCTCGAACAATCATCGTTTTGATTGCCCGTGCCATATCATCACAGCGACTGATTTCTACAACGGCATACTCCAATGGCAACCGTGTTTGGTCAATCAGTAAAACCTGATTCTCATGCCAGATAATCGGATAAACCTGAGTTTTAGGAAGATTCATAGCCTTTTGTATAAATACAGCTCAATACTATTTTGAACTAAGAGCTTCGACAAGTTCTGGCATCTTTTCACAGGCCGTTCCTTTGAAGACCGTAAAGCCATTCAGGGCGCTGTAAGCTGGATAGGGGTCAATGAAATATTTTTCTCTAGCATCACCGAAGAATCGGAGCAAACCTGCGGCTGGATAGACTTGAGCGGATGTACCTACACCAATAAACACATCCACTTGAGAAACCATTTCAGACAAATCATCAACTCTCATATCAACTGCCTCCCCAAACCAGACAACATCGGAGCGCAGCTGCTTACTACATTTAGGGCAAAGTTCGCCCAACTCGGTTGGTTTAGTGATTTCAGCACGATAATCACACTGCCAGTCAGCATCCATTGGTGGAATAGAAAAATGCCATTCACATTTTTGGTAATCAATCCGTCCGTGCAGATGCCATACGTCTTTTACACCAGCTGGTTCGAGTAATGTATCGATATTCTGAGTAATACAAACTACATCAAAAAGGTTAGCGAGTTGAGCGATCGCATGATGAGCAGCATTCGGTTTGCACTCCTGCATTTGTTTAAATCGCTGGGCATAAAAATCAAGTACCAAAGAAGGGTTATTCTTCCAGCCTCTGGGTGAGGCAACATCCTCAATGCGGTGATTTTCCCACAACCCACCTAAATCTCTAAAGGTTGGTATACCACTCTCTGCTGAAAGTCCAGCCCCACTAAAAACAACAATTTTTCTCATGGCATTCTTGGTTATTTGTTATTGGTTGTTTGTTAAAAATACTTGCCCACCAATAACAAACAACTCGCTCTCCTAGTGTAATCCCACGTCTAAAAGACGTGGGATTAGTGCGCGTGCTTGGCGTTAAGCTAACAGGCCTTCATTGTTGCATGAACAAATTTCTGAAACTCTTGTGGGATGGGCATCTTGCCCGTCTCGTATCTGCAATTTTGTTGGCGCGACAGCTTAAAAAACCAGGACTTACGCAAATTTCATTTTAAACCGCCATTTGTAAGGGTGAACGGCCGTTCACCCCTACTCTATGTGGTGTCCATGCGTAAATCCTGAAACCTTCTCTTAACCGCTAACCACTGACAGTTCCTGCTTGAAGAATAGTTCTCGCACTCGTTCAGCAATTTGTGAACCCGTCAAGCCCAACTCTGCTTTAGCTTCGTCTGGCTTGGCATGTTCAACCAACTGATCTGGCACCCCAATTCGCTTCACTGGCACTACAACATCATGATCCATCAGTGCTTCAGTTACCGCTGAACCAAAACCACCCATGATGCAGCCTTCTTCCAGCGTGACCACACGACCAATCCGCTTTGCCAGAGGCACAATTAATTCTGTATCCAGGGGCTTGACAAAACGGGCATTAACCACAGTTGCTTCGACACCATATTCACTGAGCATTTCAGCAGCTTGCATCGTTGGATGAACCATTGAACCGTAAGCCAGCATCAGTACGTCGTCGCCGCTACGTAAAATTTCTCCTTTCCCAATGGGGATTTCTTCCCAGCCTTCTTCCATCAACGGAACACCGTAGCCGTTACCGCGAGGATAGCGCATGGCGATCGGTCCATCGGTGTAGTTGATTCCAGTAGCAACCATTCGCTGCAATTCTGCTTCATCTTTGGGAGCCATGATCACCATGTTGGGGAGGCAGCGCAGATAAGCAATGTCGTACATGCCTTGGTGGGTAGGACCATCGTCACCAACAATGCCTGCCCTATCCAGACAAAAGAAAACGGGTAGGTTTTGGATACAAACATCGTGAACGATTTGGTCGTAAGCGCGTTGCAGGAAGGTGGAGTAAATCGCCGCAACGGGTCGCATCCCTTCGCAAGCTAGACCAGCCGCCAGGGTAACGGCGTGTTGTTCGGCAATACCAACGTCGATGTATTGTTTAGGGAGTTTTGCCTGGAGTTTGTCTAAACCCGTACCTGTTGCCATTGCTGCTGTGATACCGACAATTCTGGGGTTGTTCTCGGCAAGTTTCACCAGGGTATGGGCAAAAACTTTCGAGTAACCTGGAGGCTTGGGTTTGCTAGAGGGTATCGCTTTGCCAGTAGCGAGATTGAAGGGGCTTTGAGCATGGTAGCCGACTTTATCTTCTTCGGCGATCGCATACCCTTTGCCTTTCACCGTTGCCACATGCACAAACACTGGCCCATCCTGCTTATGTGCCGCTTTAAACGTGGAAATCAAGTCCTCCAGATTATGACCATCCACCGGCCCCATATAGGTAAAGCCCAGTTCCTCAATAACTGCCCCTACCTTAGGCACTGCTAACCGCTTCATCCCCTCCTTAACTCGCTCCAACTCTGGAGATAAAGACTCACCGACAAAAGGAATATGCTTAACCTGCTCCTCCAAATTGTCTTTAAGAAACTGCATCGGTGGACTCAGCCGTACTTTGTTGAGGTAGCGGGGAATCGCACCAACGTTTGGAGAAATCGACATTTCATTGTCATTTAGCACCACCAGCAACCTGGTGTGAGGCATATGTCCCGCATGGTTAATCGCTTCCAAAGCCATACCACCCGTGAGAGCACCATCACCAATAACCGCTACAGTTTTGAAGTTTTCGCCCTTAAGGTCTCGCGCCAGCGCCATACCCAAGGCAGCAGAAATACTGGTAGAAGCATGACCTGCGCCAAAGTGATCAAATTTGCTCTCACAGCGCTTTAGATAACCGGCGATCCCATCCTTCTGCCGCAGTGTGTGGAATTGGTCATACCGCCCCGTCAGCATCTTGTGGGGATACGCTTGGTGACCAACATCCCAGATGACCTTATCGTGGTCTAGGTCGAGAGTCTGATACAGGGCTAGCGTTAGTTCCACAACACCTAACCCCGGACCCAAGTGACCACCACTGGTAGCTACGGTTTGGAGATGCTTTTCCCGAATTTGACGCGCGATTTGCTCTAGTTGACGAATCGACAGGCCGTGCAGCTGATTCGGATGAGTAATTTCACTTATATGCATACCGGCTTACTCTATGAGTTGATTTGGGATTTTTTTAATCCTTCGTAACGATCTAAAGTATCCAATAATTTTGCCAGTAAGCAGCAACTGCTTAAATCGCTGATTAAGTATATTTACCTCATCCGCCTTGGGATTAACGGTTTAGAACTGTGCAAAAAAGCCTCTCCATAACCAGAGAGGCTTTGCTAAGAACTAACGTGACAACCTCTTTACATCTCTACATCTTGCCCTTCTGCATTACTTCCTGAAGGTGTTGGCGAATCTCTTGTGCTTGCTGGCTATCTGCCTGCTGCAACTTTTGGAAAAGTTCTACACAGGGTTGAGAACCAATAGACTGTGCATCTTGTATGTACTTGTCGTAGGCGTTAAGTGCTTCTGACTTGTTTTGCAACACTGTGAGTAAATCGTACTCAAGGTTACTGATTACTTGTGAGCTTCCGTTAGTTGACATAATTTTCCCTCCACTGTTTGGGATGATACTCAACATATTGAGTCTGCCCCCACAAGGCATTCATCTATCTAAAAGAAGAGGCATAACTCTGCCAATTGGTTGACTCACTACACTAGGTAAATCTTTAAGCCAAGACTCAATAAAAAACAGGCTTAGTTAATAATAAAAAAAGGCGCAGCACTATCAAGTTTATAC
>DALYIW010000003.1:0-43260 GCA_031970155.1 Coleofasciculaceae cyanobacterium CTOTU46601 | reverse complement strand
AAGTTAAGACAAAGCTAACCCCGATCTTATAGCGTGAAATTTTATTTATGTTTGTCACATTTTGTAGGGTCACGATATTATCGTGCCCTTACGTGTAGCTCAATAAACAAGGCAAGGGCTAGAGCAAATGGTCAATCGAGGTCAAAAACTATTTATCCCTCAGATTGTTCAACCAATTGCTTCAAACGTAGGTAGGCTTCCTCTGGCGTAAGAGGTTCACCTTGGTCTTCATTAGGAATATAGAATTGTTGGCTATCGGGAAAGTAACGCACAAAAAAACTGGGAATTAGCTTTAAATCCAAAGCTTTTTTACCAAATTTTACAGCGGTTTCTGATAGAGTGAATTCATCATGAAATTGAGACTTACTCATCTTTTTTGTCTCCCGATAAATTCTATGTAGTTTCCTGAGTACGCGCCTAACTAAGAGTGAAAGATTGTGCTTTTGCCTGATGGCTACAGGTTATCCTGACTAGAAGGCTTTTATAGAGTAAGTGCGATCGCATTCCTCCAACCTCTATCTAGGGAGGTTTCTTCGTACTATGCTATTACGCATTGAATATCACCTATGTACCTGCTAACTGTTTGTCACTAGTCAGTGCCATGGTTATTCCCGTTGAAGCATTAGCTAGGTTATTCAATATAGATAACCTAAATGACCCATACAACGTTGTACTCATTACGGCTTGGGCAGGAATCCCAGCAATAATGAGGCTACTCAACAGACAAATCTTAAAGAAAATTCTCTTTGGCATTTGAGTTCAAGAGCAAGCTATCTTATTATTTGGCTATTCGCTAATCGTACTATCGTCGCCTGTGGAGTGACCAAGTGTAGCTGAAGGCAAAGCTATCTAAAATTTTGCTATCACTCACATTTGACACTCAAGGTCTGGAAACCCAAAGTGCTGTGACAACAAGCGTCAAGTGAGTGTTAATTACTTCTTGTGCAAAAAAAACTTACTGTTTATTTCGGAAACTATTGGATTTGGCTAGTAGTAACTTCCATTAAGATCATCAAATTTAGGGCGAGTGTTGGGGCGACGTTCAGCCAGAGTGAACTAAGTACCACGATCCAGAAATAGATACCTTTGGCTCTTGAGGGGTAACGGTCAAAATCAAGGTTTGAAGTTGGTGTTCTTCCACCTAAAATCATCCTTAACCGCTGCCATCGAAAAGTTTAAGGATAAAACACATAACTTACCGTCCTTGTGTGTGAAGGAGTGAAGGAGATTTAACATGGCAGATCGTCATATGTTTACATGGCAGCAAATCCTACCGATTGCTGTAGTTGCTACATCTATTAGTTTTATAGCTGGCTGTAGTATGCCAGTAGCTCGCTCTGCTGGTGATAAATTTACGATCCCGGTAAATTTGTTGGTGCGACAGCAGAACCGAGACCCGACTACTTCACAAAACACAGCCTTAATTGTGCAGAAACCTCAGGCATATCAACAAGTCGTTGCCAGACTGGCACAAGCACAAAAAGCACAACTACTGAACTTTCCCTTGCCTAGCGAGTTTCAAGGGAAAACGCTTAAAGATATCAAGTTCAAAAGCAAAAATAAAAAAGACAAAGCGATTATCAAACAACCACTGTTAAAACCGATCGCACTGACTTTTGATGATGGTCCCTGGGAGAAATCGACCTCGCAGGTACTAGACATCCTCAAGAAGAACAAAATCAAGGCAACCTTTTTTGTCGTGGGAAGGCAAGTGCAAATGTATCCCCAGCTTCTGAAGCAGATTGTTGCTGATGGTCATGCACTTGGCAACCATACTTGGAGCCATCAGTATCATATGTTCAGTCAATCGGCTGCGGCTCGTGAAATTGATAAAACCAGTGAACTTATATATAAAACAACTGGGGTCAAAATATCTCTGTTCAGACCGCCTGGTGGCTTCCTGAATAATGGCTTAGCCGCCTACGCTCACCAGAAAAAGTATGCTGTGGTCATGTGGTCAGCAGACTCATTAGACTGGCGCTACCGACAGCCTAGTACCTTGATTGACCGGGTACTCAGGGAAGCCTCAGAGGGGGGGATTGTATTGATGCATGATGGAGGTGGCGATCGCGCCCAGACAGTAAAAGCTTTACCACAAGTGATTGCTCAACTCAGAAAGCGGGGCTACAAGTTTGTCACCGTTCCAGAACTAATGGAAATGGAAGACAGACAACTGCTGGCGAACAAGAATTAACACTCTTTATAGCGGTTTTCAATTGTCTGAGGTATGGAGTAGGGGCACTGCCGTGCCCCTACATTTCCCGTACTTTTATTGAACTGGACTCAACTCTCTTTCTTCCACAGAATCCGGATTAGCTTCTGGGCTATCAGCCTCTGAAGGCGGTACAACTTGCCAGAATTGCGGCAGATAGTCAGACCATTGTTCCACAATCATCTTGGCTTTCGGGCTACCAGTGCGTTCAGCATGGGCTTGAATTAGCTCAAAAAGCTGCTGCTCGCCAGCAGGAGTTATTACCCGTTGAATTTTGACAATCTCCGGGTTAACTTTTGCTGGGAAACTGCCATCTTCATCCAGGAAGTAGGCTAAACCTCCAGTCATACCAGCACCAACATTGCGACCAACATGACCCAAGACAACGATAACGCCCCCCGTCATGTACTCACAGCAATGATCCCCAGCACCTTCAATCACGGCTTGACCTGTGGAGTTCCGAACAGCAAACCGTTCCCCGGCACCGCCATTAGCAAACAGAACACCTCCTGTTGCACCGTAGAGGCAGGTATTGCCCACAATCACGTTTTGAGCGGGATCATAGGTGGCGTCTGCTGGTGGCTTGATGATAATTTCGCCGCCATGCATTCCCTTGCCCACATAGTCATTAGCTTCACCCTCTAAGATGAGCGTCATGCCAGGAAGATTAAAAGCCCCAAAGCTTTGACCAGCAGCACCCTTGTAGTTGAGGGTAATTTGCCCATCGAAGCCGTTGTTTCCATACTGCTTAGCGATCGCACCCGCGAGCCGAGTCCCCACTGTTCTGTCAGTGTTCACGATGTCGAGGTTTTTGGTCACAGACCCTTTGTTGCGGATCGCCTCCTGAATTTCGACATCAGCCAGCAGCTGATCATCTATTACTGGGCCATTGCTGTGAACCTCTTCATGCTGTAGCCAGCTGCGATTTTCCCTAGTATCAGGCAGTTGAGTTAGGCAATCCAGATTGAGGGCAGCTGTCTTAGTTAGTTGGACATCTTCCCGTACTTTCAGTAAATCAGCCCGACCAATCACCTCTTCCAATGACCGATAGCCGAGTTGCGCCAAGAGCGATCGCACTTCTTCAGCCACAAAGAAGAAGAAGTTAACCACATGCTCTGGCATACCCGGAAAGCGCTTACGAAGCTGTTCCTGCTGAGTAGCAACCCCAACTGGGCAGTTATTGGTGTGGCAAATCCGCGCCATTATACACCCTTCGGAAATCATGGCTACAGAGCCGAAGCCATATTCCTCTGCTCCCATCAAGGCCGCCATCACGACATCCCAACCCGTCTTGAAGCCACCATCGGCTCGCAGTAAAACGCGATCGCGCAGTTGATTTTCCATCAACACCCGATGCACTTCTGTCACCCCTAGTTCCCAAGGCACACCAGCGTGCTTAATCGAACTGAGAGGAGACGCCCCCGTCCCGCCATCATGACCCGAAATTTGGATGATATCAGCATTCGCCTTAGCCACTCCTGCTGCCACCGTCCCAATGCCGATTTCCGCTACCAACTTCACCGACACCTTGGCTACAGGATTAATCTGGTGCAAGTCAAAAATTAACTGCGCTAAATCCTCAATCGAGTAAATATCGTGATGAGGCGGCGGTGAAATCAGCGTAACTCCTGCCTTGGAGCGCCGCAGCATGGCAATGTAGGGACTCACTTTATTACCGGGTAGCTGACCCCCTTCTCCAGGCTTGGCTCCTTGAGCCATTTTGATTTCCAGCTGCTTGGCATTCATCAAGTACTCTGGAGTGACGCCAAAGCGACCTGATGCTACTTGCTTAATTGCAGAACTCGCCGTATCACCATTTCGCAACCCTTTGAGGTGGGGCAGTAGTTCCGAATGCCCAGTTGCATCGACATCATCGAGAACTTTGAACCGTACTGGGTCTTCGCCACCCTCACCGGAATTGGATTTGCCCCCGATGCGATTCATGGCGATCGCTAATGTTTCGTGGGCTTCCCGCGAGAGCGAACCTAGGGACATCGCCCCTGTACAGAAACGCTTGACAATTTCGTCTACTGGTTGTACCTCTTCTATGGAGATAGAAGTGCGATCGCTCTGCAAGTCCAGCAGATCTCGTAAAGCCGTCTTCGGTCGCTGTGACAACAATTCCTGATAAAACTTGTAGTGGTCGTAATTTTTCCCCTCTGCTACCGCCTTATGCAGGGCCTTAGACATTTCAGGGCTGTTCATGTGATACTCGCCCTTCGGCTTGTAATTAAAGAATCCAAAGTTCTCCAGCTTCTTACTAGACAACTCTGGGAACGCCCGCTGATGGAGTGAAATTACTTCCTGTGCCAACTCAGCGATGCTCAAGCCGCCCAACCGAGATACCGTACCCGTAAAGGCAAGGTTGATCACATCCGTACCAATACCAATCGCCTCAAAAATCTGCGCCGCATGGTAAGAAGACAACAGAGAAATCCCCATCTTGGAGAGGATTTTCAAAAGACCTGCATCCACTGCCTTTCGGTAATTTTTCTGCCCTTCTTCTGGGGTAATACTCTTGATTTTGCCGTTCCCCATTAGTTTCTGAGTCTTGGGATCTGACACCCACTGACGCACAGATTCTAAAGCCAGGTAAGGACAAACAGCCGACGCCCCATAGCCAATCAAGCAGGCAAAGTGATGAGTACTCCAGCATTGAGCTGTATCAACAATCAGTGACGCCTTCATCCGTAGTCCCTTGCGGATCAGGTGATGGTGTACGGCACCCACTGCCAACAGAGGTGGAATGTAGCTGTAATTTTCGCTGAGATGGCTGGTGCGATCGCTTAAAATCAGAATCTGCTTTCCAAGTCCTACTGCTTCAACAGCTTTGTGACAAAGATTGCGTATAGCCTCCTCTAGACCCTGAGGCCCAGCCGTAATCTCAAACAAGGTTGATAACTCGGCCGTCTCAAACCCTGAAGTTTTCACCGCCTCCAACTCAGCCTCATTGAGTACGGGTGTCTCCAGCTTGAGCAACCGAGCATCCTCAGGACAAGCTTCTAACAAATTCCTGCGCTCACCCAGCTGCATACTCAACGACATCACCAAACTTTCCCGCAGAGGGTCAATTGGCGGGTTAGTTACCTGAGCAAAGCGCTGCTTGAAATAGTCATAGAGCAAATGAGGCTTATCTGACAGCACCGCCAAGGGGATATCATCACCCATACAGAACGTTGGTTCTTTGCCGTCGGTTGTCATCGGCTGGATGATCATCTCGACATCTTCAGCGGTATAGCCAAAAGCCGTCTGTTGGCGAAGTAAATCTGGCGTTTCTAGCTCAGGAGTACCAGCAAACGGCTGTGGCTCCAATACGACGCGATGCTGCTCAAGCCACTGACCATAGGGCTTTTGGGCAGCAACCCGCTGCTTGATTTCCCAGTTTTTCAAAATCTCCTGGGTTCCTAAGTCCACAGCAATCATCTGCCCTGGCCCTAGTCGTCCCTTCTCTACAATTTCTGCTTCTGGCAAGTCCACGACACCAGCTTCTGACGCCACGACAATATAGCCATTGCGCGTAATGCAGTAACGAGCGGGTCGCAAACCATTACGATCCAAGGTAGCTCCCACTGTCTTACCATCACTGAACACTAACAGCGCTGGCCCATCCCATGGTTCCTGAATACCGCTGTAGTATTCGTAGAAATCAACAATTTCTGGATGGTCATCTAAATCCGGCTGATTTTGGTAAGCCTCTGGCACCATAATCATCAGCACTTCCATCGGGCTACGTCCGGAATGCACCAGTAACTCCAGCACATTGTCTAGTGTCGCTGAGTCGCTATTGTCAGGATGGACAATCGGCTTGAAATCTTCCAAAGAGGCTGAATCTGGCAACCCTTCTTTCCACATCGGAAGAGTTAAGTTTGCCTCGCGGGCTATCATCCAGTTGATATTACCGATCAGCGTATTAATCTCACCGTTGTGTCCCAATAGCCGCATCGGTTGAGCAAGAGGCCACTTGGGCAGCGTGTTGGTGCTGAAGCGCCGATGATAGATAGCAAAAGCACTTTGGTAAGTTGGATTTTTTAAATCTGTATAAAACTCGCCTAGCACCGCCGAACGCACCATGCCTTTATAGACAATCGTGCGATTGGAGAACGAGCACATGTAAACATCGTCAGACCACTTTAAAGTACCATCCGCCTCTAAAGCCGTACCAATCCGACGCCGCATCTTGTAGAGAGTGCGTTCCAGCTCATCTCCCCGCTGATTTTGGGAGCTTACTATCACCTGTTCGATTTTCGGTTGGTTTTCTCGTGCTTGAATGCCGAGGATTGAAGGGTTCACTGGCACTACGCGCCAGCCCAGCACGGTCAAGTTTTCTTGCCCCAACACTTCTTCAACAATTGCACGAATTTTGTTGCCGAGTGTCTCATCGTGAGGAAGAAAAAACATGCCCACCCCTAACTGGTCAGTTGGCGGCATAGAAATTTCTGCTTGAGCAAACCACTGCTTAAACAGGTTCCAGGGAATGGCAGTCATTAAACCCGCACCATCTCCAGAGTCTTGGTCGGCACTACAACCACCCCGGTGTTCCAGACAGCCTAAAGCTGATAACGCCTGTTCAATTAGTTCATGCGTCGCCGTGCCGTTTTGAGACGCAATGAAGCCAACTCCACATGCATCTCGTTCTTCCACCAACCAGCGTTGACCTGGGAAAGGCTTTTCGCTCTCATTCCACAGCTTGCTTTGTTGATTTTCTTTGATGTTCTTGTTGATGCTCCTGTTACCCATTTGATGACGATGATTCACTGTTTTTACTGATACAAAATTACGAAAGTTACAAAGCTTACGGGCTGATGACCGTTAACTTACTAGCCGATTACACCTTTCACGACCTACAAAGCATGGAAAAATTAGAAACAAATTACGTTAACGGGGAATCTAAAAATCCTTCTGTACTGATTATTTGATGAGTTCTCGATCGCGAATAACACCAAAGCTACCAGCTCATGTGACGACGGATACAGTTCATTCGACCTAAGAGCTAGACGATTAAAAAGTCTTGGGTGCTTCAATCGTTTGAGTAAACTAATTCACTTAGCTACTGCCAAGAGGGATAAAGTACTCTGGCGCTGGAAAGAATCTCTTAAAACTCAAATTCAGACAGCGACACTCTGCCGACTTGACAGAGTAGCCATGATATAGGAAATGCCCTGCTGTAGCAATCCCTAGTCGGACAGGGTGGAAAACCGTATCTTTGAATACAGAAAGTTATTTAAATTTCTGGTAGGGCAAATCAAATTAAATAAACTAAGCTCAATAAAAAATTTTCATAAACAGGGTTTAGGTCACTGACAAGGTTTATATCCTTCAGCATAACGTTCTTGGCGGCTTGTAAAGACAGGGTTACTTCCGCATTTGGAGAAGTTAGACTGCTCTTGGGGTTCTAACTTCCTTCCTATTATGAAGCTCTAATAGACAAGGCGATGCCAATCCAGTCATTATTTCTTGATATCCTGCCCAAGCCCCAAGAGTAAAATTATACTTCTCAAGTCTAAGATTTTGGTCAAAAAGGCGACTGGATGCTCGGAAAAATAACGCCAAAGACAGAAATTGGCGAGGCAAAAGGACTGTTGCGTATTAGACTCTACTCCTTGGATGCTAATGAAGAACTGTACGCGAAAGGCAATTTTAACGGGGAAGGGAGAATGGAGAACGCGATCGCTAACAAAAAAGGCGATCTTCCCCTAGAAAAAATGATTTTTGTAGGATGGGCATCTTGCCCGTGGGTGGCTGTTTTTGCAAGAGACACCATGAAAGCGAGTACACAACGAAAACAGGACAGTCTCTTTCCCCGACTCCCGACTCCCGACTCCCGACTCCCGATTTTCAAGACAAGTCTAATATCAAAGTGTACAAGTGCCCTTTTATTCCTAACTCTCCTAAAGTCATCACTTGGCTTAGCAAGTACGCAAATTGAAATGATTGAGCCACTGATCATGCAAAGCACGTTAGCAATGCTGAGTCAGCTGCCACCTGTTGTGGATAACGCGAACACCTCACCGTTGTTACAGGTATCGTCTCAAAAAAACCAGCTTAGTTCCTCAATCTTGCCAAGTGTGCCTCGCCTAGATCAACTGCCACCCGTTGCTAATAACTCTAGTACTCGGCGTCAGGCACAGTTGTTGTCACAAGTTTCACCTCAGGTAATTCGGCAAGGTTCCCAAATAGCTTTAAATGGTCGAGTATTTCGGGTGGCTTGGAAGCAGTGGAAGCTAGGAAAATCGGTTCGCACTGGCATAAGTGACGTAGGGCTAACGCAAACTGTAGGGATGGAATTATTGAGTACTAGAGATTTTACTCGGCAGCCAGTACAGTGGTTCTCCTATCCTCCAAGTACACCTCTCGTCCTCCCTAGTAAGCTAAGTGGTTCTTATCGATATCTAGATGTGACCGATTTTGCCAGAATAGCGGGTTGGCAACTGCAAGTTCAGGGCGATGCGCTGCGAATCTATTCAGTACCTGCACGGGTAGAGAATATTCATTTGGAGACTCAGCCGTGGGGGTCGCGTATTATTGTTGATTTAGATCGTCCGACTCCCTGGCAAGTTAGAGATTTACGCACTGAAGGTGCGATCGCATTTGAAGCAATAGCTGACCCTTCACTCATCGCCCGTTTTAATGCTCCTCCAGTAGTTGAGCAAAGGCAAGAGATCGAAGACACAGCACCCGTACCTGTTGTGCCACCAATCGCTCAACCCGTCATCCGACTCGACAATGCCCAGAACCAAACTCTACTGCGCGTATCTATCCCAGAAGGTAAGCGTTTACAGGTTTTTAGCGTACCTAACCCTTATCGCTTAGTACTCGACCTGCGGTCAGATTCCCTAGTAGAGAAAGAAATTCTTTGGGCACCAGGAATACGATGGCGTCAGCAGTACGTGAACCTAGGAGAGTCTCGATTCCCTGTCGTATGGCTAGAAGTTAATCCACGCACCTCCGGTGTCAGCTTCCGCCCAATTTGGAGTAACCCTGCTACTCAGCTAGGAACTGCCCCACTCATTCAAACAGCCCAGTTGTGGCAGGCGGCTGCCGCGATTAACGCTGGCTTTTTCAATCGCAAGAATCAGTTGCCTTTGGGTGCAATTCGCCGCGATGGTAGATGGTTTTCCGGGCCGATTCTAAATCGGGGTGCGATCGCCTGGAATAATAGTGGTCAATTTAAATTCGGACGCCTCAGTCTTCAGGAAACCTTCATCGCCTCAACAGGAGTACGTCTACCAGTACTCTTTCTCAACAGTGCCTACGTCCAGCCGGGAATTGCCCGCTACACCCCGGAGTGGGGACCAACTTACACCCCACTAACGGATAATGAAGTCCTAATTTTTGTCCAAAATAACCAGATTACTGCCCAGATGCCAGGAGGTATTGCGGGTCAGATGACCTTTCCCATCCCTACAAATGGGTACCTATTAACCCTACGTACCAATAGCACTAATGTTGTTGCTGATTCTCTAAGCTCTCTCAGCATTGGTACACCAGTTCGGATTGACCGTAGCACTACACCTGCTGACTTCGCTCGCTACCCCCACATCTTGGGTGCTGGCCCACTTTTACTACAAAATAGGCAAATTGTCTTAGACGCCAAAGGCGAACAGTTTAGTGATTCTTTTACTCAACAATCTGCTATCCGCTCCTGCATCGGTATCACTCCTGCTGGCACTCTAATTATTGCCACGATTCACGGTCGGGTCGGTGGTCGTGGTCCGAGTTTAACAGAAACAGCTCAGTTGATACAGCAGTTGGGAGCGATCGACGCCCTAAATCTTGACGGAGGCAGCTCAACTGGACTTTATCTAGGGGGTCAACTGCTTGACAGATCTCCCGATACCGCTGCTCGTGTTCACAATGCTCTTGGCATCTTCCGACCCTCTCTTCCCTAAAGGTTCATCCCTACTTTTGCAAGAGACACCATGAAAGCGAGTACACAAACCTTGGATGAAAAATTCCCTCCCTAACTCCTGACTTTTATTTTCCTAGGAGCTGGCTGTTATTTAAAGATTGTGCAAAGCCAAATCTTCTCATGTTAAGACTTGATATAAATAGAGCAACTTAACCAGCTTACTCGTGACAAACACCGAGGCTGATTTGCTATGGTGGGTTTTGGTTAGGTTGCTCTATAGTGCTTAAGCTCAAAATAGCACTACCTAATCAACAAGTTTTTCGCAATTGTGTAGCCGTTCTCCGGAGAAAAAATATGGTTCAGTCGCAAGAAGTTTCTCAAATTTCGGCACTTACTCTACCCACCTCTCTAACTGCTGAAGGCGTCGCCACCACAGACCTTCGGCCTTGGGGTTCCTTCACCATTCTGGAAGAAGGAAGAGGGTACAAAATCAAGCGAATTGAAGTGAAGCCCGGTCACCGCCTCAGCTTGCAAATGCACTACCACCGGAGTGAGCACTGGATTGTAGTCAGTGGAACGGCTAAGGTCACTTGTAACGATAAAGTACAGATAGTTCATCAAAATCAATCGACCTATGTCCCTCAAGGACATTCTCATCGGCTAGAAAATCCAGGCGTTATTCCTCTAGTCTTAATTGAGGTTCAGAACGGGGAGTACTTGGGAGAAGATGACATTATTCGGTTTGAAGATGACTACGCGCGCAGCAAGCCTGAAGGAAAGTAGGTAAAGCAAAAAGTCAGGCAGCAGTTGGGGGAAGTTGTCCTCGCTCTGTTATGGATACCTTTAGCCGCTGTTCTTTGATGTGGATTCGTTAATCAGCGGCTAACTACTTTGAAAGCTTGCTTTATCTTTGAGAATGCAAAATTTAGGTGAAAGTGATGTAGCCTAGGCTATCCATATCGAGTTTTTCCTTAACCAATGATTAATCTTAGTAAAGCTGCCGCCAGTGAAATTAAACGCCTTCAGTCGAGGCGTCAGAACCTAGAGACGCGATTACGCCTGGGTGTTCAAAGAGGTGGTTGTGCAGAGCTTTACTATACGATTGACTTTGACGAAGCGATGAATTCTAGCGATCGCGTCTATGAGTGTGATGGCATCCCTGTCATCGTAGACGAAAACAGCTTTAACTACATCACAGGTCTAACGTTAGACTATTCAGAAGACCTAATGGGAGGAGGCTTTCGATTTCACAACCCTAACGCGATCGAAAGTTGTGGTTGTGGCAATTCTTTTCGTGTAGAGGTATAAACAACTTTACCCTCTAGAGGCTGAAGTCTTTACTTGTTATCCAAGCCAGCTTGTTGTCAGTACTGAGTTGTACTTTTATATCTAATTACTGGCAACAATAGCCGCTCTAATTTAGCGATCGCTGACCAATGGCATTTCTTCCACATCCATCTACCATTGGGAAGAAACGCTACCCTTTCGATTGACAGTATGTCTAAAAGAGCGATATACTTAGAATTTGTGAATAATTAGAACTATTAAGGGAGCTGTACGCGCCTTAACTCATGCCCACTATCCAGCAGCTCATTCGTAGCGAACGATCCAAAGCCCAGAAAAAGACCAAGTCACCGGCGCTAAAACAATGTCCCCAGCGTCGAGGCGTATGCACGAGAGTATATACAACAACGCCCAAGAAACCGAACTCAGCTCTGAGAAAAGTAGCCAGGGTTCGTCTAACATCTGGCTTTGAAGTAACGGCCTATATCCCAGGGATTGGTCATAACCTACAAGAACACTCCGTCGTGATGATCAGGGGAGGTCGTGTCAAAGACTTACCCGGGGTTCGATATCACATTATTCGAGGGACGTTAGACACAGCCGGAGTTAAAGATCGGCGTCAAGGGCGTTCCAAGTACGGAACCAAGCGGCCCAAGAAAGCCTAAAGGCTATCTGCGCTTTAGTAACTTGGGAGGTTGTTGTTCAACCTCCAAGATTGTCGTGGGTATCAGCTATGCTGAGTGAAGAAGAATGACTCTCCCTTAGGAGTAGCTCTCGATTGGATACATTAGTCTGCCGCAGGTTGCCGGATAGACATGCATCTAAGTTTCCTGCAAAGGTGAGCGGTCTAGAGTTCTGTGTCATTAATACAGTAGCTATAGATAAGAGCCGATAAAACAGGAAAACCAGCCCCGTTAGCGGTGCGACGTGCTAGCGCGGTTACGACTCTCATCTCGTTATCGGGAATGAGAGAACGTAAACTGAACCTCCATAGGGTGTTCAGGTTGAGTAAGTAGATTCTCGACAGTCGCTATTGTTTATTTACATATAGGGTTACTATGTCTCGTCGTGCGGTTATTAAAAAACGTCCTGTTCCTCCCGATCCGGTCTACAATAGTCGCCTGATCAGCATGATGGTGCGGCGGATTATGCGTCATGGCAAGAAATCTCTTGCCTATCGAATTATCTACGACGCCATGAAAACTATTGAGGAACGTACAGGTGGCGATCCTTTAGAAACATTTGAAACGGCAGTGCGAAACGTGACGCCGTTAGTAGAAGTGAAAGCTCGCCGAGTCGGTGGTGCCACCTATCAGGTGCCGATGGAAGTCCGTTCTGATCGAGGAACTACTCTAGCACTGCGTTGGCTAATTCATTTTTCCAGGACTAGACCCGGTCGGACAATGGCTAGCAAATTAGCCAATGAGTTGATGGATGCTGCAAATAACACAGGAAATGCAATTCGCAAGCGTGAAGAAACTCATCGGATGGCAGAGGCAAATAAAGCTTTTGCACACTATCGGTACTAATAGCAGACTAGGGATGCCTAGAATAATCTGTTCGGATCATACTCATGTCCGCAAATGTCTAAAAGTTTAAACAAACTATACAATCGTAAACAGATAGTAACGTGTTAAAGACTGGCGGCAGAGACGAAGGAGGTAGCTGTGGCACGTACCATCCCGCTTGAAAGAGTACGCAATATCGGGATTGCAGCCCACATTGATGCGGGCAAGACAACAACAACAGAACGTATCCTATATTACTCGGGGATCGTTCATAAAATCGGTGAAGTCCATGAAGGAACAGCTGTTACGGACTGGATGGAGCAAGAGCGGGAGCGAGGAATCACGATCACTGCCGCCGCCATCAGCACGAGCTGGAAAGATCATCGGATTAATATTATTGATACGCCAGGTCACGTTGACTTCACGATTGAAGTTGAGCGTTCAATGCGGGTATTAGATGGCGTGATTGCTGTTTTCTGCTCGGTAGGAGGTGTACAACCTCAATCTGAGACAGTATGGCGTCAAGCAGACCGCTATAAGGTGCCAAGAATCGCGTTCATCAACAAGATGGATCGAACGGGAGCGAATTTCTTTAAGGTATACGCTCAATTGCGCGATCGCCTGAGAGCTAATGCGGTGGCGATCCAAATCCCGATAGGTAGCGAAAGCGATCTAAGGGGTATCGTTGACTTGGTTCGGATGCGAGCGACGATATACACCAACGACCTGGGAACGGATATTGAAGATACAGAAATTCCAGAAGAGGTCAAAGCTCAAGCCGAAGAGTACCGAGCCAAGTTAGTCGAATCGGTGGCCGAAACCGATGAAGTTTTAATTGAGAAGTACTTGGAAGGTGAAGAACTAACTGAAGACGAAATTCGTCAGGCACTTCGCAAAGGAACAATTGCTGGAACTATCGTTCCCGTGCTTTGCGGTTCGGCTTTCAAAAACAAAGGAGTCCAGCTGCTGTTGGATGCCGTCGTCGATTACCTACCAGCTCCAATCGATGTTCCGGCAATTCAAGGAACGCTGCCAGATGGTACAGTAGCCGAAAGAATAGCTGATGATGATGCTCCCCTGTCAGCTCTAGCTTTCAAGATTATGTCAGACCCATTTGGTCGTTTAACCTTCCTCAGGGTATACTCTGGCATTTTGAAGAAGGGCAGCTACATTCTCAACTCCACTAAGGATCAAAAAGAACGCATCTCTCGCTTAATTGTATTGAAAGCGAACGACCGAATTGAGGTTGATGAGCTGCGGGCTGGAGACTTGGGAGCCGCTCTGGGTCTGAAAAATACCTTTACGGGAGATACAATTTGCGAAGAAGGATCACCAATTATACTGGAATCTTTGTTTATTCCAGAACCAGTGATCTCAGTGGCTGTGGAACCGAAAACCAAGCAGGATATGGAGAAGCTTTCCAAAGCTCTTCAATCCTTATCGGAAGAAGATCCAACCTTCCGCGTCAGTGTAGATTCAGAAACCAACCAAACCGTAATTGCGGGAATGGGTGAGCTACACCTAGAAATTCTAGTAGACCGGATGTTGCGAGAGTTCAAGGTAGAAGCTAACGTCGGTGCGCCGCAGGTAGCTTACCGAGAAACAATTCGTAAAGCCATTAAAACTGAAGGCAAATTTATTCGCCAAAGTGGTGGTAAAGGTCAGTACGGTCACGTTGTGATTGAATTGGAGCCGGGAGATCCTGGCACTGGCTTTGAATTTGTCTCCAAAATTGTGGGTGGTGCTATACCGAAAGAGTACATTTCACCAGCTGAGCAGGGCATGAAAGAAGCCTGTGAATCTGGGATTATGGCTGGGGATCCGGTCATTGATTTGAAAGCTACCCTAGTTGATGGGTCATTCCACGATGTAGACTCTTCGGAAATGGCATTTAAGATCGCTGGGTCAATGGCGATTAAGGATGGCGTAATGAAAGCTTCGCCTGTACTGTTAGAGCCTATGATGAAAGTTGAGGTTGAAGTACCTGAAGATTTCCTCGGAGATGTCATGGGTGACCTCAACTCCCGCCGTGGTCAAATTGAAGGCATGGGATCTGAACAAGGCATCGCCAAAGTTACTGCCAAAGTTCCACTAGCAGAGATGTTTGGCTATGCTACGGATATCCGGTCTAAGACCCAGGGTCGAGGTATCTTCTCGATGGAGTTTAGCCACTACGATGAGGTGCCTCGCAATGTGGCTGAAGCCATCATCGCTAAGAGCAAAGGGAACGCATAAAAAGGAAAAGGAATACGTAATTCATGGCACGCGCAAAGTTTGAACGGAATAAACCTCACGTCAACATCGGTACGATTGGTCACGTAGATCACGGCAAAACTACGCTGACTGCTGCAATCACAATGACGCTTGCCGCGCTGGGTCAAGCGCAAGCGAGAAAGTACGATGAGATTGATGCGGCACCAGAGGAAAAGGCGCGGGGGATTACGATTAATACCGCCCACGTTGAGTACGAAACGGAAAACCGCCACTATGCTCATGTGGATTGTCCAGGGCACGCTGACTATGTGAAAAATATGATCACAGGCGCTGCTCAAATGGACGGAGCAATCCTCGTGGTGTCAGCCGCTGATGGCCCGATGCCTCAGACGCGGGAACATATCCTGTTGGCTAAACAGGTAGGTGTCCCCAATCTGGTTGTCTTCTTGAACAAGCAAGACATGGTGGACGACGAAGAACTGCTAGAACTGGTAGAACTGGAAGTCCGCGAACTCCTCAGTAGTTATGAATTTGATGGGGACAATATTCCCATAGTTGCGGGTTCGGCTTTGCAGGCTGTAGAAACCATGAGCAGCAACCCCAAAACCCAGAAGGGTGATAACGAGTGGGTTGATAAAATCTACACTTTGATGGACAACGTGGACTCTTACATTCCTACGCCGGAACGGGAGATTGATAAGCCTTTCCTGATGGCAGTAGAAGATGTCTTCACCATCACAGGTCGTGGTACTGTAGCTACAGGTCGGATTGAGCGGGGTAAGGTCAAAATCGGCGACAAAGTGGAGCTGGTGGGAATCAGGAATACTCGCGAAACAACCGTCACCGGCATTGAGATGTTCAAGAAGAGTCTCGAAGAAGGGATGGCTGGAGACAATGCGGGGATTCTGCTCCGAGGTATTGAGAAAAAAGATATTGAACGGGGAATGGTAATCGCCAAACCCGGTTCAATTACCCCCCACACTCAGTTTGAATCTGAGGTGTATGTCCTGAAGAAGGAAGAAGGTGGTCGTCACACTCCATTCTTCTCTGGATACCGCCCTCAGTTCTACGTCCGGACTACCGACGTGACGGGTACCATCAATGCATTTACAGCTGACGATGGCAGTCAACCTGAAATGGTCATGCCCGGCGATCGCATTAAGATGACGGTGGAGCTGATTAACCCCATCGCTATTGAACAAGGAATGCGCTTCGCTATCCGTGAAGGTGGTCGTACCATCGGTGCGGGTGTCGTTTCAAAAATCCTCAAGTAGCACGGGTATAAGCTGATCAGGAGCAGAAAGGCAAAAGCTTTTCTGCTCCTGATTGCTCTGGCTTGACTTAAAATAGGAAGCGTGATAAATGAGTTGTTGCTCGAAAGTACGTTTTTCTAACGTCAACTCTCTCTAACCCAAAACTTCCGAGGCGTTAGTTCGCCTTTTGCTAAAAAAAAATCAAGAATTTCTACTCAGAACCTGGACAACTAAAAAATGGCAGCAATTCAGCAACAAAAAATTCGTATTCGTCTTAAAGCCTTTGATCGCCGATTACTTGACACCTCTTGCGAGAAGATTGTCGATACCGCTAACCGAACAAATGCCACAGCGATCGGGCCGATTCCATTGCCCACACGTCGTCGCATATACTGTGTGTTGCGATCGCCCCACGTAGACAAAGATTCACGGGAACACTTTGAAACACGGACTCACCGTCGCATTATAGATATTTATCAGCCTTCTTCTAAAACCATTGACGCTCTGATGAAACTTGACTTGCCAGCCGGCGTGGATATTGAAGTTAAGCTATAGAGTTGGGCTATTACAAATCTCAAGAGAGGTTTTTGCTAATTAAAGTGACACTTTAACGGGTTTCTCTGGTTCTTGTGCCAGGAGAAATCCGTTAAAGTAAGTAAAGAAGCGCAGTTACCTTTTTTACCAAGGCACAATGGCATCCTCTTCATCAATTGCTGTTAGAGAACTCCCTTTATTTCCACTACCTGAAGTGGTTCTGTTCCCAGGGCGTCCTCTACCCCTGCACATTTTTGAATTTCGCTATCGAATCATGATGAACACGATTTTAGATAGCGATCGCCGATTTGGGGTGTTAATGTGGGACCCCGTTCAAGGACAACCCGCCGCCGTTGGCTGCTGTGCTGAAATCATCCATTTCCAGCGATTGCCCGACGACCGGATGAAAATATTGACGTTAGGGCAGCAGCGCTTTCGAGTTTTGGAATATGTCCGCGAGAAGCCTTATCGAATTGGGCTAGTCGAATGGATTGAAGACCAGCAAACCGAAAAAGACCTGAGAACATTATCTACTTCGGTCGAACAGCTACTGCGAGATGTTGTACATCTTTCTGCTAAGTTGACAGACCAGAAAATTGAGCTACCAGAAGACCTCCCCGATTTACCGATTGAACTGTCTTACTGGGTTGCTAGCAATCTTGCTGGCGTAGCCTCAGAACAGCAGACTCTATTAGAAATGCAGGATACAGCGGCACGTCTAGAGCGCGAAGCAGAAATTCTCACTTCAACTCGCAATCATTTAGCAGCACGAACAGTACTCAAGGATGCCTTTAACTAAAACCTTGACATATTCGCCTAGTTGTGTTAAGCATAGCTTTAAAAATGCAGTTAGTCGAGTCTTTGCGAGTTTTTACCAAAAGCGTCAGTAGTAATTAGGCTCACTTATATAGTGCTGATTTAGTAGAAACTGGCTCACAAATCTAGCTGAGTGTATGGCCTTTCGGCCTAGGTTCTTTCATCCTTGCTATTACATGAAGGTTGGTTGTCGGCTTTTGACTATAGCCTTAAAACAATCTGATAGAAGTTATTTGTTAGATAATTAGCGCGTCTACCACCCAGACTTTAAGCTGAGACATGCAGACGCGCTATTTCCATCGTTTGATGGTAGTTGGTTGCAGCTTGAGTTTAGCCCCACACCAACTTAGTAAGTTTCAACGTGCCAGCGACCTTGCTTCTTGATTTGTCTCTGGTAATCAGACCAAACCACCTCTTGCTTTTGAGCCGCCTCTGTAAGTGCAGCATCAATGCCGTCTTCCATTCCCTTAAGACCGCATATGTAAGTGTGGGTGTTTTCTTGCTGAATTAAGTTCCAGAGTTCGTCAGCGTGTTCGGCAACTCGGTGTTGGATGTACATTTTGCCGCCTTCAGAATTCTTTTGTTCACGGCTGATGGCATAGGTCAGACGGAAGTTATCTGGGAATTCCTGCTGTAACTGTTCCAACTCTTCTTTGTAGAGAAGGTTGGGAGTCGTGGCAACACCGAAGACTAGCCAAGCCAAGCCGTTGAACTTATAGTCAGCGTGCTGCTCTTTGAACATCCGCCAGAGAAAAGCTCGGAAGGGTGCAATTCCAGTTCCGGTCGCCATCATAATGATGTTGGCGTTCGGATCTTCTGGTAACAACATCTCCTTGCCTACTGGCCCGGTGATTTTTAATTCGTCTCCTACATTGAGATGACACAGGTAGGTCGAGCAAACGCCGTAAACTGTTTCACCTGTCTCAGGATGCTTGTATTCCAGCTGTCTAACACACAGGGATACAGTTTTGTCATCCTTATTATCTCCGTGACGAGTTGAGGCAATCGAGTAAAGCCGAAGCTTGTGAGGTTTGCCTTTGTCATCTGTTCCCGCTGGGATGATACCAATACTTTGACCTTCCAGATAGCGCAAGTCGCCTCCGGAAATGTCGAAAGTCAGGTGACGGCAAGTGCCGATACCACCTTCTTTAACCAGTTCTTCATTCCCGATACATCGACCGATATAAGGAGCATTAGGACGGTAGATATTGACGGGAATGTCAGCTTTTGGTTTTGCTTGAGTCATTGGTTTGCCTTTCTCTTCTGACTGGGTTTGCTGCTGCTCAGCTTTCGGTTCAGCTTTTGATTCGGCTTTTCCATTCGCTCCATTGTCAGCAGAAAGAGGATGAATGCTGACAATTTTGCCACCCATGCGAGTAATCCGCTGCATTTCTTGATTCATGCGGCTGTAAGGCACTGTGATAAACACGCTGCCACTCTGACGAATGGGGTAGTTTGTTTTGTCAGTTTCTGCGTTCTGACGTAGACCCACCACTTCGTAAACAAACATGCGAGTACCGAATTCCGTAGTATTGGCGGAATTTGCAGCCGCGCTAGGACTGTACATTGCTTCAATATCTCCAAACCAGACTTTAGTATGTTGCTAGACTTGCCCTTTCCACCACAAGCCGACTCCACTGTCGGAGCCTGGATTGACTTCCCTAGAGCTTAGGAAAGCACTAATCACGTAACATTGTAAAGCTATGGTCAGTCCTGTTTACAGTTTTTATGTTTCATGGAAAAGCCGATTATTTACAAGGTTAACCATTGATTGGCTCAAAAACTGTCAATATCGAGTCAATTTCATTTTTTCTTTACAGAACTTAGGTAAGGCATCTTCCGTACTAGGCTAAGCCCCACAACGCTGACGTTCAGAGGATAAAGTGCTAGGCTCATAGCGTTGTGGACACCAGCGAAAAACTAGTTATTTTGTTAGCGCCGACGCCACATCCAAGGCGCGACAGCCCAAGCTATCTAAATGATCCCTTGAATGGGTAAGCTCATTTTGGTAAGATCCACATTAAGCAGCTAGTACTAAATACTTACGCCGTGCCTTGCTTGAGTCTTCCCTGAGGGAGCGTATTTATACACGTTATGCCTTCATAATGTGTTACAAAGCCGCATTCTAAACAGATGGGTTGACCCTAGGCTGAGGATTTGGCTTGCTGAAAATTCTTTTGATAATGTAATTTTGCTTAGAGGGAAGATATGACCACTCAGCTGGACCGCGTGGTATTAATCGGTGTAGCCGGAGACTCTGGATGCGGTAAGTCAACGTTTCTACGTCGATTGACCGACTTATTTGGCGAAGAGTTCATGACAGTTATTTGTCTGGATGACTATCACAGTCTGGATCGCAAACAGCGTAAAGAGCAAGCCATTACTGCCCTTAATCCTAAGGCAAATAACTTTGACCTCATGTATGAGCAAATCAAAGCGCTCAAGGAAGGTCAGGCGATTAATAAGCCAATTTATAACCATGAAACGGGTGAAATTGACCCACCGGAGCGAGTTGAGCCAAACAAAGTTATTGTAATTGAGGGGCTTCACCCTCTGTATGATGAGCGGGTGCGATCGCTTCTTGATTTCAGCGTCTACCTTGACATCAGCGATGAGGTCAAGATTAACTGGAAAATCCAGCGAGACATGGCAGAGCGAGGCCACCGCTACGAAGATGTCCTAGCGGCGATTAATTCTAGACGACCAGACTTTACAGCTTACATCGAGCCGCAGAAAGAATTTGCTGACGTTGTTATCCAGATTTTGCCGACTCAACTGCTCAAGGAAGACAAGGAAAACAAGATTCTGCGCGTGCGTCTAGTTCAGCGAGATGGTGTGGAAGGCTTTGAGCCAGTCTATCTATTTGATGAAGGGTCAACCATTGACTGGAGACCTTGTGGTCGTAAGCTTACCTGCGCCTACCCTGGTATCAAACTCTTCTATGGTCCAGACAGCTACTATGGTCACGATGTTTCTGTCCTAGAAGTGGATGGTCAGTTCGACAATCTCGAAGAGATGATTTATATCGAAAGTCACCTCAGCAATACCTCTACTAAGTTCTACGGTGAGATGACTGAGCTGATGCTCAAGCATCCAGATTATCCTGGTTCTAATAATGGCTCTGGACTATTCCAGGTTCTCGTCGGTTTGAAAATGCGATCAACTTACGAACGGTTGACGGCTAAACCCGGTCAAGTGGCTGCTAAGGTATAGTCATTCATAGTTTAATCAAGCAATTATTGTCGAGCGTGAGATGCAGATGTTGCCTCTCGCGCTTTATCTTATGAGTAGGGACTAAACAATTCATATAGGGCGAGGAACCGAGTTATGAAGGTGTGGATGATCAGCGTTCTGATTTTGTTTGGGATGGTAGAAATATACCAGTGGATGAAACACTTCACTGTTCCTCTACCAGTGTTTCTCTTGGGTGGAGCTTTGTTGGCGATCGCATCTAACTACAGAAAATTCACAGGTTGGTTTCTCCAGCAGCAACCCACTCTATCCGATGCGAATCAAGGTCAAATACCACCCCTTGGAGAGTTGACAAATACACAAAATTATGGTTTTTTAGACCAAGCTTCAGCGACGCCAGCGTTTAAGCCAGCTCGATCCATCTCTTTTATGATTAGTCGTCCTGAATCCGAACAGGTGAGAAAGGACTTAAGAAGCTAGACGCCATGCACTGCGCGCACCAAGAAGGTCTGAAAATTTCTCTTCTTCCCGACTCCCGATTCCCGACTCCCTATTTTCAAGACAGACTTCATGATCTCTTCTCTCACTACGAAAGAATGAAAATTCTCTTCCCCGACTCCCTACTCCCGACTCCCGACTCCCTATTTTCAAGTTAGAGATTGGGCTTTTTAACCTAAGTAATACTCAATGCCCTAATGACCTAAATTCCGCTTCATCTGCTCCAACTCTTCTTCCGTTTCCCAGCGCTTAAACTTTTCCTCTAGTGGATCTGCCCCACTATAACTCTTGCTCTTGTTACCCTGGTTCCAGCCAAATGTCTCTGAGCTAGAGTGTGTTTTAGCACCAGCACGGCTTGCTTCTACTTCTTTAGTTTTGGCTTGTACTTCTTGGCGACGGGTTTGAATCTGGCTGAGTAGTTCCTTGGCTTGTGTAATTTGCTGCTTGACACCTTCCATTTGTCCCCAATGCTGGTTCCCTTGACGTAAGAGAGAGGCTTCTCGCTCTTGAGCAGCTTGAGCTAAATCATCTCTGTTGTGAGATTTCGCCTTTTCAACTCGCACATGCCAGCGTTGAATGTCTTGAGCGATCGCCAGAATTTCGCCTTCTAAATTCTTTTTCTGCCCCTGTAAGTCAACAATCAACCGCAGGGTGTCTTTTTCTTGCTCCCGTAGTTGTTCATCTAGTGCCTGTAACTCTAGATGGGGATTATTGCGTAGAAATTCCTCTAGACGGTTTTCCAGAAACCGATTGAAATCTTCAAATAAACCCACTACTCCCCTCTCTTTTAATTGGTTGTTGGTTGTTGGTTGTTGGTTGTTGGTGAGTGCTTAGACAAACAACTAACAACAAATAACCAAGCTGTTCAACTATGTTAGCAATCAGCCGTTGAACCAGAATCTAGAATTAATCGACTAGAACCGCGATCGCTTGTTGTTGACAGCGTTTTAGATAAATTTGAGCCGCTGTATCTTCAGGAACAATCTCTAGACAATTCTGAAATAACCGTGCGGCTTCCCGAAAATAGTTCGTATTGTAAAGAAACAGGGCTTCTTCAAATGTTGCTTTTGTCACTAGCTTACCTGCTCGAAGTTCTAGTGGATCGGCATCAAAGACTTCAAAGACGGACACCATTTTTGATTTGCCTTTAACCTTTACCCGATCAATAATACGGAACGCAAACTCAATGGGGTGGTTTAAACGGACGAACGTGTGATGGGAAATTAATAACGACACCCCATACTCTTTTGTCAGCCCTTCCAAACGAGAGGCTAAATTGACAGCATCACTAATTACAGTACCATCCATGCGTTGAGAACCCCCTACTGTCCCTAGCATCAAAGAACCTGTGTTGATACCGATACCGATGTGAATGGGTGGACGTTCTTCTGTAGTCCTGGTTGTGTTGTAGGCTGCAAGTCGGCGTAACATTTTGATTCCGGCTTGAACCGCATCATCAGCACTGCCGCTAAATAGAGCCATAATTTCATCGCCAATGAATTTATCAATAAAGCCATTATTTTCCCGGATAACTGGCTCCATGCGACCTAGGTAAGCATTGATAAATTTGAAATTGTCTTCTGGAGTCATCTTTTCCGACAGCGTGGTGAAATTGCGAATATCGGCAAAGAGAATAGACATGTCTAGCTGCACCTGGTCACCTAATTGGACATCAACGATGCTTTGTTTGTTCAATAGCTGAAGAAATTGATGCGGTACAAAGCGTTGATTTGCCTGGTTGAGTTGATAGAGTACATCGGTGAACTGCTCACGCTGTGCTTCTGCCTGTTTGCGTTCAGTGATGTCCTCAATGAAGCCTTGATAGTAGAGCAGTACTCCATTGTCATCATAGACAGCACGGGCATTTTCACTAATCCAAATGATGCTGCCATCTTTGCGATAGACTTGGGACTCAAACCCAGATACAGCCCCCTGCTTCTCCATTAATTCGACAAACGTATGACGACGATTGGGATTAACGTACAGGTGATGCTCAATCTCACTGAGAGTTTCCATCAACTCTTGAGGAGAGTTGTAGCCGTAGAGTTGTGCTAAGGCAGGATTAGCATTGATATAACGTCCGTCAGGCGTAGTCTGAAAGATGCCTTCAAGGGCATTTTCAAAGATGCTGCGATACTTTTCTTCTGCCTGTCTGAGTGCATCTTGGGCGCGTTTGCGTTCCGTGATGTCTTTAAAGGCGGCGATCGCATAAGTAATATTGCCAGATTCATCGTAGATAGGGGTTCCCCAAGCTTCTATGGGGATAATTTTGTCTCCTTGATGGATTTCTAGATCATCTACGGTGGCATGTTCGCCTCTCAATGCTCGCACGATCGCTAAATTTTCTACAGGGTAAATCTGATCAGTACCCGCGACATAGTACTGATAAACCTCTGCCAATTCAAGGATGGTGGCTGACGACACGACCCCTTTGCCTAGTAACTCCTGTGCCTTCTGATTGGTAAAGTAAGGTTTGCCCGTTGCATCAATGACTATCACCCCTACAGGCACAGCATCTAGAAATTGAGCTAGCTTTCTTTCACTTGCCTTGACTGCCTCCTGTGCTTGGTTGTGCAACTCCACTTCAATGGCATCGTGATGCTGGGTAGTCATCTCCAGCAAGATTTCCAAGTCAGTTTTGTCGCGCTGCAACTCTAGACGATGGTAGCCTGCGATCGCGATCGCAGAACCCGCCAAAGCAAACAAGGGAGAAACCACAGGGATCCACCAGCCTGCCAGAAAGGCTAGATAGCTGCTAGTGAAGAGAATGCCTCCTGCCGGAACAATCCACAAACCAATGGCTGTCCATCTGGTTTTCCATGCATTCCCTTTTAGCCACAGCCAACGCACTGTAGCACCCACGAACGACCAGCTCAAAATCCACAGCCACTCGACAGGTTCTGGCCAACTTTTAATTAAAGGTCGTCCTTCGAGAGCCGCACTCAAAATCTGGCTGGTTAAATTAGCATGAATCACTACACCAGCCATGCGTTTGGGACTAGTGAAGCTCCAGGGAGCGAAATTCTCTGTGATATAAGGAGTGAAGAAATGGTCGTTTAGGCTTTGTGCGGTGGAGCCAATTAAGACGAGGCGATCGCGTACTAAGTTTGGCGGTATTCGGTTCTCTAGAACATCCGTTATCGATACCGTATGGAAGTTCTTTTGTGTTCCGCGAAAGTTCAAGAAAATTTGGTAACCACCCGCATCAGCATTGACATAGGCTCCCTCATTTCCCGTAAAGGGCATAAATACAGCTTTACCCAGCCGATAATGCTTCTTGGCGGCATTAATCACTTGCAGGGAAAGGCCTTGGTTTTTGAGATACATCAAAGCCAGTTTCACCCCCAGGCTTTCTCTGGTTTGACCCTTTTGAGATTGAATCGTTAATAAACCTCGACGCACCTTGCCATCAGCATCCAATACCAAATCCGCCATAGCAACTTGACCAAGTTGTTTCAAAGTAGGCGAAGGCGCAACCGTATTTCCAACTACCTTCTCAACACCAATCAGGTTGGGTGTAGACTTAAACACCTTCACCAATTCCTGATGACCTGGTTCTACTGGTATATCTCGGTAAAGATCTAAGCCAATCGCCCTAGGCTGCTGTGCGTTCAGTTTCTCGAGCAATTTAGCCAGAACAGCATCAGAAATTGGCCAACGACCTATTTGTGTTAGATCTGACTCATCAATAGTGACAATAACAATGCGTGGATCAACTGGCTCTCTGGGACGCAGGCGAAAAAATAGGTCGTGACTAGCCCATTCTAGAGTTTGAAATAATCCCATCGAGCTAGCCGCGATCGCTAATCCTGCCACGCTAGGAGCAGTAATCAGTACCTCCCGCCATTTCCCAATTCGCTGCTTGAGGTTTCGCCACATGTATCATTAGCAACCAGAATTGATATGAACAAAGTAGGTGGGCAAAAATAAACCTATTTATGTTACAGAAGTTAAGGAGAGAATCAGGTTAAAGAAATATCCTTTTTCTTTACCCTTGCTTCTTTTCCCTACAAAACTTTACATATTTAGGTTTAATTATACCGACCTACTTATCGATTGCTAATTGTTAATTATTTGTTTGTTAATGGATTAGTGGAACTTTGTACCTACGCCACGCCATTAGCCATTAGCTATCGAGTATATGGAACCCTGAAATATAAAATTAAACCTCTATTATAGTAGCGGCTTGGTGGCGATCGCTTCTAGCCCAACAGATCTTAATAGTTTTTCCCAGTTAGCGGTTAAGGTTAAATTATCAGATTGCGATCGCTTGAGTTCAGCCAGACTGGTTAAGGTATCGTACCAAATTCCATCCTTCCCATATAATGAAGCACGTTCGAGTGGTGACAAATTCTGTAGCTGACTACTTAAAGCTGGGTTCGGTTGAATTCGTTTAATCCGTCCTTCTCCTCTAGGACTATCTGGCTTTAGTGTATCTCCACAAATTAGGACAAAAGACCACTTATAACCCTTGCCTATTTCTATCACTGGAGCGTCAGCTGGAAGCTTGAAGCTGACAATACCTGCCTTGGGAGGAATTGAGAGGGTTTTCTGATAGTAATAATCTTCGTTTTCATCCCTTAGCACAAAAAGTGCCTTTTGTGCCGAAGTTTGAGGAACATAAACAAAGAACGTAGGATGTTCTGCCACCGTTAAGCCGTAGTGATTGGCTGGCAACAACAGGGTGACAGGCTGGTGTACAGTGTTTGAATCCTGAGGACATACGCCGCCATCACGCGATGCGCCTCCTTCCGTATTCTCGGGTTTTCCCTCCTTCGGAGGCTCGAATGTCAGGCTAGCTATCGAACGACTCGGTAAGGTTTGATTGGCGATCGCAGAATCTGACTGTGCTTGTACCTGTATTGGCAAGCCAGCCATGAGAATGAGTTTGAGGGATAAACTTACCGACAAGAGATTAAGAGGTAAGTAGCCATTTTTCCAAGTCACGATCCAGAACTCTCTCCAAAACTATACCTGTCCGAGTATTTAGTTATTAAGCTATCTAAAAGTGTCCATCTTCGTCATCCGCCATCTAGCTGAAGATAGACTTTTTTAATCGGTCATCTGGCTGACATTTAGGTTGAGTTGACGTGAAAATAGGGAGTTGGGAGTCGGGAGTCGGGAGTTGGGGATATTGGCTATGCATCATTTTTTGTATTCTTAACCAACAACCAAAAACCAACAACAAAATTGATTTATATTCTTTAACAAACAACCAACAACAAACAACCAACAACCATTAAAGCCAATTTCCCACTAAAACAAAGGGTGCCCAGTAAAAGGGATGTTCATACTTAGGTTTCTTCAACAACTTTAGCTGAGCCTGACGGAGGGCTTCGGCTTTATTTACCTCCGTTTGGGTTAGCTCTCGGTAAAACTGGGCCATGAGTTCGGCGGTAGATTGGTCTCGTACCGACCACAAGGTTGCTAGGGTACTGCGTGTCCCCGATCGCACGGCTAATCCCGCTAATCCTAAAGCTGCTCGCTTATCGCCAACAGCAGTTTGGCAAGCACTCAGGACAAGCAATTCAATGGGATTAGTATTCTCTTGCTCTCGGCCTCGGAGTAATCGATCCAAGTCTTTGACGTTGATACGACCATCCCAAGTCAGGAGAAACGTATTATCTGCATTGGAACTAAACTGAGCGTGGGTGGCGAGGTGAATTATGGGAAACGGTTCTGCATAAATCTGCTCTTCAATAGTTGTTTTGATAAACTTTTGATTCAGGAGTACTTTAGAACGCATCTCAGATGCGATTTGATTGAGTTCAGACTCCACAGCTGGCAAGGCGGAAAAGCCCTGACGAGCCTCAGTGAGACCGCCCAATAAGACTTTGAGTCGCTTACGGATTAGCGATCGCGGCTGCAAAAGCTGCAACCCCTGGCTGACGGCAATGTTATATTTCTCTACCAGATAGTGTTGTCCGTCGTGGAGAGCTGCCATCGGCAGATTTCGCAAGGATCCATCAGGCACAAATACCAGGGTTTTTACTCCACTTTGGGCAAACTGAGCCTCCGCAGGCCGAATTAGCCAGTCATAGACTTGTTGGGAAACCCGAAGACGCTGTTTATTGGAGAAAGCTGGGTTGAGAGATTGAAATAGCTGCTCTAGAACGCTTTCTACTTGACTTTGGGGTAGCTTGGTTTGGTAGTAGCGTAGCCAGGGCTTTTGTGAGGATTGCCTTGGTAGAGAAAAGATGACGGCTATACGATCTGGCAAAATAATGGGATAAATTATCGCGGCTGTTGGATCAACTTGGTCAATCTGCTCTGGCTTAGTCTTCAAACAGGCTTCCCGAAAGAAGTTGTCTAATTCTGCTAACTGGAGTGATTCAATCAGCTTTCGAGCTTTCTCTAAGTTTTTCTGACTGATAACTCCCTCTGGTTCCTCCCCTTGGTCAGATTGAGGCTTGAGTGAGGATGAAGCGGTTGGGGGGAGTTCCAACAGCAATCTAACTAGCTCCCGATAGACGAGTTCAACACTATCTCGAAAGGTGAACTGAACGTCAGAACTAATAGCAACTAAATCGCTACGAAGAGATTGGAGAGTGTTAACGGCTTCAGTGTAAGCAGCTACAGCCCCAGTTAAATTTCCCTGCTGTTTAAGAATTCGACCTAGTTGCCACTGCCATCGGTAGGCGATATGGTCAGCATTAATCGCTTGAGCCAAACTTAGAGCTTCCTGAGTCAGCTTTTGGGCATCTGACCACTGCTGTGTTTGTTCGTAAAGCCGTCCTAACTCACCTAGAGCGTAGGATTCAGCTCTTGAGTCTTTCAGGCTTCTCGCTTGTTGGATAGCCCTAGCCAACAGCTGAGCAATCTTTGAAAGCTGATCAGGTAAATTGCTTCTTTTGGTCATCAGGCTCTCAGCCAAATTCACCTGAGCGTAGACTGCGGCACGACTAGGAGGCAGGTTAGTTAGACTCGACTGGATTTGGGACAATAAGGCTGGAGCAACTTCCCACTTTTGGGTTTGTACGCTTAGGCTCAGTTGGTTAAGTTGAGCTTCTACTTTGGTAATTGAGGTAGTTGCATTTTCGGCGGCTTTGTGATAATAATTAAAAGATTTTTGATGATCTTTCAAAGCTCTGGCAGTATTACCCAGACTGAAAAGGATCGTGCTGGTATCTGGAGATGACTCAAGACGCTGAGCGATCGCTAAACTTTGCTCTAAAACGGCTTGAGACTTCTGTAGGTCTCCCATAACTTGCAGGGCAACCCCCAGACTCCTTAATCCGGTGACTTTGAGCAGGGAATCAGGTTGGGTTTGTAACTTTTGATTGAGCTGCTCTAAGGTTGTTTGCGCCTGTCGGTACAGTCCCAGAGTTTGTAGGGCTTGGGCTTGGTTAATCTGGCTACCCAGAATTCCAGCTTCATCTCCAGCATTAGTGTAGGCGATCGCGGCTTGTTTCCAAGTATTCAACGCTGCTTCGGTTTGTCCGGTTGCTAGCTGGAGACTGCCTTGAGTATTCAGGGCTTGGGCGAGAATGAGGTTGTTGGTTGTTGTTTGGCTTGCCCTGAGCTTGCCTGCACTGAGATGAGCCGAAGTGTCGAAGGGTTGTTTGTTGTTTGTGAGGAGTTCTAGGCTTTGGGAAATGGCTTTTTGAGCGTCGGGCCATTGTCCTAACTCTTGATACGCTAACGAGAGGTAGCTCAAGCTTAGGGCAACTTTGAGGTGGTTGCCTTGAGATTGATAACTTTGAGCAGCCTGTTGCCAAAGAGTAGCGGCTTGGGTAAATTGCCCTGCTTCGTAAAGGGTTCTGCCTTGTTCGAGTTGGGTTGAGGCATCGGGGGTGCGCTGTACGATTGGGGAAATGGGGGAATGCTGGGCTGTTGCAGGAAAGATTGTTGTGACTAGGAATAGGGCAAGTAGTCCTAACCCGATGGTGTGACGGATATTTCTGAGGAGCGATCGCGAAGCGCTGCTGCGTATCCGGTAAATGGTGCGTAAGCGGCAAAAGGCAGATCGCACTGCGCGCACGTTACGCGAAATGCGCGAAAAGATTGTTACAATCACGTCCCTAAATAAACCCGATTCAGCTAGTGCAACACAATTCCTACACAAAACGCTTAAAACTCAACATTTCGCTGCTTGTTTCCTGCTTCAGCCAAGGGAGTCGGCTCCTTCTTGTCCACAGGCTTTAATTCCGCCGTTGCCCGACGTACTCTGTCTGATGGGGCTTGCTCTAAATTAATAGAAGCGTTGAAGTCCCTATCTTTCTCACATCCGCACTGATTACAGCGATACACTCGTTCAGATAGAGGCATGGGTTGAATATTCCCACATTCCGAACACATCTTAGATGACGGATACCAGCGATCAACTAGCTCCACACAAGTTCCATAAAACACTTCCTTGTAAGCTAGCATTCGTCGGAACTCATAAAAACCGCAGCTAGATACCGCTTCAGCTAACTTGTGATTAGCTATCATGCCGGAGATATTCAAATCCTCTATCCGAATTCGGTAGTATTTGCGACTGATATTAGTAGTAACTTTTTGGAGAAAATCTTTCCTAATGTTGGCAAGGTGAGAATGCCGTTTGGCAATCCGTCGATAGAACTTTTTGGCATTGTTAGAAGTTGCAATCCCTTTTCTTCTATCTCCGTGTGCAAGATGGCGATTTTTCCATTCGATTGCACTTAAGCGCTTTGAGTCTCCTGCCTTCACATCTGCCCACTCCCAAGATTGAGTGAGCATCGACAATCCGAAATTGTAAACGAATCGCGAAAACCCTGCACACCCCGCTAGAAACGCTCGTTCTCGATTATTGATTTTTAGTTCTAGCTTAAGAGCGTACATATTTTTTTTCAGTTGTTATACTAACCAGTATACCAGTTAAAAGCTATATATGCCACTCCCAAAACCCAATCCACACCAGTTTGTACCCCAGGGTGATGTTGCCTTAGATCCAACCCCGTTACAGGTGAAAACACCTAAAGGGTTGCGACAGAGAATCAAGAAGATTCCCAATTGGCAAGAGAAATTAAGGGGAAAATTATTAGAGTGGGTGGAACAGTGGGAGCACAATAAGCAAGATTGAGCGATTTAAGGAGCTTTTCCGCTATCTGTTAACACGTCTAGAGCATCGGTTTAGTAATCAGAATTAGGGATAGAGGCGAAGCATTCGAGTGATCAGTTATCACTCAAATCGCGAGTTGAGTATGTGGCAATCAGTTGGCGTACTCCAGGGAGTTTGGGGAGTAAGCTGAGGTGCCTGTGTGACCAACTCAACCTGACCCTTGGCATTAATCACCCATCCAGTCGCCTCCACAATTGGGGTTTGAGAATTGGGCTTTTGAAGAGAGGAGGTAAAGGGGTGACCCTGTGAAAGAGTGAAGTTTCTTGCCCCATTCTGGGTTTGAGTTGAGGAATTCTCCCTCTCTCCCCCTCTCCCTCTCTCCCCCTCTCCCTCTCTTTCTTCCAGAGGACGCAAATCCTGCCAAACTGTCCGCCCTCGCAGAGTTTGACTGGGGTCTTCCGGTAAGCCGCCGCGCCCAATAACCACAAATCGATTGCCCTTATCGGCTGCACAACCCGTGACAATTTGACGGCTGGAGTCGGTGAAGTTTTCAGGTAACTGGACTAATCCTCTATTAAGGTCAATACCTTGAATATTGATGGTGACAATGCCGTTGAACTGAGCACCTAAGTTAGATGTAGCGGTGATATCACTTTCGGGAGTCAGCTTATCTCGAAACTCAGTGCCAAAGACGCCTTGGGCTGTAATGCTTACCCTGCCTCCTCTGCCTTGTTGAGCATTAGCGGTGATATCGCTATTTTCCAGAGCGACTAAGATGTCGGTATCGATTGTGATATTGCCGCCATCACTGTTGCTGGTATTAGTAGAAATCTGGCTATTACGCCGCAACTGTATGTCCGACGCCTGTAGTCTGATATTCCCTCCTGTACCAGTGATTGTGGCTGCGCTAATAGCTCCTGGATTATCCAGCAATATAGAGTCAGCCTTCACATCCAAGTTTCCAGCTGCTCCCGAAGATGTAGCCCTTACTCCAATTTCTGCCCCATCTCGCACAGTTAATCGCTTGGTTTCAATGTTCAAATCACCAGCCCCTCCCGCACCACTGGTATTAGCCTCTATAGCGCTGGGTACAATTCCATCACCGATGATGCCAAAAGAAACTGATTCTACAAGAGGATCTACTGATGTCGCAAAGCCACTCACGGTCACAGACTCTGATGCCCGTATGCTTAAATTTCCAGCAGAACCCTGGCTACCTGTTGCTGCTGAGATCTGAGCACCATCCCGAACACTCAACCGCCTCGAGGTAACTTTTAACTCACCGGCTGAGGCACTACCCTGTTGCCCGGATAAAGTTAGCAGAGATGAAGAGGTATAAACTCCCCCCAGAAACCGACCATCGGCTGATATACCACTCAGTTCTACTGAATCACCAGTCACAGTAAGATTGCCTCCGCGTCCCCCACCAGCAGAAGCCGCCGAGATTTGAGCACCTTCGGCAACAATCAACTGACCCGTTGTGGCAACGCTTAAATCACCAGCATCGCCAGCACCAAGACTGGTAGTGAACAAGCCACCAGGAACTGCTGCTCCGGCTGGGGTTCCTCTCAGTTCCACCGACTCAGCCGTTACAGTAAGATTTCCTCCACGACCCGTACTAAGATTGCCAGGAGTTGTGCTCAATGCTGTGCCATCTAAAACCTTTAACTGCTTAGCAGTAATTGCCAAATTGCCAGCATCTCCACTCCCTGCAGTTCCTGTGACCAAAATAGAGCCATTAGAGAGTTCTGCTAATTCAGAAACTTTCACGGTTAAGTTTCCTCCAACACCATCAAGAAGTGCTGTAGTTAATACGTTTGCGCCGTCTTTCATAATCAACTGACCTGCGTCAATCGTTAAGTTTCCAGCTGCGCCGCTACCTCCACTCAAGCTAAACAAGCCATCTTTAAGGTTAAATGGGTTAAATGTTCTAGCGATTAGCTGTCGCGAAGTTTCTAAGGGTTCAGTTCCTATCAGTTCTACGGTACCAGCACGGACAGCCAGACTTCCCCCAGCGCCGAGGCCAAAGGTGGACGTGGAGACGAAAGCTTTGTCCTTAAGATCAAACTGAGTGGCTTGGATATCAATACCCTCACCGTTGAGATTACCGAAGGTCTCAGCGACTAGTTTTGACCCTTCAGTGAGTTCAACCTGTCCTCCTCGCACCCGGATAGAGCCACCACCTAAACCACTTGTGTTGACTGTCGCTGCTCCAGATAGTTTAATATTTCCAAAATTCTCAATGCCTTCATATCCTAGGACAAACCCTCCTACCCCCCCGATATTCGTGGGAGTAAAGCTGACCAAGCCAGCGCTAGCTACACTACCGAGTTCAATCTGTCCTTGAGATGCTGTCAGATTGCCACCATCCAAAATCACATTACCCCCTACCAGTGCCAATGTTTGACCCGGCAAAACTTGGAGACCAGCACGACTACCAGCCTGGGATTGATTGACAATGTTTCCTGGATTTTGGCCTAACTGCAAGCCAATAGGAACATTAATACTTAGCAGGGGCGGTGCTGAGGGATTGGTAGCTGTGAACTCTATTCCATCAGCAAACTTAATGCTGCTAGCGGTACTGCCGATAAATGAGCCGCCGATATTTAATTGGGCATTAGGGCCAAAAATGATGCCATTAGGATTGATGACAAACAGGTTAGCCGTGCCATTAGCGCGGAGGGTGCCATCAATATTGGAAATATTCCTTCCTGTAACTCGGCTGAGGATGTTCTGAATATCTAAAGCGTTGTTGAAATAAGCCTCTTGTCCTGTGGGTACAGAAAACTCCTGAAAGCTATGGAATAGATTACTACCTGCTCTAGTTCCTCCCTCAATGATGCTGATGTTGCCGTTGGGGGTAGCGACTGTGTTATTTGGTAAGGTGCTATCTGGTATAGTTTGAGACTGTGCTTGGCTCGTAGTACTTAGTGAACAGAGGCAAAAACTGCCAGTGAGCCAGAGAACACGAGGAAGCTGTTGCTTGAAAAAACAGCTCATCTTCTTATACCTTAGTAATTATTTTGTTTACCCTCTGTATCAAGAGTCGGGGTTCTAATAACAAGTAGAGAGGCGCTCCGGAGGAATCCTCTCTACTTGCCTGAAGGGCGACAAATTCAGCGAAAAATTCAATTAATTAGAACTTTTGCCCTGCATATACTGAGCGCACTTCACCATTGCGCCGAATGACGGCTTCCTGTTTATTGATAGAGAATAAAGTCCAGCCACTATTGCCGATCGCTTCACCAACATTAATTCGTTGAACTACGCCATCAATGTTAATCAAAGCGACAGGGCGATCGCCAAATTCCACCAATCCTACGAGAGTACTATTGGCAGGAGGTGCAGGTGATGGCACAACGGCTGACGGGGGTGCGGCAGCTCGTTGTGGAGCTGGTGGCGGTGGTATCACTTGAGCCGGTGCTGCGGGTTTGGCCGCCCTGGCAGGCGCTGGTGCTGGGGGTCTAGCTGCCACTGAAGGAGGCTGTGCTGCGGGTTTGGCCGCCCTGGCAGGCGCTGGTGCTGGAGGTCTAGCTGCCCCTGCTGGAGGCTGGGCTGGAGGTCTAGCTGCCCCTGCTGGAGGCTGTGCCGGGGGTCTCACTGCCCCTGCTGGAGGCTGTGCCGGGGGTCTCACTGCCGCTGCCGGAGGCTGTGCTGGGGGTCTCACTGCCGCTGAGGGAGGAGGCGCTGTGAGTCTGGCTGCTGGTGGAAGCGTTCCTGGAGCCAATGACCTAGGATTTTGGGGCACCGGGATGTAGACTCTTTCAAGGACAGTTGGTGGTTGATTAGAGTTAGGGGATGGATTGACAGTAGAACTGGCTTGTGCATTGTTTTTGTCAGTTGCTCCTGCTGCTCCAGCCTGCGTCGGGGATTTCCCTTTGGTTTTGTGATCGATGACGTTGAGCGATCGCAATGCATACGCGGCAAACTGTTGATCCGAGTCTGAAATCTGCCGATTCATCCCAGATTGCAAAACTCCAACATTCTTTGACCCTGGCCAAGTCAGCTTTTTCTGGCTTGCCAGCAGCAGCAATGCCGTTACCACGATAGAAGCCAGGCCAACCGCCAACAGCAGTTTTTCAAAAGACCAACCGAACCGACGAGGACTAGGACTAGGTGTGTGAACGAGATCAGTCTCTAACGGCTCAATCTGCTTATCTTCGGTGACCTCTGGGTTAGGTTGTTGTAGCAATTCCTGAGGCGATATCACTGCGGTCGGCATAGTGATTTTTGGAATTACTATCGGCTGCAAGGAGATATATTCTGGCTTAATCGGTTCCGTCGGTAACTTGCTGCCACCATCTAAAATCCGGTCGATGTCGGAGAATAACTCATCCATCAGCTTATTGGCTTCGGCTTCTGCCGACCAAGGCTGGATGGGAGGGGGAGGGGTCAACGGATCTCTTACCCCTTGATTTGTGCTGACGTCCTGAGACATGGATTGCTCACTCTAGTGCCTAAAGAATTAACAAGATGCTCTAAGGCATTTCCTGACGCTTAGATTAGCAGTAAAACACTCAATTATAGGAGAAAAGTGTAGAAAAATAGTCGGTTGAATATACACCCTGACTAGGAAAGGATGAGGGCTGAGGGATGAGGGATGATAGCGCAGTGGGGCGTTGTGTTGTTGCGATCGCTAAGCTGACACTATACGCGATCGCACTTCTAGATAAAGCAGCAATGCATTGATATCAGCTGGGTTAACACCACCAATTCGAGACGCTTGGCCAATCGTTAGCGGTTTCACCTGCGATAGCTTTTCACGAGACTCCTTCGAGAGAGTATCAATAGTCGCGTAATCCAAATCCGACGGTAACTGTCGGTGCGCTTGGCGGGAAATCGCGTCAATTTGGTTTTGCTGACGCTGGAGATAACCAGAATATTTGATATCAATTTCAGCGCCTTCTCGTTCCTGCTGGTTGAGTTCCGGGTTATCCAATCCATACTGCTCCAGATTTACGTAATGAAATCCAGGGCGTCGCAGTAAGTCAGCTAGTGTAATTGAACCTTTGATCTTTTGTTGGGTGTCAGTTGCGATCGCTTTCCCCAGTTCATCATGTTCCTTAACCCGGATTTCCTGGAGACGCTGTTTTTCTGCCTCAATATTGGCTTGTTTTTGGGTATATAGCTCCCATCGTCGGTCATCAATCAAACCTAACTCACGCCCTAACGGTGTCAGACGCCGATCCGCATTATCTGAGCGTAGGATAAGCCGATACTCAGAGCGACTCGTTAGCATCCGGTAAGGCTCTCTTAGGTCTTTCGTACACAAATCATCAATTAAGGTTCCGATATAGCTGCCTTCACGAGGAAGTACAACCATTTCCTGATGACGAACATAGCGCACAGCGTTAATTCCAGCAATTAGCCCCTGTGCCGCAGCTTCTTCATAACCTGTAGTCCCATTAATTTGCCCTGCACAGAATAGCCCTTCGATCTTTTTGGTCATCAGGGTGGGGTAGCACTGAGTTGCTGGTAAGTAGTCGTACTCAACAGCATAAGCTGGACGCAGCATGAAGCAGTTCTCTAATCCGGGGAGACTTCGCAGCATCTGCAACTGCAACCCCTCCGGCAACCCAGTCGAAAATCCTTGGATATACAGTTCCGGAATATCTCGGCCTTCTGGCTCAATAAAAATCTGGTGGCTCTCCTTATCAGCAAAGCGCACAATCTTATCTTCAATGCTGGGACAGTAACGCGGTCCTTTTGCATCCACCCAGCCTCCATAAACTGGCGACAGGTGCAGATTTTCTCTAATCAGACGGTGAGTTTCAGCTGTCGTGCGGGTTAGATAGCAATTCATCTGCTCCCGTTCTACCCACATTTGGGGGTCAAAACTAAACCAACGCACTTCTTTATCCCCAGGCTGAGGTTCCAGCTGGCTGTAGTCCACTGAGCGCTTATCAACTCGTGCTGGGGTTCCCGTCTTCAGCCGTCCTGTTTCAAAGCCCAATCGATTGAGGGTTTCCGTCAATCCCACAGCGGCAAATTCTCCAGCGCGTCCAGCTGGCATGGACTTATTCCCTACCCAAATCAGTCCCCCTAGGAAAGTACCAGTGGTTAGCACGACGGCTGGTGCTTGGAACGCTACACCGAAGTACGTCTCGACGCCAATCACCTCATCGTTAGCACCCAGCACCAAATCCGTCACCATGCTTTCGCGAATTGTCAAGTTTTCCTGATTCTCGACAATTTCCTTCATCAGGGCTGCATATTCCCGCTTATCTGTCTGCGCCCGCAATGCCCAAACGGCTGGCCCGCGTGAGGAATTTAGTACTCGCTTTTGCAGGTAAGTGCGATCGGCCATTTTGCCAATTTCTCCGCCTAGAGCATCTACCTCATGAGTCAGCTGAGACTTGGCGGGTGCGCCTACCGCTGGGTTACAGGGTTGCCAAGCAATTTTATCGAGGTTAAGTGTCAATAGCAGAGTACGACAACCTAAACGTGCTGCCGCAAGCGCTGCTTCACATCCAGCATGTCCGGCACCCACGACAATGACATCAAAGGCGTCTTGGAATTCTACAGAGGAGTGCATAGTCATTATTGTCGTAATGGGAAACCGTGTAGCTTTAGCGTTCGACTGAGCGCTCACGCCGAAGTCTCACGGAGGAACATGAGGGGGCACTTTTAAGTGCCTATAAGAAATCTCATTGCTCCCGGCGAGAACCCCGTGGCATCTACCAGTCGCACTCTGGTAGAGGAGCTACAGATATTGTTCTTAAAGACCCGCCTCTGTGGGGCGTTTAAAACTCGGATTTCTCCGGTAAAGTTAGCTTCGCCAATGTTATCGGTCGGTAACTATCCAAAAAGCACTGCCTTAACCCAATACAGCTGTTTAACTTTTTGGTTCTAGAGCAGTGGACTAGCTACGTATCCGCTGGTAGGAACTTCAACACTTGCCGATAACGGAGGTTTCCCTAAGGCTGGTCAGCTTCGAGCTTACGAGAGGTCATCGAGCGAAGCCGAGATAAAGTCTTTCCTCTTGCAAGCTCCCAGTTTTAACTGGGGGTTACTGACGGTAAGCGTCTGAGTTGCAAGGACTCATGCTTAATTTTAGCGGGTTCAATTGGTGTGAATTTCTTTACAGAGGTTACACAAGAACGCTTTAGTAGCAATAGTGGAGGCGATCGCCTCCAGAAGAAGACGCTCGAAGACTTGAACAGAGCAACGCTCGCGCCGCTACCTTCCACTGTTAACAGTTAACACTCACCCTTACTTCCAGAGTCTAAAGCTAAAAAAAACTAACAACACTACCGAACTCCCTACAATAGAAGCCATAATTCCGACAAACACGGTTAGACACGAGAGGGCTGTGAAGTACTTTTTTCTCTCCGATGGATGGATGGTAGGTAGGGTTTGGGAGTTTGGTGGACTTTGGAACCTCAACGCTTGGCGACGCGAACCCGATATTGAAAAAATGAACCTTTGTATCTTGGAGCAAGGGGAAAAATTGTGGCTTTATCGAGTTGAAGACGCCATTCTCATGGTTGAAGTCAAACCCACCCCTGAAACTTCTGCCGAGTCGCCTACGACAATTGGTCAGGTCGTCCTAAAACGTCTGATTACGGCGGAGCAAGCCATTGAGCGACTGGCGACTGCACCGACTTGGTTCAATCCCGTATCTGTGGAATAGTAATTATTAACAAGAAAGTTGGGCGGCTTGATCCCCAGACGTGGGATCATAACTCCCTAATGGCTTGCAATCGGCTCTAACAATAGTTACACTTCTTTAAACAATCTTCAGTTTCGTAGACGGCTCGTCTGAAAAACTACGTAGCCATTTCAATAAGTTCGTTAAGAAACTCTAAAGAAATGGTGTCAAATTCTAATATCATCCGAAAAGAAGCGTCGAAGTAGAAACTTTATCCGAGGAGGAGCGTAGTCAATGGGACTACCTTGGTATCGCGTACACACAGTCGTCCTGAACGATCCAGGCCGTCTGATTGCTGTACACCTGATGCATACTGCTCTTGTAGCAGGCTGGGCTGGTTCAATGGCCCTTTATGAATTAGCAATTTTTGATCCCAGCGATCCAGTTTTAAACCCCATGTGGCGTCAAGGCATGTTCGTCTTGCCTTTCATGGCTCGTTTGGGGGTAACTGAGTCTTGGGGTGGATGGAGCATCACTGGTGAAACCGCAACTGATCCAGGCTTCTGGTCATTTGAAGGTGTCGCCGCCGCTCACATCGTCCTTTCTGGTCTGTTGTTCCTAGCTGCCGTATGGCACTGGGTCTACTGGGATTTAGAACTATTTAGAGACCCACGGACTGGCGAACCAGCTCTCGATTTGCCAAAAATGTTTGGCATTCACCTGTTTTTATCCGGTTTGCTTTGCTTTGGTTTCGGTGCTTTTCACCTAACAGGGCTATTTGGTCCGGGAATGTGGGTGTCCGATCCCTATGGTCTAACCGGTCACATTCAACCCGTGGCTCCATCCTGGGGACCTGAAGGTTTTAACCCCTTCAACCCTGGTGGCGTTGTTGCTCACCATATTGCGGCGGGGATTGTCGGTATTATTGCGGGTTTGTTTCACTTAGCTGTTCGACCACCAGAGCGTCTATTCAGAGCTCTGCGGATGGGGAATATTGAAACCGTACTCTCTAGCAGTATTGCCGCTGTGTTTTTTGCCGCTTTTATCGTGGCAGGGACAATGTGGTACGGCAGCGCGACCACACCCATCGAATTGTTTGGTCCAACCCGTTATCAATGGGATCAAAGCTATTTCAAACAAGAAATTGACCGCCGAGTGCAAACCAGTCTGGCGTCAGGAGCAAGTCTGACAGAGGCTTACTCCGCAATTCCAGAAAAGTTGGCTTTCTATGACTACGTAGGTAACTCTCCAGCAAAAGGTGGTTTGTTCCGTACAGGTGCCATGGATAAGGGTGATGGTATCGCCCAAGCTTGGCTGGGTCATCCGGTGTTTAAGGATAGTGAGGGCCGGGAGTTGTCAGTTCGTCGCCTCCCCAACTTCTTTGAAACTTTCCCTGTAGTTTTGACTGATGCTAATGGAATTGTTCGTGCTGACATTCCATTCCGTCGGGCAGAATCAAAATATAGCTTCGAGCAAGCTGGTATTACGGCTAGCTTCTACGGTGGCGCTTTGGATGGTCAAACTTTTGACGATCCCGTCGCTGTGAAAAAGTTTGCTCGTAAGGCTCAATTGGGTGAACCTTTCGACTTTGACCGCGAAACCCTCAACTCTGATGGTGTATTCCGTACCAGTCCACGAGGTTGGTTCACCTTTGGACATGCAGTCTTTGCGCTGCTGTTCTTCTTTGGGCACATCTGGCATGGCTCACGGACTCTGTTCCGAGATGTGTTTGCTGGAGTTGAGGCTGACCTAGAAGAGCAAGTCGAGTGGGGTCTATTCCAGAAAGTGGGTGACAAGACCACTCGGCGGAAAGAGACTGTCTAGAACAGCAATTTAAGTAAAGGGCAAAAGGCAAAGTAAGCATTCTTTGCTTTTGCCCTTTCAAGTTTTCCTTTGGCGAGTGCGAGATAGACTAGTAGTTAAGTAGATAATCAGGAATTTTTGACATGGAAAGCGTTGCTTATATCCTAATTGTGGCCTTGGCGGTCGGCACCCTGTTTTTTGCGATCGCCTTCCGTGAACCCCCTCGGATCGAAAAGTAGTCTCAGATAGACCCCATCGCTGTATCGTAAACGTTTAAAAAATCTCACTTTGTCAAGTAGAGATGTTTTGGCGGAGTGTCTTGACTAGAGAATAAAAGTTTTAAAAGTAGGGGACGATGAATGTCCCCTATTTTTGCCTATTAATTGTGTTGACAAACAGCCAACAAAGAGAAGACAATGCCAGAAGTGCTATGGTGCAATCAACTACATCAAGTGGTGGATTGCCTTACCGTAAATTCGTGGAATGCGCCTCTCTTGACGCCAGTAGGGGCGGACAAGTGCAAGAAGCGAAATTTCAGAACAAGTTTGTCTCAATCTAAAACACGATAGATCAGACAGCCGTGAGGCGCACGGTAGTATTAAAACTATGTTGCTTGTGGAAGCGGTCTAGCGGGGTTGTGATGAAACATCGTTTCTGAACGAGGCAAAAGCCGATGAGACAGCCAAATCTGACGGCGATCAAAGCATCACCCCGTTATGCCCTAGTAGGTATGACGGGCGAAAACGTGATTGATAATACCTAGGTCAGAGACTTCTATTCGATTGACTGCCTTTGAATCCACAAAGCCTGAAAGGATTTTCCTCTAATGCAATGTCCCTATTGTCAGCATACCGATAGCCGCGTTCTTGAGTCCCGTTCAACAGAAGCTGGTCAAAGTGTTCGGAGGCGTCGGGAGTGTTTGAGATGTAAACATCGCTTTACTACTTACGAACGCATCGAATTTGTGCCAGTGAGTGTCATCAAGCGGGATGGGAAGAGGGAATCTTTTGATCGGTCTAAGTTATTACGTGGAATTATTCGCGCCTGTGAAAAAACTGGCGTTGCCCAAAGACGCTTAGAAGCAATAGTTGATGACATTGAAGCCGAATTACAGCAGCGGTTTGGGCGGGAAGTCACTAGCAATGAAATTGGGGAGTTGGTTTTGATGTCCCTACGAGGCGAAAGTGAAGTTGCCTATGTGCGCTTTGCCTCTGTCTATCGCCAGTTTCAAGGTATCAGAGATTTTGTTGAAACATTAGATCATCTCAAAACCAACACCGAACAAACTGAAACCTCACAAGAGTCACTCAATGACGCCTCAGAGGCAAACACAATGGAAACAGCTACATTTCTCAATCAAGCTTCACAGTACCACAATACCCGTGGAGTCGTACACCAATGAACCCCCGGTCAGGGTTAAAACTGATAGAGCCAGAGACTAAGACATCCAGCTTGAGTTATAATCGGCTGTCTGGCCTTTATTAAATCTTTTAAAATAGGTTTGAGACAAAGCGATGTAGGTGTAGGCAGCACAAAATGCCAAGGTGCTTGTACATCGACAGGAGGCATAGTCATTACGGAGATAAAACTAGGAAACGCAACGCACATGCTCAGTCAGAAAACAACCGCTACAAAAGATATTGGCTTCACTCACGAGGATTTTGCCGCCCTCCTCGATAAGTATGATTATCACTTCAGCCCCGGTGATATAGTCGCTGGCACTGTATTCAGTTTGGAGCCGAGGGGCGCTCTGATTGACATTGGTGCTAAAACCGCAGCATATATTCCAATTCAGGAAATGTCAATTAATCGCGTTGACAACCCTGAAGAAGTCTTACAGTCCAATGAGACGCGGGAATTTTTCATTCTCACAGACGAGAATGAAGATGGACAGCTGACCCTTTCAATCCGGCGTATTGAGTATATGCGGGCTTGGGAGCGAGTACGGCAATTGCAAGCGGAAGACGCCACCGTGCGTTCTCTCGTTTTCGCGACCAATCGTGGTGGTGCTTTAGTGCGAATTGAGGGACTACGTGGCTTTATCCCTGGTTCTCACATTAGCACTCGCAAGCCTAAAGAAGATTTGGTGGGAGAAGAACTACAGCTGAAATTCCTGGAAGTAGATGAAGACCGAAATCGTCTAGTTCTCTCACACCGTCGTGCGCTGGTTGAGCGCAAGATGAACCGCTTAGAAGTTGGTGAGGTGGTCATTGGTTCCGTGCGAGGTATCAAGCCTTACGGTGCCTTCATCGACATTGGTGGTGTTAGTGGATTGCTCCACATTTCTGAGATTTCTCACGATCACATTGATACTCCCCACAGTGTCTTTAATGTCAATGATGAAGTGAAAGTGATGATCATTGACTTAGATGCGGAAAGAGGTCGAATTTCTCTGTCTACCAAGCAGTTAGAACCAGAACCGGGGGATATGATCAAAAACCGCGATCTGGTGTATGAAAAGGCGGAAGAAATGGCTGAGAAGTACCGGGAGAAAATGCGAGCTCAACAGCAGCAAGCCAGTGCTCCTGAAGTGGAAGAGATGGAAGTTGAAATTGCCGAAGAAGATCTTCCCCCAGCAACTGAAGATTCTGAAGATGAAGCAATTGATTGAGAAAGTGTGTTTGACACACTAACTGTTAGGGCAAGAGGGATTCTCCCTCTTTTTTTATTGTTTGAAAAAGTCCCATTGATCAAGCAGGAGTATTAGCCCTTGGTAACTATTCGCTGTCGGGACGTAACGTTCCCTAATATTGAGGCGATCATTTTTGATAAAGACGGCACGCTTGAGGATTCCCAAGTCTTCTTGAGAGAACTGGGGCAAAAGCGATCGCGCCTCATCGACGCCCAAATCCCAGGCATTGGAGAACCGCTACTCATGGCTTTTGGCATTAATGGGGACACCCTTGACCCCACGGGGTTGATGGCTGTTGGTAGCCGTCGCGAGAGTGAAATTGCTGCTGCTGCTTATATTGCTGAGACAGGACGAGGTTGGCTAGAGTCATTAGCGATCGCTCATAATGCCTTTGAAGAGGCCGACCGATATCTTCAAGAAACTGCCAATACTTCACCTCTGTTTGCGGGTAGCTTGGAGGTGCTGAAATTCCTCTCGGAGGCTGGTCTTAAGCTAGGAATTCTTTCCGCTGCCACGACAGCACGAGTGCAAGCTTTTGTCAAGCGTCATCAGCTCGAACCTTACCTCCAGTTACAGCAAGGCGTAGACGAAGGGCCGAGTAAGCCTGATCCAGCACTGTTTCTCCAAGCTTGCCAGACTTTAGGCGTTGAACCTTCATCAACTTTAATGGTCGGAGATTCTGCTGGTGACATTGAGATGGCCCGACGTGCAGGGGCGGCAGGTTGTATTGGTATTTGTTGGGGAACACCACAAGCCGCGCATCTAGAAGGGGCAGATGTGGCGATCGCACAACTTGATGAAATCCAGGAGGTGAATTGAAGAGGGATGAGGGATGAGGGATGAGGGATGAGG
>DALYIW010000002.1:80950-98079 GCA_031970155.1 Coleofasciculaceae cyanobacterium CTOTU46601 | reverse complement strand
ACCCATTACCCATTACCCATTACCCATTACCCATTACCCATTACCCATTACCCAAAATAACGTACCTCATTCAATTAAGAATTGCCCTAATCTCTTCTCTCGCTTAAGTCCTTTTAGTCACAGGTAAAATCTTCATGCAACGATGGGATTCATTTCAAAATCAATTGCCAACTGCTGCTCCAACGCGATTGCATAGTGAGCTGCAAGACATCGTTAGCAAGGTTCAGATCCAGTCCAACCTGTGTGTTAGTCACCCAGATTACAAGCCTTTGGAATTACCTGAGTCTGCTGTTGAACGCTTTCAGCAACTGCCTTGGGAACTTCAATTAAAGTATCTGAGCCTGCAACTGCGTAGTTTTCTTTACGGTATCTATTACAATGGCTCTCTCAAAGCTGCCCTTGCACCTGATGCGGATGCAACAAATTGGGCACTGCACCAGAATTTAGAGCACAACACATTCCTTAGGGTAGATCTAGGCTTCTATAAGCGGTTGCATGAAAGCAACTCAGGTAGGGGCTACTTTAGCCCAGATTGGCAGGTACTGTGGCATGAGAGCGATCGCAGTTGGGTAGTAACTAAGGACGATTTGACATTGTATGTTGATTGCGATCGCTATCTCCAACCAACCGATCAAGCTGCCCCTGTCTGTGACTCGATTGCCATCCGAATGCCCCGCAATTTGGTGCAAATCGGATTTTACGTAGCCGTTGGTAATGCCGGACCGCAAGGTCATCACGATATCGTGCGCGTCTACTTTAACTTAAGTGCTGAAGGTGCAGTGGCGCTTATGGGTAGCCTTTCGCAACAGCTGAACGCTATTGCCGTTCCCTTTTCCTTTAAAGCGCTATACAACCCATTAGACTATGGACGTTACAACTCAGCAATACTTTGCTTCAAGAAAACCCACTACAAAATCATTTGGTCAGTACTAAAAACGATTTATGCAGAAAATCAACACTATTTTCAGAAGCAAGTACCTCTGTTTACTAAGTGGATAGCACCAGGATTAGCGATCGCAGAGGAACCAGACCGCAAATTTGCTGACATGGAAAGTTTTGGCATGAACCGCTGCCAAATTGTTGCTAATGGTTTGCTAGAAGCTTGGCAACAAGGAGATCAATCGCCAGAAGGACGGATGGCATCGATTTTCCAACACTTCTCCCTACTCGGAATTAAATTGCAACGTCCCTACCTCAATGCCAACTCTCAAGACATCTACATGACCTTAGTAGATTATGAAAATCACGAATCTTGTGATTGAATTTAGAACATTTTGAATTAGTGGTACTCCAAGGTGTGTTACTGAGAATGACACCCTTCTCGGCAATGATAGTTCTGGCATTCTCACTTAAAGCCTCTGAATTTATTTAGAGGGCTATTTATCCCTCATCCCTCATCCTTCATCCTTCATCCCTCATCCCTCATCTTTCATCCCTCATCCTTTTTTTCAGGAGGTTATATGAGAAATGTATTTTTCTTGAGTATTGCTGGAGCATTTTACTTTCAGGACTTACGCAAATTTCCGGTTGAACCGCCATTTGTAGGGGCGAACGGCCGTTCGCCCTACTATATATGGTGTCCATGCGTAAGTCCTGACTTTTTTATTGTCTTGATCATAGGAATTTTCCTTCGGTCTATAGTTATCCCCACCTTCCTATTTGGATTTCCAACTGAATCTGCTACAAACGTCTAGTTTCCCGCAGCATTTTTTCCAACACCAATGGAACTCAATTTTTTTGGTAAACGAAGAAGTCGGTGGGTAACCCTTGTATTGGTCACTACCTTTTCCGCAACTAGCATTATGCTTGCCTACAGCGTCTTGCGCTCTCGAACTACTGCTCAAAATTCGTCGCCCACTTTACCAGGAGGTAGAGTAGATCTCAATGCCGTTGCGGCTTTGGGGCATTTGGAACCGCAAGGAGAAGTGATTCGCCTGTCGGCTTCAGCCTCGGCTACAGGGGCAACTCCTGGTACAGGGACACGGGTTGACCAACTCCTTGTGAAACGGGGAGATAGAGTTCAGTCTGGGCAAGTGGTGGCGATTTTGGACAGTCGCAATAACCTAGAAGCCGCCTTAAGAAAATCTCAAAAACAAGTCAGCGTTGCTAAAGCACGTCTAGAACAAGTCAAAGCTGGAGCCAAAGTCGGTGAGATTAATGCTCAGAAGGCGAAAATTGAAGGCTCAAGGGCTGAATTACGCGGACAAGTAGCTACTCAACAGGCAACGATTGAGCGCTTAGAGGCTGAGTTGCAAGGAGAAAAGAAAGCTCAAGAAGCAACGATTAAGCGATTAAAAGACCAATTGCAAAATGCCAAAACCGAATGTGGGCGCTATCAGAAGTTATACCAAGAAGGTGCTGTAACGGCTTCCCAACATGATATCAAGTGCTTGGAAGAGAAAACGGCTCGAGAGCAGGTCAACGAAGCTGAAGTTACCCTTGATCGGATTGTAAGCTCGCGTGGAGAGCAGATCAAAGAAGCCAAAGCAACTCTTAAGCGTACTGTGGAAACTGTTCAAGAACAGCTGGCGTCTGGTCAAGGTACGCTAGACCAGATTGCTGAAGTCCGTCCAGTAGATGTGGCAGTTGCCCAAGCTGAACTCGAAGATGCTATGGCTGCGGTTCAACAAGCTAAGGCACAGTTAGATTTGGCCTATGTGCGATCGCCTAAAGCTGGTCAGATTCTGAAAATTCATACTTACCCAGGAGAAATGGTTAGTAATCAGGGAATTGTTGAGCTTGGTCGAACTGCTCAAATGTATGCGATCGCAGAAGTCTACGAAACAGATATCAGTAAAGTTCGTTTAGGTCAACAAGCCACCATTACTAGCGCTGGTTTTACTGGGAACTTACAGGGAACTGTCGATGAAATTGGCTTAGAAATTGGCAAAAAAGATGTCTTAGGCACTGACCCAGTGGCTGATGTAGACGCCAGAGTAGTGGAAGTCAAAATCCGCCTCAATCCAACAGATAGCCAGCGAGTTGCTGCCCTAACTAACTTAAAAGTGAAGTTAGTAATTGATACATCACATCCTCAATAAAACACTACTTGCTACCAAAAATTTCCCAACCTACAGAACAATGATTCTGAAAATACCCACAGCCTGGTTACAGCTTAAACATGAAAAAATGCGATTGTTAGTAGCAATCGGGGGAATTAGCTTTGCCGTAGTTTTGATATTTATGCAACTCGGTTTACGTGCTGCTTTATTCGATAGTGGTGTTGCCCTGCATACAAGTTTGCAAGGTGAGGTTTTTTTGCTCAGTCCTCGGTCTACATCTTTGGTGGCAATGGAGAACTTTTCTGAACGACGCTTATATCAAACTCTAGCCTTCAAGGAGGTAGAATCCGTTAATCCTATATATTTAGGCTTTGCTCAGTGGAAAAATCCGCAAACCAAAGATTATTGGCGCAACATCTATGTCATTGGTTTTGACATTAGCACTCAAGTATTTAACTTGCCAGGTATTCAGGAAAATATAGAGAAACTCAAATTTCCAGATGTTGTTTTGTTTGATCAAGCTTCCCGATCAGAATTTGGCGCGATCGTTTCTGAGTTTCAGCAAAAAGGAATAGTCACTACAGAACTAGGAGACCGAGGGCCTAGTAATCGCCGAATTACTGTCGTAGGATTATTCACGCTAGGAACCTCATTTGGAGCGGATGGCAATTTAATTACAAGTGATTTGAACTTTTTGCGGATTTTTATGCAACGCCCTAAAGGTTTTATTAGTATTGGAGTCATTAAATTAAAACCTGGGTATGACATTAAGGCAACTTCCAAAAAAATTAAGTCTTATCTTCCTAGAGATGTCAAAGTTTTATCTAAGCAAGAATTAAAAGACTTTGAACAAAAATACTGGGATAGTAGTACTCCAATTGGTTTTATCTTTGCCTTTGGTGTAATTTTGGGATTAGTCGTAGGTATTATTATTGTGTATCAAATTCTTTACGGCAACGTATCCGAGCATCTGTCTGAGTACGCCACTTTAAAAGCCATAGGATACAAGCATTCGTACTTGCTTGTTATTGTTTTGCAAGAATCTTTTATTTTAGCAATTTTAGGTTATATTCCAGGCTTTTTTATAACTTTAGGAGTGTATAAAATAGCTATGAATGCCACACTTTTACCAGTTATTATGGAACCTATTAGAGCGATATTAGTACTGGTATTGACATTTTTGATGTGTTTCATTTCGGGAGCTATTGCTGTACGAAAACTAGGAGAGGCAGACCCAGCAGATATTTTTTAGTATGTTTTTATAAGTTTTGAGTGTTGAGTTTTGAGTTAAAAAATTATTCAAAATTCCTAACGGCTCTTAGCGCGTGTTTTCCAACTCTTTTGTAGGTTGGGTTAAGCGTAGCGCAACCCAACACGGGAGCATCCCAATTTTATACGGTTAGTGCAAGCCGCAAAGCTCGCGTACCATAACAAGTGAGTAAGATGCTCACACTACAAAATCATAAATTTGCACATTTGGGATGCTCCCCCCAACACTCGCGTAGATTTGTTGGGTTTCGTTCCTCAACCCAACCTACAATTTAAGCCAATTCTTGGGCAAGAAAACACACCCTAGCGGTGCGCTTCAATTATATATCTATTTTTCTATAAAGAAATTTAGGGGTTTTCAAGCAAATGCGGAGTTATTCATTTTAATTCAAAACTCAAAACTCCGCGTAGCGGTAATTCTTACGTTTTGATCATTTATTTAATGTATTAGTTCAATTTCAAGAACACAAAAAAAATTGTAAGTAAATCTAAAAATTGTTTATTGTAACCCTAAATTATCTATTATAAGCTTCTTTTAAAAGCATTTCTACCGAAAATTTTGACTTGATACTTGAACAAATTCTGAGGAATTTAAGCAGATAAATATTGAGTAAAAACTTGAAAAATTTACTGACGTTGCAACATTTGGTTACCGAAGAGAAACTATCGGTCAAAGAGGATAACAAATGGAACCGATCGCGATTATTGGTGTTGGCTGTCGTTTTCCCGGCGCTAAGAACCCAGAAGCATTTTGGCAACTCCTGTGTAACGGAGAGGACGCTATTACTGAGGTGCCAGCAGACCGATGGGACGTAGATGCTTTATATGACCCAACCCCTGGCAGCCGTGGAAAGATGAACACTCGTTGGGGCGGCTTTTTAGAGCAAGTCGATCAGTTTGACGCCCATTTCTTTGGGATTGCACCTCGAGAGGCAGTTTACATAGACCCTCAGCAGCGGCTGTTACTTGAAGTCGCTTGGGAGGCTTTGGAGAATGCCGGACAGGTGATAGAACAACTGGCTCGCACTAATACTGGAGTGTTTATTGGCATTGGCAACTACGACTATGGCAGAATGATCGCCAAGAGAGATTTATCCCAGCTAAACGCTTATATAGGGACAGGTAACGCTTTAAGTATCGCTGCTAACCGTCTCTCCTATCTGTTTGATTTTCGTGGACCGAGTATGGCGATCGACACGGCGTGTTCTTCGTCATTAGTTGCAGTGCATCTCGCCTGCCAGAGTCTGCGATATGGAGAGTCTAATCTGTGCCTGACTGGTGGGGTCAATCTGATTCTATCTCCAGAGGCAACCATTGCTTATTCCCATGCTCGGATGATCGCTCCTGATGGGCGCTGCAAGACTTTTGATGCCAAGGCTAACGGCTATGTGCGTGGTGAGGGCTGCGGCATCATAGTTCTCAAACGCCTCTCAGATGCCCTCAGAGATAACGACACCATCCTAGCTGTGATCAGGGGTTCAGCAATTAACCAGGATGGTTTGAGCAATGGACTTACTGCCCCCAATGGCCCTTCTCAGGAAGCCGTCATCCGTCAGGCATTAACCAACGCTGAAGTGGCACCCTCTCAAATTGGTTATGTGGAACTTCACGGCACAGGCACCTCTCTGGGTGACCCAATTGAAGCAAGGGCACTAGGGACAGTACTCGCCACAGGCCGTCCTCCTGGTAGCCGTTGCGCTGTGGGTTCGGTCAAAACCAATATTGGTCATCTAGAGTGTGCATCTGGCATTGCAGGTCTGATCAAGGTGGCGCTGTCGCTCCAGCACCAACAAATACCACCTAATCTGCATTTCCAGCAAATTAACCCGTATATTCCGATGGATAAGCTCCCGTTACAGGTGCAGCAGACATTGGAAGATTGGTCTGAGGTCGATAGACCAACCTTAGCTGGAGTAAGTTCCTTCGGCTTTGGTGGGGCTAATTCTCATGTAATCTTGGAGAAAGCTCCTCAGGGACAAAAGACCCAGCAACCAGAAAATGACCTTTGCTCCTGTGACCGAGCTTATTTGCTACCTCTATCTGCTCGCAGTCGAGAAGCTTTGCGATCGCTAGCCCAATCCTACCAGGAACTTTTAACTCCGGTAGAGGGAGCAGAGGGAGCAGAGGGAGCAGGGGAAGCAGAGGGAGCAGAGGGAGCAGGGGAAGCAGAGGGAGCAGGGGGAGCAGAGGGAGCAGGGGAAGCAGGGGAAGCAGGGGGAGAGGAAAGAGTAATTTCTGCTTTATCTTCCTCACCTTACTCATCTCCTAAATGCGCCTCTCTATCAGCTTCTGGCAGTGCTGTGTCATTACAGGATATCTGTTACACCGCCAGTATCCGACGCACTCATCACGAACACCGCCTCAGCTTTGTATTTCACAATCATGAGGAACTCATCGAAAACTTAGAGCAATATTTGCAGGGAGAAGCCCTCCCCGGAATCTCCTGTGGTTACACGCAACGGCACCGTTGCCCCAAAGTTGTTTTTGTCTTTTCTGGTCAAGGCTCTCAATGGTGGGGAATGGGCCGCGAACTATGGCACTTTGAATCGGTCTTTCGGACGACTCTTGAGCAGTGCGATCAACTACTTGCTCCACTGGCGAACTGGTCGCTGGTTGAAGAACTAATGGCTGATGAATCTCAGTCTCGTTTGGCAGAAACAGAGATTGCCCAGCCAGTTATTTTTGCTGTGCAAGTAGCCTTAGCAGCTTTATGGAAATCTTGGGGGGTAGAGCCTAAAGCCATCGTCGGGCATAGCCTTGGAGAAGTGGCAGCAGCTCACGTTGCCGGAGTCCTTAGTCTAGAGGATGCAGTGCGGGTTGTCTTCCACCGCGCTCGTTTGATGCAAAAGGGGACTGGTCAAGGGAAAATGGCCGCTGTAGAGCTGTCACTCGCTGATGCAGAATCACTGCTGGCTAAGTATGAGGGTCGTTTGTCTATTGCTGCAATCAACAGCCCCACCTCAATAGTTTTATCGGGCGAAAAGACAGCGCTTGAGGAAGTACTCCAGACACTCCAACAACAGCAGATTTTCTGTCGGTTGTTGCCAGTGAATTATGCGTTTCATAGTCCTCAGATGGAGCCATTTCAGGACGAATTGGTACAGTTGCTTCAAGGACTCAATCCCAATAGTAGTAAGATTCCCATCATCTCAACTGTCACAGGTCTAGCCCAGGATGGACAGGATTTTGATGCGGTGTATTGGGGACGGAACATCCGAGAACCAGTCCGCTTTGCTGATGCGATCGCTCATCTAGTGCAAAAAAAGCACAACCTGTTTTTGGAGATCAGCCCTCATCCAGTCTTAAACCTGAACATCCTCCAGTGTTTGCGCCACTGCTCTCAAGAAGGAGGTGTGCTTCCTTCCCTACGGCGTCAACAAGAGGAACGAGTCGTGATGTTGGCATCTCTTGGTGCTCTCTATACTCAGGGCTACCCAATAGACTGGAAACAATTATATCCGTCTGAAGGTAGATGTGCCTCTTTGCCTAACTACCCTTGGCAACGAGAGCGTTATTGGTTTGAAGAAACTCACAGTAATCAACACAATAACCAAAGTGAGACCTCCGAGTTAGGCGAGAAATCCTCCACTCTCCAAGATAGCGAACCAGAACTGGAGTGGAGTCTGAAGAGCGATCGCCTTTTGGCTGCGGCACCCGAAGAGCGCAAATCTCTGTTGGAGTCTGGCTTACGTGAACTATTTGCCAAGGTTCTGGGTTTTTCTACCGCCAAAGTAGACTTGCAACAGCCTCTTTATAGCCTAGGCCTTGACTCCTTGATGGCTGTTGAGTTGAGAAACCGGATCGAAGCCAATCTGGGAGTAGTTGTTCCCCTAGAAGATTTCCTAGGTTTTAGCGTTGCCCAGTTTGTCACACGGGTTCTTCTACTTGTAGAGAAGAAAACCCTGCCAGAATCTGGGTCAGAATCGGATTCTACTGTTGTATCTCAACAGACAAACTTATGGATTACTCATCCGCCGCTAAATTCACAAGCTCGCCTTCGCCTGTTCTGCTTCCCTCACGCCGGGGCTGGTGCTTCAATTTATCGCGCTTGGTCAGACAACCTACCACCAGAAATCGAAGTCTGCCCTATCCAGTTGCCTGGAAGAGAAGATCGACTAGGAGAAACCCCATTTACTCGCCTTCTGCCTTTAATTGGGACACTAGCACCACTTTTGCGACCGTATTTGGATATTCCCTTTGCATTTTTCGGTCATAGTTTTGGGGCGTTGCTCAGCTTTGAACTAGCTCGTGAATTCCGTAAACAAAAATTCCCGACGCCAGTTCACCTGTTTGTTTCTGGTAGTCGTGCGCCTCAAATACCAGATTTGGATCTGCCAATCCATCGACTGCCTGACCCTAAGTTCATAGAGTCACTGCGTCGTTTTAATGGTACACGACCGGAGGTTCTACAAAACCCGGAACTGTTGCAGTTATTTCTCCCGGCGTTGCGTTCGGACTTTGCAATTCTAGAAACCTACTTTTATGCCACCCAAGAGCGACTTAACTGTCCTATCTCGGCTTTTGGAGGTCTGGAGGACAAAAAAGTAAGTTATGAGCAACTGGACGCTTGGCGTGACCAGACTCATGGCGACTTCACACTGCAAATGTTTCCTGGCGATCATTTCTTCTGGCACAACAATCACAAGTCGCTGTTAAAGGCGATCGCTCACGAGATTCAGAAGCCAGTACTTGAATACTAATCTAACCCTAGAAATCACCATGGCTTTTATTGTCGCTACTTCCACTGGTTTTCCCCCTCAATATTATGCTCAGGACGTGCTAGCCACAGCGCTACGCAAGTTCTGCATGACGATGGATCTGGATTTTGATCTCGATACCATTGACCGCTTCTTCACCAATGTCAATATCAACGGACGTTACTTTGCTCTGCCGCTTGATTCCTTCTATGACATGCCCGGAATCGAAGCAACTATCCGTGCAACTATAGACACTGCCGTCGATTTAACGGAAGGAAACATATGGAGGTTACTAGAGAAAACTCACCTCGATCCCAAAGAAGTATCGCAGCTGACATCTGTAACACTCACCGCAACGATTCCATCAATTGATGCTCGGGTAATGAACCGGATACCGTTTGCGCCACATTTGAAACGGTTTCCTTTGTTCGGATTTGGCTGCCTAGGTGGGGCAGCAGGCGTGGCTCGAGTTGCAGATTACTTAGAGGGACACCCCAAAGACGCCGCAATTCTATTTTCTGTTGAGCTGGCCTCCGCTTTGTGGCAAGGTTCTCTGCAATTAGATTTGCAATCGATGATTGGTGGCTTGCCGAAAAATCCTTCTCTCTACAACGACATCATTTCTACCATCGTCACTGCCGCACTTTTTGGCGATGGCTCAGCCGCCGTTTTAATGGTTGGTCGTGAACATCCTTTAGCTCAGCCAGGGCTACCTAGGGTGATCGACTCTCGAGCCAGTTGGCTTCCCAATACCATACACCTCATGGGTATGGATATTGTAGATATTGGTCTTCGGAATATTCTCAGGCCTCAAGTGGGCGATTATGTCAAAGTTGGTCTGCGACAGGCGATTGACCCACTCCTGGAAGCTCATAATCTATCAGTGGATAAAATTTCTCGCTGGATTGTGCATCCTGGTGGCCCCAAAGTAATTGATGCCGTAGAAACCGAGTTGGGTCTCAACGACCAAGCGCTTCAACTCAGTCGTGACACTTTAACAAAAGTGGGCAATCTTTCGGCATCTACAGTGCTGTGTATGCTCAATGAAACCCTGGATGGAGAGCCGCCGCCAGCGGGATCTTATGGCGTGCTAATCGGTATGGGACCTGGCTTTTCTCAAGAAATCATTCTTTTACAATGGTAATGAACTATGTTGACAACGAAAGCTGTTTTCGTCGCAATTGTTGCTGCTGTCTTTTTACAACGCTTATCTGAGGTACGCATCAGCCAACGCCATGTAGCCTACCTGCTTACCCACGGCGGACGCCAACATGGCTCTAACTCTCTGTGGGTGGTGAAGGTGCTACAAGTGAGCTGGTTTATCGCCATGATTGCAGAGGTTTGGTGGCTAGATCGACCCTTTGTACCAGCTTTGGCGGCTATTGGAGTGCTTGGAGCGATCGCAGGTCAGTGCTTGCGCTACTTATCGATGCAACAGCTAGGAGTGCGCTGGACTCTTCCCATCATTACTATCCCAGGTGCGTCGGCGGTTGACTCAGGCATCTACCGTTACCTCAGACATCCCAACTGGTTAGGCGTCATCCTGGAAATTGCGGCTTTGCCACTGATTCATAGCGCCTACATCACAGCCATCTTGTTTAGCGTAGCCAATGCCTTGCTGATGGTAAAGCGTATTCAAGCAGAGGAAAAAGCTTTAAGTGAAGACAATAACTATGCTTATACCTTTGCTAATCGACCTCGTTTCATCCCCAGAAACAGACTTATGAGATTAGCAAACAGTCATTGGGAAGGATGAAGGAGGAGGGATGAGTATCTCATAGATCAATAAAGGTGCTTGAAATTTATAAGTTTCCTGCATTTATCCTTCATCCCAAGCTGACGCAACGCTCACGCTATATCTCTCATTCCTTTCTTGGATGAATAGCCCCATTAATAATGGTGCTTGAAATAATGAAGATTTATTTTCTTCGACCTAATTAAATACATTCGCTTGTACCCGAAGATTTTTCATCCTTCATCCCTCATCCCTCATCCTTTATTGGTCACCCTATCAATAGGAATGGTTTATTTTGCAATGCCCCTAGTATCTAATGAAAAGTAACACAATTAACAATCATTACGATGTTGTTGTCATTGGCGCAGGTCCAGCCGGCTCAACTCTGGCGACTCTTCTGATTCGTAAAGGATATAGCGTCTTGCTCCTCGAACGCGAGAAGTTTCCTCGCTTTCATGTGGGGGAGTCACTTCTACCTAAAACTCAGCAGATCTGGGAAAAGCTAGGCATCGCTGAGCCACTACAGCATAGTAGTCACACGTTTAAATACGGTGGAGAATTTCGGGTTGGCTGTGAGCCTAACCAGTCTGACTACGAGTACAGCACGATCAACTTCTACAACATTCCCAGGAATCAGCTACAGCAGCGTCCGTTTGCCTATCAGGTAGAACGCAGTGAGTTTGACCTATTTCTATTGAACCATGCCCGGAAAGAAGGTGTTACCGTCTATGAGGAAGCAGCGGTAAAAGAAATTCTTTGGGAAGGCGACACAGCAACTGGAATCTACTGGAGAACCAAAGACGGTATTGAATATTTCACCAAAGTTGAATGCGTTGCTGACTGCTCAGGGCGACATGCCTTGATCTCAAGAAATCGAAAATTTCTGGTTCCACACGAAACGATCAAGACTTCGGCTGTATTCGGTCAATTCAAGGGTGTTACTCGTGATTCTGGCATCAAACAAGGTTACTTCAACGGCTACTTCATTGAAAATGGTTGGTTCTGGTTTATTCCGCTTCACTCAGACATCATGAGTGTTGGAGTCGTGATGAATCAACCGGGAACAGATTGGTGGAGCCAAAAGAGTCCGGAGGAAATTCTGCTCACTTATATTAATCGGTATAAATTTATCCGAGATCGATTTGAGGCAGCTGAACAATTTTCCAAAATTCGGATGTTGCGTGGTCTCCCCTACTTCTCAAAACGTGCTGTGGGGGATGGTTGGATTTTGGTGGGTGATGCTAATTTCTTCGTCGATCCTCTGTTTTCATCTGGAGTACACATTGCCTTTGATTCAGCCGATAAAGCAGCGGATGCCATAGATACTTTTTTGAAAGGCAACCGAAATATTGAGCCTTTTAAGCGCTACGAGCGATGGAGTAAGAGTTATCAGTTCCATGTTTTCAAAACCATTGCTACGCTGTACCAACTGCTGAAATACCGGATTGCCATCGAGACGATTATTAAGCTAATTGGTAAATACAGTAACCATTTAGACACTCCACCCTTGCGTCGCTGGAGCGCCTGGGTTGCTGGTGATTTTGATCGACATCGCTGGATGATCTACTGCTCTTGGGTAATTAACTTTTTTCTGTTTAGCATAGGCTATCTTCGAGAAAAATTATTGAAGATACCAGCTTGGGATACTCACCAAGAGTTTTGCTCACAGCCACCACTAATAATCCCGAAATCAGTGGAACTATTGGAAAATGAAAATAGTGTCAATATAGCCCCATTATTTGTATCAGTGCAGACCGCCAATTCTCAGGAACCTTTGGTAGTTTCTAGTACTTTTTCAGAGGAAAAAACCTAGAGAAGTATTTGAGTACTGGTAATCGGTTTGAAACTTAGCCAGGACTTACGCTCGAGACAGAATATAGGGTAGGGGCGTATAGCTATACGCCCCTACAGATGGTTGATCAAAGGTTGACCCTGAGCTAAGCCGAAGGGTCAAGAAAGCATAAGTGTTGTTAGCTTTTCTCAAGAAATAATTTTTTTGCAGTTGTCATGTGAACTATGTTGACAATCAAAGCCGTCTTCGTCGCAATTTTCGTTGCTGTCTTTTTACAACGCTTATCGAAGCTACGCATCAGCCAGCGTAAGATAAAGCTTGCTATCCAGCTCAAAATTTTCGCGATCGCCAAAGCAATTACAGCCCGGATAGTTCCTCCTCCCATTATCATGTACCAGATGATCTCTGGCTTTTGGGTGTCACGAGCTATCTACATCACGGCTAAGCTTGGCATTGCCGATTACTTACAGGAGCAACCCAAAACTGCCGAGGAACTAGCGGCAGTTACCAAGCTGCACGCCCCCTCCCTCTACCGCTTGCTGCGTACTCTTAGCAGTGTGGGTATCTTCGTCGAGGACAACAATCACCGTTTTAGACTCACACTTGTTGGTACTACGTTGCAGACTGATGTTCCTGGCTCACTTCGCTTCATGGCGATCGCTGAATTAGGCTCAGAACACTACTTAGGCTGGGGCAACCTGCTGCATAGCTTCAAGACGGGCGAGACGGCTTTTGACCATATTGCTGGCATGAGCTTGTGGGAGTACTACGCCCAACATCCCGAAGATAGCAAACCTTTTGACCGAGCAATGACAGATATGACCGCGATCGTGGTGGAAGCGGTTCTAGAAAGCTATGACTTCTCGTCATTGAGCACAGTTGTAGATATAGGAGGAGGGCAAGGCAGCCTGATTGCTGCCATCCTCAAAGCAAATTCCACCTTGAAGGGTATTCTCTTTGATCAGCCAAGTGTGATTGAAGAGGCTTTACCTCAACTTGAAGCACATAGCGTTATAGATCGATGTGCCGTGGTGGCAGGAAACTTTTTTGAATCAGTTCCAGTGGGAGGTGATGCTTACATACTCAAGTGGATTATCCATGACTGGGATGATGAAAAAGCGATCGCTATCCTGAAAAACTGCCATCAGGCAATGTCAGACAACGGCCGACTCTTGCTGATTGAGCAGGTTATCTCTCCTAGAAGTGAGTTACCGTTTGCTCAACTGATGGATCTCAACATGTTAGTGACGATGGGAGGACGAGAACGCACGCAACAGGAGTATCGATCGCTCCTGCAAGCAGCTGGCTTCCAACTCACTCGAATTATTATGACTCTATCGTCAATGCACATAATCGAAGCGATCAAGACATAGTTAGCAAGTCAGCTTTGGAGCAGCGGTTCCACATCTATGCCAGCACAATCATTAGCGCATAGGGAGTTGCGATCGCCTCAAAGCGGTCAGTTATAATCGCCGCGTGGTCGGGTCTTGAGCAGACGCACCTGCACTTATATCGACACCTCGCACGTATGTTGCAGCCAAAGGAAATCGACCACCAAGTGATGTGCTGGCTGCGCCTGCGCCTACGGCTGCGTCTTGTAATAGATTTCCTGTCCGTCTGTTTATAGGACTTTTTCTAGCTTCCGACGGATAAACCTCACCACTTATGTTTATACCACCACTGATCTGTTCCATGTCATCGTCTGACATGTCTTCTAACCAGTCTTCCAGATTGCTGATTAAGATAGTCATCTGCTTCCCCTAAGACTTAGATGTTCTATCTACTATTCAGGTGATGATACTTCTTTTATGCAAACAGGACTTACGCCAATTTCTCATGACGAACCGCCATTTGTAAGGGTGAACGGCCGTTCACCCCTACTATATGTGGTGTCTATGCGTAAGTCCTGGCAAAGTATAATCGCGCTAGCCTCGAGCTACCTACTGTTGATGCCAACACTCCGGAGAGCGTTAGTCTTGCTAAGAGCGCGATCTTGCTGGCTGAAAAACTTAAGTTAGGTCTTAAATTCATCATCTTCGCTGGCTAAAACCTGACTAAATTGAAATACTTAGTAACGAAAAGACTACCGTTTAGTCAAGATTACAGCTCAGTACTGAAAACACACTCAGGACTTACGCAGAACCTCTACATGTAGGGTGGGCAGTGCCCACCCTATTACTAGCAGTAATGTTTAAATCAGCAATTTGCGTAAGTCCTGACACTGAAAGTACGAAACCACTGACGACTTGCAGCAGTTTTTACTATCAGAAGTTACGCCCGAAAATGTCTTGGTAGGTAGTAGAGAGTCGAGATTTGATCAAGCTTTCCCTGATTCGGAGACTCCCTACTCAAGGCTCCCTCGTACCCCAGATTCTTCGTGCAAATGCGTAAGTTCTAACTATCAACTTTCCAGGAGTTTGAATTCTGATGAAAAGTTTCAATTTAGAAACAACTAATACAGCATCCTTCGGATTGGAAGCTCTTAATTCTGAAGTAAATCCGGCTACCGCGTTTGCCTACAACTTTTACAAGCCAGGGGACGGAGGATTCCTGGGTAGCGCGCCGTTAGATAGCCCAGCTCTTCCCTTTGCAAATTTAATCTCCAATACTTTATCAATATTTTATAACATCAGTAATAGTACCTACGACCCTTTGCTGACTAAAATTACAGACATATTCAATCTAGTTGGTCTAGGTCTCAACTATGTGATTGCCACTGGAAATCTAGAAAATTTCCCCAGCAGTCTTTTCTCTTTGATCGAAGCAGCCAGCCCTGCCAACGACCTTACCTTTCCTTGGAAGCCAGGAAATAATTTAGTAGTTAGTCGTAGTGGCAGCGATCGAATCCTTGGTGTCAATCCTGGTGACGCTATTCCGGGTAAAAACGAGCTAGATATTCTAATCGGTGGTCCCAACATCTCAAGCACCCCTGGACTCAATAACGACACATATATTTTGGGTGATTATAAACAGGCTTACTACGCCGATAACCAGGGAGTTCTAGGCACTGATGGCTTTGCTTTTCTTCCATTCTTCAACTCCAGTACAGATACCATTGAGCTCCACGGTTCTCCTAGTGATTACCGCGTAGTGAACTTTCAAGGAGATGGCATTACAGGGCGCGCAGGAACTGGAACAGCCATATTTCTGAATAGTTCTCAACCCGATCTCATTGCCCTACTGCCTGGAGTTTCTGGTTTAAGTCTGGATGCCCCCTGCTTCAACTACGTTAATACCCCACCACCCAACGAGATACAACCACACACTGAGCAGTTTGGAGCTGACAGTTTTGAGACAGGTATTGGTGTTGCCACAGATAGCAACGGCAATGCGTACGTTGCAGGCTTGACGGGAGGCTCTTTAGGAGGACTGAATGCTGCTAGTTCACCAGATGCTTATGTGACTAAGTACGATAGCAACGGAAACCAGCAATGGGTTCGCCAGTTTGGGACTTCTGCTCTTGAGTACGCTTTTGGTAGCGTAGTCGATCGCGAAAACAATATTTACATTGCAGGAGCTACCACGGGCAGTTTAGCGGCACCTAATCCAGGTGGCTCTATGGATGCGTATGTAGCTAAGTACGACAGCGATGGCAATCAACAGTGGATTCGGCAGATTGAAAGTGTCAATTTTGAAGAGTCCTATCATATCGCTGCCGACACCCATAACAATGTCTACATTACGGGAACCACCACGGGTGATTTGGGAGGAAAGAATGCCGGAATAACCTCAATTACAGGCGATCCCTATGTAGCCAAGTTCGATAGCAATGGCAACCAGATGTGGATTAGACAGTTTGGGAGTCCTGAATTTGAGGACGCTTTTGGCATCACCACCGACAGCAATGACAATATCTTCGCTACGGGATGGACTGCTGGCGATTTGGCCGAAAAGAATGCCGGAGCATATGATTGCTGGTTAGCCAAGTACGACACCTATGGCAACTTGTTGTGGACTAGTCAGTTTGGCACCTCTAATTATGACTTTGCATGGGCTAATGCCACCGACAGTTCTGGCAATGTCTACATTACAGGATGGACTCTTGGTAGCCTAGAGGGATCCAATGCCGGGTTAGAAGATGGCTTTTTAGCCAAGTACGACACAAACGGTAACCAGTTGTGGATTAAGCAATTTGGCAGTGCTGGTGCTGACCAAACCTATAGTATCAGCATCGACAGCAATAACTTAATTCATGTAGGGGGCATGACTACTGGCGACTTGGGCGGACCGAATGCGGGAGCTGATGATGCTTTTGTGGCTCAGTTCGACAGCAATGGCAACCTGTTAGATATCGATCAGTTTGGCACTTCTGGTGTTGATAACGCCTTGGGAATCGACGCCAAGCTCCCCGATCAAGTATATGTTGCAGGCGTTACTGATGGTTCCTTGGGAGGAATTAATGCAGGGTCTTATGATGCCTTTTTGTCGATCAGAAGTTCTTTATAAGATTTGAGTGTTGAGTGTTGAGTTTTGAGTTTTGAGTTAAAAAAATTATTCATTAAGGATGAATAGTCGCACAAACAAATTGTTGTTCTTGTCTTTCATCCCTCACCCCTCATCCCTCATCCTTCATCCCTCATCCTTCATCCCTCATCCCTCATCCTTCATCCCTCATCCCTCATCCTTTCTTAGTC
>DALYIW010000002.1:76150-80899 GCA_031970155.1 Coleofasciculaceae cyanobacterium CTOTU46601 | reverse complement strand
ACATCTCAACCATTACTTTGGCAAAAAAACGCTGCGTAAACAAGTTGTATTTGACGTAAACCTGCAAATCAATTCAGGAGAAATTATCATTCTGACAGGGCAATCGGGTTCAGGAAAAACCACTTTGTTGTCCTTAATAGGAGGTTTGCGTTCTGTTAAAGAAGGAAGTCTGAGAATTTTAGATCAAGAGTTACATGGAGCTGATGAAAACCAACTGGTAGTAGTACGCCGTCAAATTGGTTATATTTTTCAAGCTCACAATTTGTTGCAGTTCATGACGGCTCGACAGAATGTGCAAATGTCAGTTGAACTGCACGAAAATATTTCTGACAAAAAAGCCCGTGTCAAGTCTGAGGCTATACTCAAGGCTGTTGGTCTAGGGGCGCGAGTTAACTACTACCCTCACGATCTCTCAGGAGGACAAAAACAACGAGTAGCGATCGCTCGTGCCTTAGTGAGTCATCCCAAGTTGATTTTAGCGGACGAACCCACTGCTGCATTAGACAGTAGAACAGGTCGAGAGGTTGTAGAGTTAATGCAGCGTCTGGCTCAGCAACAGGGGTGCGCCATTATGCTTGTAACTCACGACAATCGTATCTTGGATATTGCTGACCGCATCCTTCATATGGAAGATGGACGGCTGGTTACTTGACAATTTTGCCGAGTTAAGAGTTAGAAGTCAGAAGATAGGAGTAAGAAGAGCAACTTTACTTTTGATGAAAGGAATATTAACAAGAGACCTATTAGACGACGCTTAAGCTACTTGAGTCCCACTTTTTGTTTGAGAAAAAATGCGATAACCATTACATTTTTCGTCTGACATATTTACCAAGTTGAACTGCACATTGTCGGTATAAATTGTTAAGGTAACTTTGAGAACCTCTAAAAAACGAATCAACCACTTACAATCAGACGCTGATAAACTTTCATAGTGCTGAATTAATCTAGCTATACAACACTCTAAATGAGTATAAGTTGACGGGCATAGCAAAACAATTTTGAGCAGAAGGATTGCTAAAGTTAAAGCGTTATCTTGAGTGGCAAGCAAAATGAATAATGCAGAAGGATTTTTATGGTCTGTTGTTGTTAAATAGTCAATTAACCGATTACAGGTTCTCAGAAGTAAATGATTATCCCATGGCTTATCATGGTGAGTCTCATAAAGACCTTCTAGCTGTTTAGACAGTTGAGTCTTTATTTTTTTGGATAAACCTTGGTTATCTAAACAAAACAATAAATAGTTCAGAAGGCTTTGTTTAAAGTCAGAGTAGCAAAGCAGTTGAGTTTGGTGAAGAAAGATATTAGCTAAGCTGGCGTAACTGAAAGTACCGCGTTTTTGCAAGATTTGCTGGATTAAATCTACTACCTCATCACCAAGAATGGTTGGATTTGGTAAGGTGTTTTGTTGAGCAGCCGCTAATGGACAGCGAGCTGTGTACATAGCTAGGTCAAACTTAAACTGCTCCTTAAGTTGTTCAGAGCGAGTTCGAGCAGCTTCACGCTGTTGTCGTGGTTTTTTGGCATCGACTGACTGCTCTACTAACAAGTATGAACTGTAGCGATCGCTCCAATGATCATGCTCAAATCTAGAGATAAAAATCTTTAGCTCTTTGTAGTCCTGGCTGTGAACAAAGTTGCTGCGCCAGAGCTTCAAGCGTTTAAGAGTAATATAAGATGCTTTGTGAGCGTCTAAGGATACAGAAAGCAGTCGCACTAATTCTTGTATGTAATGCTGTTGTCTAATAGCTGTCCAGTTGTTGACTAAAATATAAATTGACCGTTTGAAGGTATTAATAAAGATTTTTTCCTGATCTAAAGCAGCAATATGCTCTAGTGCGTGACGAGGTACTGAGTTCACCGCAGGAGTAGGCTCAATAAATAAAGACTTAAACTTGTCTAAAACCAACTCAGGGGCGCTTGTCTTAACTTCCTCAAGAAAAAAGCAGCAAATTATTTCCTGCGCTTGTGGAAGAGAAAGATTCTGCCGCAAGTGATTTAACTTGACGAAGCTTGCTTTTGAATGCTTCACGGATGAGACTTCTGATAAATGGGACTGACTCGCCACTTCAGGGGAATCCGTTGTAAGTTGGGGAGCAATGGTTTGAGCTACCATGGGTTCTTCAAAAAGTTCCATATGATTAGTATCAAAGATTTCTCGGCATCGCTTGGTGACGTCAGAACCCTTGAAAAGATGATAGTTCTCTCTAGTACTGAGTGAGGTGAAGTCCTTAGCGAGTGTGATACCCATCACAGAAGGGCGGCTATACCCGCCTCGTGTTTTTCAAAGGGAAAATGAGGAATATCTAATAAAACAAAGAATGCGACAAATTGTACATCCCCCTCGCATCCCCCTTAAAAAGGGGGACTTTAGTATCAATTCCCTAAACGTTTGCTACAAATCACTCCCCCTGCTCCCCCTGTTTCCCCTGCCTTCCAAATGTTGTTGCCCAATTACCGATTACCCCTCTTAAGTAGTAGGTGGGCACTGCCCACCCTACATGTAGAGGTTTTGCGTAAGTCCTGAGCAATTACCGATTACCTCTCTTAAGGTGTATCTCAGTTGCTAGAGGAAAAGGATACCAACCTAGTCTTACTGTAGATGGGTAAGCTAGGTAAGTTTCACAAACGAGTAAAATATGAATCCTGAACAAGACAACCTGATTAATTTAGCAATCCACGAAAGCTCTGATCCAGAGATGCTCAAACGTGATGCTGAGTTAAAAACTGGTAGTAGTCCGAACACAGAAAGTTCTGAGAGTTATCTAAAAAGTTCTGATCCAGAGTTGCTCAGACAGGAGTCCGACTCAGGATTCGCTAGTAAGCCGGAAGATTTTAGTCATGAATACGAAGAAGACAGAGAAAATCCTCCACAAGCGGATGTTGATCTTCCCCGCAACGACAAGCTTGCCGAAACCCAAATCATGAATGCAAATCTACATGCTGGTTAAGCTTACTCTATACCATTGAGACGGAACAAAAGAAACTGTGTCAGCTGAGCCTCGTTAAAGTTGTCATCGCTGACTAAAAGTAAACTTTGACTGCCATCAGGCAGGCGAGAACCAAGTGTCATCCCCTCTAGGTTGTCCAGATAGATGCCCAGTGTACTCAAGTCCAACACTAACTTTTTCTTCACTGGATTAATTCTGGAGATATCTCCCTTGAGGGTGGCAATGCCTGAGGTATCAGTTGCTGCACCTGTTGCTACTTGAAAAATCTTAGCGCTAGCACCTGACAAGCCATAGGTGCGCTCTAAACTCAGGAAGTGACCCCCTGTATCTACCGTTACTATCTCGGTTAAGCCGTTATCCTTAGCGCCTTTTGGCATGGGGTCAAGTAAGTAAACATGTTCGGTAACCACCATCGGACGAGCAATATTTCCTATTAAATACTGCATCCAACGAATCCGAGTTTGTTGATCTGAATCAGGTGGTAGGCTGTCTTGAAAATAGGGAGTCGGGAGTTGGGAGTCGGGAGTCGGGGAAGAAATATTTTCATTTCTTCTTTGTGAGCGCAGCTCATGGGGTCTGTCTTGAAATAGAGCAGATTCAGTTGCTGTAAATAAGCGAAAAGGGTCACCACTAGCCGCCCCTAAACTTCCTGGTTCAAGGGTCAACGATTCAAACCCTAGGTTATCTTGAATGCCACGAGGAGGTTGCTCCTCCTTGGTAGAGTTATTCGGTAGATAGCGATCTGGAATTAGTAAGTCTTGCTTGTGCTGTCCTGTTTTTAGATCGAACTCTCGGATAAAAGGAGCAATTCCCTGACTGGGAATACCTTCACTAGAGATAAACACCGTGTCTTTAGGAGACAGGGCAATACCTTCAGGGTCAAGACTACCTTTGGCATAAGTTTTGCCGTTTTCATCAGTGATGAAGGTAACGTCTTCAATATCTACTTTTTCAAGACCAATCTCTCCTTTGTCGCTACGCTTAAGACTGAGGCCTAGTGTGTAAAATCGGGCTGGGGCAAACTGAGAGCGGTCATCCGAGAGAGTGTAGAATTTATTGCGTTTTCGGTCATAAGCTAATGCAGATAAACCCCCAACGGGTGTATCCTTGTACTTCATTTTAGGTAGTTGGTACTCCCCTATAAAGTCTAGGGAAAGGTTGAGAAACGTTCGCTGTTCTGCGGTACGTGCTTGGGACGGAGCACAGGCAGTCGTCACGAAACTCAGCAGTGCGATCGCCAAAACCAATATCAAAGAAAACAAATTGCGAGATGCCACTGGTCTTAAAAAAAAGAGGGTGCATCCCAATTTTGCAAAAATATTGGGCAGTGTGAGCCGGAGAGTTGATACAAAGTTGGTCAGGACTTGCGCTCATATTCGCCTATCCTTATACCCAACAACAAATAACCAACAACCAACGCAAATATACTGCGAACACACATGCAACGGGATGCAGCCTAAGCTTCAAACTAACTTGAAAATAGGGAGTCGGGAGTAGGGAGTGGGGAGTAGGGGAAGAGAATTTTCATTCTTTCGTGGTGAGCTTGTACTCATGGCGTCTAATCTGACAGTTCATTTCCCGGAATAATTGTCGTTAGATACAGGTAATTTTTATTGAGCTGATAACGCTTGTCTTGCTTGATCAACTTCATGAACTGTCTGTGGCCTTCCCGGCTGCGTCCGACGAGACAGCCCGCGCTACCAAAGCTAATGTTATTGCGCGGCAAATCATACCCCCAGTGCTGATTAATGTCAAATAGACCTGTATCAAGCTTGTCACCCGTTCGGATCATATCTTTGTT
>DALYIW010000002.1:70649-76140 GCA_031970155.1 Coleofasciculaceae cyanobacterium CTOTU46601 | reverse complement strand
CGATGGACTGTGATCGGAGCCTCTTGAGCGAGGGCTTCGTGTGGTTCTGAGCCGCCTCCGTAATGGATACCAACCGCCCAAGCTTTGTATTGTCCAAACTTAATCCGGGCTGCTCCCTTGGGGTTCATGGTGTTGTAGGTGTAGTAAAAACCTGGTTCTGTGGTTCCGTCCCAGTTGCCGATGATCTCTGGCTTACCTCCCAAAACCTGAACCACTAAGCGGCGATCGTTAAAGTAGTTGGGCTGATCTGAATTAACTGAGCCGTCTTCCTCTACTCCCTCAACGTAGACAATATTGTACTGTTGGGTTCCTACAGAAATCTCATACCCCTTTACCTTCATATACCGGATAATGCGGCTAGCAAAGTCTTTGCCTAGCTTGAGTTCAGGCTCCGGCAGTTCGTCTGGGCTTGTTTCAATTAATTTCTGAGCTGTATCTGGTCCTAAGTACCCTTGTTCTTTAGTCTTGATCAGCTTTTGAAACTCTCTGAGTGCTGCTGAGGAAATAGGGCCAAACTTGCCGTCAGCTGGGGGATCGAGGAGCTTAAGCCAAATGAGGACTTCTTGAATGTGTTTAGCTAATTGCTTGTCAGCTGCTACAGCTTCAAAGGTGTATTCTAGCTTTGCCTTATAGAAGTCGTATAGATTCATGGCATTTAATTAACTCCATAGACAGTTGACAGATTTGACCATCTCACTTTTTCAAAAAGTGGGATTTTGAGTTCAACGAGTCAGTTTACCTGAAGATTGGCATGGTTTAGAGAGAGGTCGTTTTATTCTTGAGGACAGTTCTGAGGATTGCTAATTTTTCAGGCTTTGTCAAAGCGGTGGGATAATTGGCAAGTTCTGTCACTAGAGTGCTAATTTGGCACGGCTAGCTTGATCGGGGCAAGACTTTGCCAAAAGCTGTATCAAAATTCAACGAAGTGAGGCTCAGAAACTTTCGCTTGTATCTAAACGTCCATAACGACATGAAAATCGCCGCTCAGCAGGATGTGCTTGCTCTAGCATTGTTAGAAAGCTCTTCAAAGTCAGCAACAAAACAACCCTTTGAGCCATTGCCGTCCTCATCTCCTATGAGTTTGCCCTGTAGTAAAAGGCAACAGGCACATTTGACAGAAGGTTCTCGTATTTTGAGGTGCGATCGCATCTTAACGCTACGGTGGAACACAATAGCATTCTGGATTGCTATGTTCCTGCTGTGTTTCACTTCGGTAGCGTTGGCAGCTGATGAGAAGCCTAAGCCAGCCAATGAGAAGCCTAATCCAGAAGAACCCAGAGTCAACCCGCTAGAGATTAAAACGCCCGATCCACTACTGCCTAAACTACCGAAGAAGGGAACCCTAACGCCTGAACAACAGGCGACGTTGAGAACATCTCTGGATGAGTTAAATGCCCAAGCCGCTACTCTGCTTCAAGCTGGTGATGTACCAGGGGCTTTTGACATCTGGTACCGAGAGTTGCGACTGCGAAGGGCACTAGGTCCGGTGGAGGAGGTGCAGGCACTGGGGCGAGTTGGGGAGATTGCTTGGCAGAGAAATCAAAAGTTTGATTCACAAGTGATTGCAGCGCGTCTTCAAGCAATTCAGACAGAAGCTCAACAGAAGAAGTCGCTAACTCCAGAGCTTCTGCTAGCTTTGGGACAAGCTTACCAGCAGGTGCGATTGCTAGAGGCGGCGATCAAAGTTTATCAACAAATTCTCGCCGATCAGCGAGCTCGCGGCGATACGGCGGCTCAAGAGGAGACGGTTAAGACGCTTGCTCAACTGAACTTGGATTGGTTCGATTACCCACAAGCGGCGGCAGCTTATGAAGAGTTAATGGCGCAAGCCCAGGCACGAGGCGATCGCGTTAATGAATTAGTTTATTTGCAAAAGCTAATCTACATCTACGACAAAGCCAAGCAACCGCAAAATGCCTTGAAGACTAAGCAACTACTAGCCCAAACTTACCTCAACCAACAAGACTATACCAAGTTAGCTGCCTTGAAAATTGCGATCGCTGCTGACTACGAAGCACTCAATCAACCGGATGAAGCCAGTCAAAACTATCAAGAAGCTTATTCTCTGGCGTTGTCCTTAAAGCAATATGCCGCTGCTAGCGAAGCACTCACTAGGTTGGCAGCACTATACCGTACTCATAATCAGCCGCAGTCTGCCTTGCAGATTTATCAGGTGCTTCTCACCGTAGAGCAGCAGTCTTACAATTACTATGGCTTGATGTACGCTTACGACCAAATGGGTCAGATTTATCTAGAGCAGAAACAGTATCCTCAAGCCTTAGCCGTTTTTCAACAAGGGTTAGAATTGGCCAAGTCATTGCAGTATCAGGAGAATTATTTTACTACCCAGATTCAGCGAGTCAATCAACAGAGTTCGCAGTAGGAGTTGATCTGAGGAAGCGACGGGCTAACGAGAGCGATCGCCTCTTCACCGCGTAACCTTAGAGAGCCAGACCAGGAAAAGGAGTTGACAAATTAGCCTCAATATGAGTTTATCTAGACAAGAGATGACAGTCCCCACGGCAACCTTGCTAATTTCCTGTCCCGATCAACGGGGACTAGTCGCCAAATTTGCCAACTTTATCTACTCTAACGGCGGTAATATCATTCATGCTGACCAACATACAGACTTTGCTGTCGGGTTATTTCTGACTCGAATTGAATGGCAGCTAGATGGGTTTAACTTGCCGCGTGAGGTGATCGCACCGGCGTTTAATGCGATCGCTCAACCCCTACAAGCCGAATGGCAGCTTCATTTTTCAGACACCATCCCTCAAATTGCCATCTGGGTAAGCAAGCAAGACCATTGTCTATTAGACCTACTCTGGCGACAACAAGCCAAGGAGTTCTCTGCTCAAGTTCCTTTAATCATTAGTAACCATACTAATCTTAGAGCGATTAGTGAACAATTTGGTGCCGACTTTCACTACATTCCCATTACTCAAGACAACAAAGCTGAACAAGAAGCCAAACAATTAGAACTCTTGCGTCAGTACAACATTGACTTAGTGATTCTCGCCAAGTACATGCAAGTTCTCAGTCCCGAATTTATTGCCCAATTTGCTCAGATTATCAATATTCACCACTCATTTCTTCCTGCTTTTGCAGGTGCTAAGCCCTACCACAAAGCTCATGAGCGAGGTGTTAAAATCATCGGTGCTACAGCTCATTACGTTACCCCTGAACTGGATGCCGGCCCAATTATTGAACAAGATGTGGTGCGAGTCAGCCACCGAGACAGTGTTGCGGATTTGATACGTAAAGGCAAGGATTTAGAGCGAATCGTTTTATCTAGAGCAGTACGTTTACACTTGCGCCATCAAGCATTGGTTTATAGTAATCGAACAGTAGTATTTGCTTAAATCAGAGGTCACTATAATATTGGTCAGTATTCCTATCTTGATAGCTACTCGTCTCCTCCTCTACATGAAAATTGGGTAAAGTTAACATAGACTTTTTTTGATCGAATACAGTTTAGCTGTAGGCTATTGCCAGCAACAACAACTGTCAATCATCCATAAACTAAGGAGAAACCATGACTCGTGCCATTATGGAAACCGAGAAAGGTACAATCAACCTAGAGCTGTTTGACCAAGATGCACCCAATACGGTGAAAAATTTTGTAGACCTAGCTGAAAAAGGGTTTTACGACGGTCTGACATTTCACCGTGTCATCCCTAACTTTATGATTCAAGGTGGCTGTCCTCAGGGAACTGGAACGGGTGGACCTGGCTACAAAATCAAATGTGAAATTAACTCTAATAAGCATCTAGCTGGTACTTTATCGATGGCTCATGCTGGTCGTGATACGGGTGGAAGTCAATTCTTTATTTGCCACTCTCCTCAACCTCATTTAGACGGAGTACACACTACTTTCGGTCAAACTAAAGATATGAATGTTGTCAATGCTATCCGCAAGGGTGACAAGATTCTTTCTGTCAAGATTGAACCGTAATCTAGGTAGATTTTAAGTAGGTAGGTGCAAAAAAACGCAACTAGATTTACCAATGCGGGTTAAAGCAAGATGCTTGCTATGTAGTAATAGTTTGGCGCTTTCAAAATCGGCTTGTCTCAGGTGCGTTTATTTATGCCCACCTACTTAGCTATACTTTTTATTTAGTAATACCCTTGGGAGTCAGGTGGTTCTAAAGTTCTCAAGGATATAAACTTTCCATTTATGATTAATGAACCTCTCAGCAATGCGATCGCTGCTTTTGCTAACTAGTTTCATCAGTACGAACAACTATTGAAACTCATCCCACTTCAAGAGATTTAAGATAATGAATGCTCAAAATAATTCCATAAAAGGGACTATTTTAATTGTTGACGATAACCCTGTAAATTTAAATCTTTTAAGTGAAATTTTATCAAATGCAGGATACAAAGTGCGGGCTGCACTAAACGGTCGAGTCGCTATAAAATCTGCCGATTTAACTCTACCTGACTTAATTTTATTGGACGTTCTGATGCCTCAAATGAATGGTTATCAAGTGTGTGAAAAACTCAAAGCTTCCTCAGTAACTCAGGATATTCCAATTATTTTTATCAGTGCTTTAAATGAAGGGGTCGATAAGGCAAAAGCCTTTACTGTGGGAGGAGTAGACTACATCACAAAACCGTTTCAAACTGAAGAGGTATTGGCTCGTGTAGAGAATCAATTGCGTATTATAACACTATCGAAGCAACTTTTAGAGCAAACTACTAGACTGGAGCAGGAAATGGAGGAACGTCAGCGAGTTCAGAAAGCTCTCCAAGCCAGTGAAATGCAATTACAAATCGCTCTTCAAAGGCTCGGAGAAAGGGTGGTGAAACCAGAATAGTGCAACGGAAGTACTGATTCTGAGTCACTCTTAGGAGAGAAGATTGAGCATTTTCTAGTCAGGCGGGGAATTATGAACAGGACTTACGCAAATTGCTGATTTAAACGCTACTGCTAGTAGTAGGGTGGGCACTGCCCACCCTACATGTAGAGGTTCTGCGTAAGTCCTGATAAAGTTATCACTTACAGCCATAATATGTCTGAAATCATCTACCGCGTTTCCACAATTGCCTGTGATACATCCACCGGATATGCTAAACGTGTTGGCTACACTTACGGCTGGGAATTCATCACACCCATTCAAGATGCTCCTGGGTTTTCTTGCCAACCACTTGATCAGGAAAAAATAACGCTTTGGAGCAATCAGATAATTACTGAGCGAATTTACCCCATGTCTAACTCAGGAAGAATTTTACGCTTAATTGATGAATTGAGGTGGTTAAGAACAATTTACGTCTCAATTCTTTCAAAACAATTTGGTTTCCCAAATTCAACTGTTAGACAAACAGTTCGACAATATAATCTGGCAACCCAAAAAGCTCTTAACAATCTGGAAGAGTTTGTGGCGCTGATGAGTTAAGTTACATCAAGAATTGTCAGTGGGAAGGATGAAGGATGAAGGATGAAGGATGAAGGATGAAGGATGGATAGCCTCATAAATAAATAATGGTG
>DALYIW010000002.1:69907-70613 GCA_031970155.1 Coleofasciculaceae cyanobacterium CTOTU46601 | reverse complement strand
ATGGGCTGGTACTTTCATCCCTCATCCCTCATCCCTCATCCCTCATCCCTCATCCTTTTTGAGTCTAATAAAGCTCGTATTTTAGCAAGGTGCAGGCTATGGAGCCGTTATAGACTGGCATACGGCGAGCCGCTTTGAGTCCTACCTTCTTGGCTAACTCTTTATTCCCTGTTAAGACAAACGCTGTCCAACCTTTAAAGCGTTGTTTGAAGACATCACCAAGCAGTTTGTACAAATCGCCTAGTTCTTTAGCATCTCCCAGACGCTCTCCATAGGGTGGATTGCAGATGATGACGCCACTGTCTGCTGGTGCCTCTAGCTGGGATAGTTCAGTTTGGGAGAAGGTTACCTTGTCGGCAATACCACTCTGTTGGGCATTAGTGCGGGCTTGATTCAGGATATCAGGGTCGCGATCGCTTCCTATAATCGGTGCCTTGAGAGCAGGTAACTCACTCTCTTCGGCTTCCTTGTACAATTGATCCCACAGCGCCTCGTCAAAATCAGACCATTTCTCAAAAGCAAACTGTCGGCGAAACAATCCGGGCGCAATGTTTAAAGCTTTTAAGCTCGCTTCTATAGGTAAAGTTCCAGAACCACATAGCGGGTCTAAAAATGGTAGACTTGGCTCCCACTGGGACATATCAAGAAGAGCTGCTGCTAGAGTCTCTTTAAGTGGTGCAAGTCCCATCGCAGGTCGATATCCTCG
>DALYIW010000002.1:36819-69777 GCA_031970155.1 Coleofasciculaceae cyanobacterium CTOTU46601 | reverse complement strand
ACGCTGTTGGTCTACGATCGCATTTTTAACCTGTAGAGCCGTAAAGTGAGTATGGTTGAGTTGACGATTGCCTCCTGTAGCATTGACGGCCAGGGTGTTGTGAGGCTGTAAGTACTGTTCCCAATCAATTTTTTGCACCTCCTGGTAGAGTCTGTCAGCGTCCGCACAGGAGAATTCGCGCACAGTGACTAGCACCCGAAAGATTGTTCTAGCCCAGAGATTCACTCGGTACAGTAAGGCGAGGTCACCTACAAAATGCACCCCAGTAAAATCAGGACGAACGTCTTTTGCACCCAGATGTTCTAATTCTTGGGCAGCAATCGGTTCTAGACCACGGGCAACCGTAGCAAAGTAGTGGTTCATAGCCTGCTATTGTTAATTTGAAATTCTACAGGGTTAGGGTAAAAGAATCTAAGATGCTGCGTGTGGTCAAAATCATCCTACTGTCCATTTTGATGTTAGGGATAATTTCGACAGCAGCGATCGCGAATATCACCTCACCTCACACTTTCGGTGATTTCGTTGGCGAACCAACTGGCAGCTTACGCTCCTTAGCTATTATTCGAGAAATGCTCTCCTTGGATTTGCGTCCTATCGATAAAGTAGGATTAGCCCGAATTGTTGCTACTTACCAGGTTAGTAACCAAGGTCAACCCACCTCAGTCGATTTAGTGTTCATCTCTCCCGGCATCAAGGCAGGTAGCATCTCAGTTGATGGGGCTTCGGTGCCATCTACCCCGCTCCAATTGCTAAATTTACCACCACAATGGCAACCACCAAAAACCGTCCCAGGAATTAGTGAACTGCCCTTCGTTCAACAACCTAAGAACAAGTACAAAGTTAATCCTACCCTTGCTTCTGGCCTGCGCTTCATCGCCACGCTACCGCCGGGTGAACATCAGCTGCAAGTCAGTTACGATATGCATCCTAGTACCTCCGACGATGCACTGTATCGCGACTACCAGATAGCTTATATTCTCGCTCCCGCGCGATCGTGGGCTGATTTTGGAGTTCTTGAAGTCTCAGTTAACCTGCCACCAAACTGGAAGGTTGCTACTTCGTTGCCGATGAAGCGTACTGGCGACACGCTGAAAGCCACATTCAAAGGTCTTCCTGCTGATTCACTAGCCATAACAACGCGCCCTCCTCTTCATCCTCTCACTAGAGGTGGCCTGATTCTGCTGCCAGTCACTGGAATAATTATGGGTTTAATGAGTAGTTGGTGGCTGGGAGAGGTAGTAGGGCGAAAGGCGAGTCAACTGGGTTGGAGAAAAGGCAAAGTTTTTCTATTAGCTGTTGGCATGACGCCGTTGGGAGGCGGTTTATTCGTGATACTTACCTTAGTTGGAGAACGCTTAACCTGGAGTTTGTTAGCAAATGGCCATATTTCTCATAGCTGGTCAAGTAAATATGAGATTGTCACTACTTTGTTTCTGATTTTAGGTTTTTGTGTCAGCAGTTTAGTAACGCTGAGAACCTTGCTTTTTTCGCGCCGTTCTTTTAAATCCACAGCATCCCGTTGAAGTTGTTTCCTTATTCAGAAGCTAGGGCGTATTGTTTCACCCCAGAATAGGCTTAAATTTTAGGTTGCGGTTGAGGAACGAAACCCAACATTTCTTGTAGCGTAGTTAAGTTGCGCTACGCTTAACTCAACCGATCACAAGAAGCGAGAAAACACGCTCTAGCGCCTATCAAGTTTTACAATAAATAGGCTCAATTTTCAGCTTGGACTTAACTAATCAATGTCAACTTCCCTAAAACTTCCTAAAAAATTTATGCTACTTGGCTCAGGAGAGCTAGGTAAAGAATTTGTGATAGCTGCCCAGCGCCTCGGCAATCATGTTATTGCCGTTGACCGTTATGAAAACGCACCAGCTATGCAAGTAGCTGATTGCTCTGAAGTCATTTCTATGCTCAGTGCAGAAGATTTAGAACGAGTTGTTGCTAAACATCAGCCTGATTTTATCATCCCGGAAATTGAAGCGATCAGAACAGAGAAACTGATGGAATTTGAACAGCGAGGAATCACAGTAATTCCCACGGCCATGGCAACTAACTACACAATGAACCGGGATAGAATTAGAGAACTTGCTCATCAGCAGTTAGGTATCCGAACAGCTAAGTATGCTTACGCGGAAACTTTAGATGAACTACTTGAGGTTTCTCGAAGAATCGGTTTTCCTAATGTTGTCAAACCCGTAATGTCATCTTCTGGGAAAGGTCAATCGGTTGTTAATTCTCTAGAAGAAGTAGAAACGGCGTGGAATTATGCAATCGAGGGGTCTAGAGGTGATACCCAAAAGATTATTGTTGAAGAATTCATTCACTTTGAGATAGAAATTACTTTACTCACAATTAAACAGTGGAATGCACCAACAATTTTTTGTCCAGCTATTGGGCATCGTCAAGAAAGAGGCGATTATCAAGAGTCCTGGCAGCCTGTTGGAATTTCTGAAGAACTGATTAGAGAAGCAGAGGCGATCGCACAAAAAGTTACCGATGCTTTGGGAGGTGCTGGTATTTTCGGTGTAGAGTTCTTTATCACAAAAGATGAAGTAATTTTTTCCGAACTTTCCCCCAGACCTCACGATACTGGAATGGTAACCTTAATTTCTCAAAATTTGAATGAATTTGAGCTACATCTAAGAGCCGTTTTAGGCTTGCCAATCCCTAAACTAGAGCAGCTTGGAGCCTCAGCAAGTGCTGTAATATTAGCCACAGACTATTCCAACTCAATTGTTTTTGAAGGAGTAGCAGAAGCTTTATCAGAGCCAGATGTAGATGTGAGATTATTTGGTAAGCCAGATTCACGCCCTTTCCGGAGGATGGGAGTAGCTTTAGCGAAAGGAAAAGATATTCATCAAGCGAGAGAGAAAGCCCAGAAAGCAGCAAACCAAATCAAAATTGTTGCTCAGTGACAAGCCATGAAGTTATAACCAAGTTGTGTACGGTTGTAGCAGGACTGCAAAACGGCAACTTGGTATTAATCAATGTTTGATTCACCTTTGTGCAAGCGCCCATTTACCCAAGTTCCTCTATTCTTTAATTGGGGAGAATTAGAAGGGCTCAAAAATATCCTAGTAGTAGCAGTACTAATTTTGGTATTTTTAGGAATTCGCTGGATTCTTCAACAGTCAAAATGGAAACGCTGGCTACGTAGCCCAAAAGGAAGTTTATCGCTAATCGGGTTTACTGCTGCTTTACTGATTGTGCTATCTATGGCTGATCGAGGACTGACTCTTTTTCTACCCAAAGATTCTGGAACAGCAGTAGAGGCAATTGTTTTGTTAGGTAGAGGAACAGAATTTGGACTACCACGAATCAACCTTGCTGCGAAACTTTGGCAAGCTAAACGAGCGCCTATAATTTTTCACAGTGGAATGGGAGATACTCCCAGAACCTTGCCACTACTGGAAGCAAAAGGCATTCCTAAACGAGCGATCGATGGTGAAAATTGTTCGATGACCACACCGGAGAATGCTATTTTCTCGGCAGCTATATTACAGGCACAAGGGATTAAGCGAATTCTGCTAGTTACTGACCCCCCGCATATGTGGCGATCGCTTCTTGAGTTCAGTGATGAAGGTTTTACAGTGATTCCTCATACCAGTCCAATGCCAACAAATATGAGCTTTCTAGATAAATCTTTTCTCACGTTCAGAGAATACTTTTTTTTAATCGCTTTGAATATAAAAAGACTCTTTCCTGGGCAGCGCCCACATGCACTAGAAAGTCCTGAACTAGTCAACCTGGTACAAAAAGCTAAACAATACGGTCACTCGAAAGGATGAAGGATGAATAAGAAAATGATAGAAACCTGAAACTATCCCTCATCATTGACACCTCATCCCGAACTAACATCCCGCTGCGCTATCATCCCTACTCCCTACTCCCTACTCCCTACTCCCTCCTGAACCTTCAATCCTTTACACTGGTTTTGTTAGCAGCGACGCTTACCTGAAGTGATGTCTACCAGTTTTCTTCCGTCCGCAATTACTCAACTAACTGAGTCTACCTCCATTGCTCTTGCTCAGAGTATCGAGCAAGTTTCAATTACGACTCCCCTAAGCCCGCAGCCAATTGCCACAACTTATGTGCATCAAGGTAGTGGTGGAACGCCGATTTTATTGCTTCATGGCTTTGATAGTTCAGTATTTGAGTTTCGGCGTCTACTGCCACTGCTTGCACAAGAAAATGAAACGTGGGTAGTTGATTTATTGGGCTTTGGCTTTACAGAACGTTTGGCAGGAATTCCATTTAGTCCAACAGCCATTAAAACCCATCTTTACTACTTCTGGAAAACGCTAATACAAAAACCAGTCATTTTGGTGGGTGCCTCAATGGGAGGGGCAGCAGCGATCGACTTTACCCTAGCCTACCCTCAGTCTGTGAAGAAGCTGGTGCTGATTGACACGGCTGGATATACATCTCCTCCTAATATTGGTAGGTTCATGTTTCCACCACTCGGCTATCTCGCAACAGCATTTTTGAGTAACCCCAAAATTCGTCAACGAATTAGTATCAATGCCTACTACGATAAGAGCTTTGCTTCACTGGATGCTCAACTGTGTGCAGCGTTACATTTGCAGTCACAAGGTTGGCAGCAAGCTTTAATTGCTTTTACGAAAAGTGGGGGTTATGCCTCTTTTGGAGAGAAGCTGTCACAGATCAAGCAGCAGACGCTGATTTTGTGGGGGGAGTGCGATCGCATTTTGGGGACTGACGATGCCTACAAGTTTAAAGAAGCGATCGCTCATTCTCAACTCATTTGGCTCAAAAATTGTGGTCATGTCCCTCACCTTGAGCAACCCCAAATCAGTGCCCAGCATATTCTAGAATTTCGAGACAATGCGAGTCCCCACAGTTGAAACCATGGCGATTGGTATTCTATGAAACTTCTGCTTTCAAGGTATTGGGTAGCCTCTGATGCTTAATTGATGCCAGAAATTAGGGTAGATTTCATCCAACTGATTGAACGATCTAAAGATGTTTAGGGTGATCTCTAATGGATAAAAACCGTATCATAGCTGACCTGAATCTGATCAACGAGTTGCTGAGTTGTCCGAGTGGCGAAGAATTAGCGCTGCTGCAAGCTAACCAAGAACTGGTTGACACTGACTTTGTTCTAGTGATGCAACAGGCTGCCACCAAGTTAGCCGGAGATGGTAACCAGGAATCGGCTGATTTTTTGCAGAATTTGGCCAATCAAGTCAGCAGAATGCTTCTTCAAGGACCAGAAGCCGCAAACTTTGAAGAAAGCCGCACTCAATCTTATATGAATCTAATTGACAAGTTAATTGCTTGTCCTAATGGTCAAGAACCGGATGTTTTGGATGCCCACGCCGATTTGCTCGATCCCAGCTTTGTACAGACTCTAGTACAAGTGGCAACGTCTATGGCGCACGAAGGCAATCAAGATACGGCCAAGTTTTTAATCCATGTTGCCCGCGAGCTCTCTAAGATGCTGGGATTATATCCTCAAGTCTCCAGTGAAGCGCCCGTTGAGAGTGAGGCAAGTCCCGCTTAATCTTCCTGAGTAGTACCATTTCACTTTCTAGAACAAGACTTAGGCAAATTTCCTTTTGAAGGACTATTTGTAGGGGTGAACGGCCGTTCACCCCTACTCTATGTGGTATCTATGGGGAACTCTAGGTTCTTCCTCCCAGTGGTTTGGTGAACGGCCGTTCACCCCTAATATATGTGGTATCCATACGTAAGTTTTGTGATTGAAAAGCGATCGCTTCCTCACTTTAAGCACATCCAGGTGATATTTGTATCAAAGCGCTCACTTGGTTGTTTGTGCTCACGCAATAATGACTCTAATTTGCTGAGCACATTGATTTGCCTATGCACCCACCTATCGATGAACGACGCCAAAACGCTTATCTCAATCTGATCGATCAGTTGATCGGTTGCCCCAATGGTGAGGAACCAGATGTTTTGGATGCCCATCCAGACTTGATTGATGCTGGCTTAGTACAAACTCTCGTCAAGGTGGCAACGACAATGGCACACCAAGGCAACCCAGATACCGCCCAGAATTTAGTCCATGTTGCCCGCAAACTCTCTAGGAGATTGGGGTTTTACGCTCAAACCTCAAAGCCCTTTTCTACAAAGACTGAAGCCTCTCAGCTTGAACGTCCTGAGTAACTGCACAGGCGATCGCTTCATCAAAGCCAGGAATCATCTTCCCACTCCCTACTCCCTACTCCCTACTCCCTACTCCCTACTCCCTACTCCCTACTTCCCTGGCATCCGAGTATGACATTTTAAGGTGCCCAATGTGAGTTAACTGCTGCAATGTCTAGTAAATTGGGCAAACACACTGGAACAACTCTCCCTCCCAAGTGTCTGGCATAGCATACTGCAAACCACCCGGTTTAAGACCTTCTGCAACGACCATACCTAAACTATTTAGATAAATGTCTTTTTCAATGCGGTGGCAGCCTGTACTACAGTCCATTGCCAGATAAAACAAAGCAACCCTCGCGCCTTGTTCATCCGGTATATTAAAAGTCCTCCGTTGCCAGAAACGAACAAAATTACCCTGTTGAATTCCAGAATCAATATCAATGGCTATCTCGTCACCGCTAGTGGCATCTGTCGTTACATACATCCACTCACCAGACGGATTGGGAATATTGGCCAGATTGAATGTTGAAGTCGTAAATTTATGTGAAGTGAGAGGTAAATCAAGCATTCTAGCTAAGTGTTCGTAGATGGTAATCATTAAATCAAGATCTAAAATTTGCCGATAGTCTGTTGGTAGACCATGCTTTTTTGTGACTATCTAACTTGTATTGACCCAAAGCCACAATAAGTAGTCGGTTGATGCCGCTGATATTGTAAAGGCTGTAGAGTTTACAAATTTCATCCCAGAAACAGTAGACTGCTGGTATAGTTTCATCATGGTAAGCAGGCTATGTAGTACTTATCACGCTCTTTTCTAACTTTTATGCAAAAAGTCTAAATGAGATTCGTGATGAGCTTGAAAGGGTAAGAACTGCCCGATCAATCCTCAGTGCTTACAACGGAGTGTTAGTCTGGTTCATTGAGCGCAAGCACATCCAACACGTGACCTCTGCCAGTTTAACGATGCGTGTGACCATCGAAAGTTTGGAGAGATTCTAGTAGGTTGTTAACCTTTTATTAAGAGGTTGAGATAGAAGAAACAGACAAGGGGGAATTGCCTAAACTTCACCCTACAATCTATCTTGACGCTCTACTAGATGAAATTGAATAGACCCTGGATATCTAGTTCTAGCATACTTTGGCAAAAGTAGCTGAGGTTCTCCGATGAAAGTAGACAGGACTTACGCATGGACACCCCATGTAGGGGCGAACAGCCGTTCGCCCTTACCAGTGTCAGTTCACAAGGAAATTTGTGTAAGTTTTGGAATGTCTTGGCATAACGTTAAACAATCTGATCTAGAGCATCAATACAGTGATAGGTTTTCCGTAGTGCCATATTATGTCTGGTTGCAGTGATGTTGCAAGACACAAGAATTGCTAGTTGTCAGGAGTTTGTTTCTTTGTAGATGATGCAGGTTTTGGCCCTGTGTTGCGAACATTCATGATTTTACCAAGCAACTCAAACCAAAAAGGTGCACCCATAGAAATAGCAAGACCACTGATCATCCAACCTATAAACCTTCTCAAAGGAGAAAAAGATAATTGCCATCCGTTAGCTTTTATTTGCCACCCTTGGCTTTCTTGTTCCTGTTGCTTTAAATTTTCAGGACTCCGACCAATAGGTAGAATGAGCGGGTCTAAAGATTCATTGACTTGATTACGGATACACTCTAATTTTGATGAACGTTGTCCTGTGGATTGCTCTTGAGATTCAAAATTTTGGCAACTTTTTGGGTCTGATGCTACCTGACTTGCATTCTGAGTAATAGCGTTACGCAGAGGAGTATCTTTTGATAGCCTACCAATAATGTGTAACGTATCGGCATTGGCAGCATAAGCAATCACGCAGCCAATTAAAAAGGCTACTCCTTTAGCATTGCGCTTATAGACACCAGAAGCCCGATCCATTGAACGATCAAACCAGACTTCAATTTCTGTTTTAAAGTGATTAAGTTCTTCCTCTACGGTATTGGACTTAATTTGAGCGCGCTGTGCCAGAGCAGCTAGACTTTCCCTAACTGATAGAGGTAATTTACCAATTACTGTTTGAATTTCTGTTTCAATGTCTTGATAGGCTTTATAAATTTCACTATTTGAGTCGAGACTGGTAGCATGAGCTTCTCGGTAAACTGCGCCCCCTTTTTCCAGTAAATCTATAATTTCAGTCAACCCAGGTTGTAGCCGTTTTACTAAAAATTCACTGGGGTTATTCGCTTCAATAAAAGTATCCTGCTTGAGAGTAGCCATCCCATCAAGAAATTGTTGTTTGCTCTTCTCTTCAGCGTCCGTAAAATGAGCTTTAGAGGCTTCTATATACTTATCTAGAGTAATTCCAATCCTATTAATACTGTTGAGTAATGTAGTTTTATTTTCTCTGTAAGATATAAAGATATTTTCCAGATTCTTTTCTAAGTATCTTACTTCATTGGTTAATTTTTGATGAGTTTCGTCACTTACTGTTAACTGCTTAATGAGTTTGTTGATTTCTGCTAGTATTTCCTGGTCTTTGAAATCTATTAACTTAACTATACTGAGTTTTTGGGTTAGGGTTGAGAGGTTTAATCTGGCTAATAAGGTAGTTGCAAATGTCTCGGCAGGAATGTAAGAGGGAGCGCTGCGTCTATCCTTTGCTTTTTGTCCTCTCTCTTTCTCTTTTCCAAAAGATGTAGTTTTCTTGTTTGTCAGTGTACGATATACTCCTCCTATTCCCCAAACTAACTTACGAAACCAAGCGGCTATGCCTTCTTTAGCTTCTTGATTAATATTTTTAAGCAGGGGATTACTATAGAGATCATCTACTATGTCTTTTACCGTACCTGCTTCTGGTGTGCCTTCACCACCCATCAAAAGAATTTCAATTGACTTTCTTAAATGTTCAGCCCTCCACTGGAGAAGAGTAGTCAGCAATTCTTGAAGTTCAGAGGCAATTAAGCTCAAAATCAAGTAAATAAAAACTATGCCAATTGCGATATCGAGAACTAAAGGTAAATTCATGTTTCTCGCCGCCTCTATCCTCTAATTAATTGCTAGATACTCAGTTTTACAGTAATGAAGTATACTCCCCAGTACTGCATTACTATAACAACTGCTTGGATGACTTAAATAAAATTCAACTAAATTCACACAAAGACAGGCAGCTTTGTTTGTCTTTGAAACCGGGGAGGAAATGCATCACCAACTTTCCGCTGTTAACGGTTAATGTATGCAAGCAACCGTCAACCGTTATAGCATCTATCTTTAGGGGTGCTATTTTAATTGTTAAGGATTAGCAATTAAATTTTTTATATTTTATTTTTCGATTTAACAGAACTTACGCTTTCTTGACCTTTGAACTACCATCTGTAGGGGCATATTGCTCTACGCCCCTCTCCGTTTGTTGTGTCTGTACATGAATCCTGTTAAATTAACTGAAACTCTTGAAGTGCGGGTAAAAAGTTTTTGTTTTCATGACTAGGGCGGCTGAGTTTAATCAGGGCAAAACGCTGTGCGGGAGTTAGTGCTGCCCACTGCCCTGAAGTCAGAGATACTCCAAATTCATGAGCTTTTTCTTGAATACTGGAGGGAATTGTTGTTGCATCCATCCAATCGGGGTGAGTGTCAATGGGTAGTTCAGAGGCTGGTGTGCCTGTATGTTCAATAACCAACTGTTGCAGATATCGTCGATAGGTAGCAATTTCCTCTGTTGTTATACAGGGCATTTCTACTAGAGACTGACGCTCTTGTTGATTAAACTGGTTCCAGTGTGTCAATTTTAGTTTGATACCGCATGTGTCTAATTTCATCCGCACTTGCATGGGGATACAGCGCAAGGAATCAACAAAGTCTGCTTCAAACTTGAAGAAATGAGTCATGAAAGAATAACGATTATTGCTTGGGTTTGTTAGTGTTTGATCGATGGATTATCCAGTAACTAACCGATAGAGAGAAAATGGCGATCGCCAATCCAATGATCTCCCCTCCTGTGGTTTTCTCCAGGTCGAGAAGAATGATTTTTCGTGCGACCGCAATTAAAGAAGTAATAATAACTAACTCAACGAGAAGAACGTCTTTGCGTAGATAGGCAGTGATATTCTCCAGAAGTTCTAAGGCAATTAGGATATTTAAGAATAGCCCAAAAATTTTAAACAAAGTTTGGTTAAAGAAACCGAGAGGAGAGGTAAACAGCTCTTGAACTAGAAGGATAGCCAAGTCGCCAACCGCAACCAGGATTACCGCTACCATCACCAGTGATAGGACTCTGGCGACCAAACCCTCTACTTGGTCTATCCCGTGTAGAAAATTCTTGTTGCTACAAGTATCTTGGAATAGATTAAAAAACTTTCTCAACTGCCGCATTTGTTTGTTGAAGAATACAGCCGCCAGGTGAATATTAGCATTGAGAAGACTAAAAGTTATAGTCCCCAGCTACCTCTCAATTGATGCTAATTTTCCCTGAAAGCTTGCAGCGAGAAAGTCTTCTCAAACACAGGAGTGACGCAAATTTCCTTTTGAAGAACCATTTGTAGGGGTGAACGGCCATTCACCTCTACTATATGTGGTGTCCATGGGGAAGTCCTCAAACGGAAACGGGCGGTGAGAACCAATCAGCTGGAGTGGACTGGAATGCTTCCCTAGCCGCAACGGTTTCAGTAGTTACAGGCAACAGTTGTACAGCGCAGGCTTTGAGTTCCGGTTGTAGAGAGTCGGGACAAGCTTGTGGGTGAGTGAGGGCGTTGGCTTCTGAATCTTCCGCCCAGAGTGCGCCCCAGTGCATGGGAACAAAGACGGTACCAGGCGCGATCGCTTTCGTGACTTTAGCAGGAAATCGACTAGTACCCCGACGCGATCGCACTTCCACCCACTTCTCATCCTCAATCCCCAACTTAGCGGCATCACGGGGATGAATCTCAATGAAAGGATTGGGGTGCATCTGCCGAATTTTAGGAATCCGACCTGTGCGAGTTTGAGTGTGCCAGTGACCATAAAGACGCCCATTTGTCAAGACAAACGGGTAATCTGGATCGGGTGGTTCTGCCAAACCCTTCGAGTGATAGGCGGAAAAATTCGCTCGTCCATCGGGGGTATGGAAACGCAAATCTGTGTAGAGACGGGATGCATCCGGCTTATGTACAGAATCGGGACAAGGCCATTGCACTGCACTAGAACTCAACCGTTCGTGAGAAAGACCCGTCATGTCACAAGGACGGCCTCGCGTCAGCTGGACGAATTCAGCGTAGACTTGGGCTGAGTTAGTGAAAGCAAACTTATCAGCAAAGCCTAAGCGGCGGCCGACTTCCGCGAAGATTTCCCAGTCAGCACGCGCTTGTCCAAGGGCGGGGCGAAACGCAGAACATAAGGTCACTCGCCGTTCAGAGTTGGTCATGACGCCTGTCTTCTCACCCCACTGAGCGGCAGGTAAGACAATGTGGGCATAAGCGGCAGTTTCTGTGGGATAGTACGCATCCTGATAGACGGTTAAAGGCGATCGCCGCAGTGCCGCTTTAGTACGCTCCAAATCTGGCATACTAACCACTGGGTTTGTAGCCCCAATCCAGAGAAACTCTACCTCGCCAGTTTCTAAACCCGTAATCATATCCCAAGCCGTGCGGCCTGGATAAGGCGAAATCTGCCCCTCCGGCAATCCCCACAACTTCTCGACTTCAGCGCGGTGTTGAGGATTTTTCACCAAACGATAGCCCGGTAAAATGTGGCACAGTCCACCTGCTTCTCGTCCGCCCATAGCATTGGGCTGACCTGTCAGAGAAAAGGGACCACTACCAGGTTTACCGATTTGACCTGTCATCAGGTGCAGGTTGATGATGCCTCGAACTTTAGCCGTGCCTTCACTCGACTGATTTACCCCCATTGACCACATGGATAAAACCCGCTTAGACTGACCCCACCAGCGAGCCGCCGTTTCCAAATCGCTAGCTGTAATCCCACAGCGATCGGCGACAATCTGGGGAGGATAGTGATTAATGACCTCAACAAAGTTGAAGAAGTCTCTAGTACATTCATCTATGAAGGTGTAATCGATATAACCCCAATGCAGCAGTAGGTGGGCAATACCATTAAATAGATCAATATCAGTTCCTGGTCGAATCGCTAAGTGCAGATCGGCGTCTTCAGCCGTGGTTGTCCGGCGCGGATCGACCACAACCATTTTGACGTTTTTGTTCTTTTTGTGGTACTTCCGCAAGCGGTTGTAGACAATTGGGTGACATTCAGCGGTGTTGGTGCCGATTAAAAAGGCACAGTCCGTCTGTTCTAAATCCTCGTAGCAACAGGGAGGGCCGTCAGCGCCAAAGCTTTGAATATAGCCCGAAACGGCGGACGACATACACAGGCGAGAGTTGGCATCAAAATTATTGGTACCCAGACAACCTTTCATCAGTTTCTGGGCTACATAGTAATCTTCTGTTTGGAACTGACCAGAACCGTACATACATAAGGCGTCTGAACCCGAGTTTTTGAGAACGGACTGGATGTGATTGACAATGCGATCGTACGCTTCATCCCAGGTGCAGCGCCGGAATTCTTCATCTAGGGAATCCCGCATCATTGGGTACTTGAGGCGACTTTTGTCAATGGCCTCCGCGATAGTAGCGCCTTTGACACAAACCATTCCTTGACTGGATGGATGATTGCGATCGCCTTTTACCTTCCAAATTGGAGTACCTTCACCGTCTCGATTCGTTGGTTTACCAGCTTGGGCTGGGGGTGACACTTCCAAGCCACACCCTACACCACAGTAAGGACAAAGTGTGCGAGTTAAGTCAGTCATCCTAGTTCACCCATTGTTGGTTGTTGGTTGTTGGTTGTTGGTTGTTGGTTGTTGGTTGTTTGAGAAAGTTACTGGATGGGTGGGGTGAGAACAGTTGTTTTTACAACATTTCACTCTCAAACCCCGCCCGATTTATCAACATCTAACAATCAACTACTGAATCAGCGTTTGCCTAGTTCAGTCCCGTCCATGAAGCTGGGAAATGCTTCTCTTGCTGGTTCTGGTGCATCAGCTTCATCATGTGCATGTGCAGCAAAGGAATGTTTCGGTTCCTTGAGGAAGAATGCACACATGAAAGAGCAGATCAGGGCAGCAACTCCCATGGTTGTGAACAAGGTTGGAGCATCGGTTAAGCTGAAAATCGTCAGGAACACCACACCCCCGAAATTTCCGTAAGCGCCCACATTACCTGAAATCTGTCCGGTAATTTCTTTCTTAATCAGGGGCACGATACCGTAGGTAGAACCACAGCCAGCTTGAGCAAAGTAGGCAGAAATCATGGTAACTGCGATCGCTAACGGTAATGCCCAAGTCTTATTAATACTGTGCGCTAGTAGATAGCTGACACCAACTCCTGCGGCGATGATCGTCATCGTCCACTTGCGAGAACCCAATTTATCAGAGATCAAGCCACCACTAGGACGAGAAACCAAGTTCAGAAACGGATAGCTAGCGGCAATCATCGCTGCCACCACATGATCTAGAGCAAACGTCTTCTCAAAAAACGTAGGAAGCATCGAGACGGCAGCTAGTTCTGAACCAAAGGTGACTACATAGCAAAACTCTAAAATAGCCACCTGGCGGAATTGATAGCGCTGGGCAGGAGAATAAGTCTTAGTGCCATTGAGAACTTCCCGGTTTACTGAGTAAGCTTTATAGGTTTGGTAGGCAAAAAGTGCTGCCAACAGAACCCAAATCACATACATTTGGGCAGTATTAAGGAAGTGAAGTTTCGGTTGAGCTAAACGCCATGCCAATAAACCTAAGGCGAAAATCAAGCCGAAATTAGACAGACACATTGCCCAAAAGCTTTTGGCGCTGGTTACTTCCATCGCACCACTGCGCTTAGGACGACGATAGGCTTTGCCTGGGGGTGTATCTTGAGCGTTCCGGTAAAAAATCACGCCGTAGGCAGCAGTAATCACACCCGTTAAGAGGATAGCTAAGCGCCAATTTGTCTGACCTCCAGCTAAAAACCCTGTCGCTACGGCGATAGATGGCAACGCAAACTCCGCACCAAATGCCCCAAAGTTGCCCCAGCCCCCATAAATGCCTTCAGCAATGCCAATTTCTTTGGGAGGGAACCATTCTGCAACGATGCGGATACCGACAACAAATCCAGCCCCTACTATCCCCATCAGCAGGCGACTCAAGACTAGATGGTTAAAGTTTTGAGACATTGCCGTGGCTAGACAAGGCACAACAGCAAACATCAGCAGGGCGGAGAAAGTGATTTTTGGACCAAAACGATCCAGCAGCATACCAATGATGATTCGTGCTGGAATTGTTAGAGCCAGATTACAGATGAGCAAGACCTTGATTTGATCGTGTGTTAGAGCCAGGTCTTTTTCAATAACACTAGCGAAGGGAGCAAAGTTAAACCAACAGACAAAGGTCAGAAAAAATGCAAACCAACTCAGGTGCAAGATGCGGTAGCGATCGCGAAATGACAATAATCCTTTTAGCATTAAATACCTTCCTAGCAGCAAAACGGGAATCATTGGATGAGGAAGATTTAGAGCAAGTCTAAGACTCATCCGTATCAGCTTCAGTGGAGTTAAGACAGCACCCTTTTTTTGGCTTGAAATCCCTCTATTTTGTTTTTGCTTTCCTTCAGCTTGGCTGTATTTATCACAGGTTTATCCTCCTTTGCAGCCTGCATCTAGAGCAATTTCATCAGTGCAGCTGAACTCTTCGGCTCAGGAACTTAAAAATACTGTTAGGTTTAAAGACTTCTTTTCCTGTTACGTTAATCAGCTTCATTGATTGGTTTAGTATGAGCTGCTACAAACTAGGATGCTTAACCTTGGAAATCTCTCTTTTGAGAGAACAACTCTATTTCTAGAGGGGAGTTAGTGAACTTGTCTTTTGAAGGATTCGTAGAGGTAGAATTGCACCTTCCTTAATTTAAGGACGTCTAATCTGAGTGCGTATTTGCTCTTAACTAGCTGTTGATTTCGCAATGGAACATTCTTTGTGTTGTCTTCTTAGCTACACTAAAAGGATTAATCGGTTAAGTTAGTATATTTAGCTACAAAATATCTCTTCATATCAACTTAACGCATTGCAACAATGCGATTTATACATGAAGTTTGCCTGTGACCAAGATAGGGAGTGGGGAGTGGGGAGTCGGGAGTCGGGAAAGACAAGATAATACCCCAACAAGGTACAAGTCCTGACTACACCCACCCAGTAAGGGCTAAGGCATTCGTGCCTCTACAAATGACCGATAAAAACACTCAATTGAGAACTCCTATATCTATAGAATTTTCTCTACTCCCTACTCCATAGGGCGTGTTTTCTCGCCTCAGAATGGCTTGAATTGTCACCTTGTTGGGTTGCGCTACGCTTAACCCAACCTACCACTACTCCCGACTCCCGACTCCCGACTCCCTACCCCAAAAGGGTTTGCCAAAAGTTAACGAACTAATTAACTGCTGTATGAGCAAAGCGGCGGTATAGGAAGTCTAGAGCATAGTTTCGCAGTTCGTAGTACCGGGGGTCTTCCATAATCCGGGCACGCTTCCTAGGGCGATTAAAGGGAATGTTCATCACTTCGCCAATGTGGGCAGCTGGACCATTAGTCATCATGACTAACTTATCTGCTAGAAACAGCGCTTCATCAATGTCGTGAGTAATCATCAAGACAGTAACCTTATGCTCTCTCCAGATTGTGAGCAGTTCTTCTTGTAACTCTTCTTTGGTAATCGCATCTAATGCTCCGAAGGGTTCATCCAAAATCAAGATTTCAGGACGAATCGATAAGGCGCGTGCGATCGCAACTCGTTGTTTCATTCCCCCCGACAGCTGTGATGGTTTTTTATCAGCAGCTTCCGTCAGTCCCACCATGTCCAGGTGTTCCCGTACAATTTTTTTCTTCTGTGACTCAGGTTTGTTGGGATACACAGAATCTACTCCTAGGTAGACGTTTTCATAGGCCGTTAGCCAAGGAAGCAGGGCATAGTTTTGGAACACCATCATCCTGTCTGGGCCGGGTTCAGTAATACGCTTTCCTTGCAGTGTTACCTCACCGTAAGTTGGTCTAGAGAAACCCGCCACCATATTCAGCAGTGTTGATTTCCCACAGCCAGAGTGACCAATTAAGCAGACAAACTCACCTTCATTAACCGTGAGGTTGACGCCATCAAGAACGGTATAAGGGCCATCTGGAGTGGAATAAATCTTAGAGACATCCTCAATAACCAGTAAAGGATTGCTTGTTTGAGATTTTGAGGTTTGACTTTCGAGGAGTTGGTTAAGGAGGGGGTTCTGATTTAAAGCAGTCATGATGGTAAAAGATTAGATGTTGAAAGGTTTGAAAAATTTGAAGGTTAGAAAGTTGGAAGGTTGAAGGTTAGAAAGTTAGAAAAACTTGCCAACCTTCAACTGTTCAATCTTCAACGTGTTAAAGCAACAGCATCAAGGTCAACTTCTTCAACACGAATTTGACGCTTGATTTCCAGGCTGTTGAGGTATTCGAGTGGGTCATCGGGGTTAAAGACAGTACCGTCAAACAATGTGATTGAACCGCGATCGTGCCCGATATCCATCAAGCCCAAATCCCTTGCTGCCTCACCAAACAAGTCGATTCGTCGTACTCGCTCCAGAATGTTGTGCCAGTTTTTCGGGAATGGTACGATTCCCCAGCGTGCTAGTTGGGTCAGTAACCATAGACCTTCTGTTTGATCTGGGTAGTTGCTTTTATCGACGTAGAACTGGTTATAGCGCGATAGCTGCTGGGGTTTTTCGCCAGTGCCACGATTGTATGGGTCGATAAAACCAGGGCGGGTGTATTCTGGGGCTGAACCAACGTACTGGCTTTGTGTCAGTAATCCCAAAATTTCTTCCCGGTTGCGTAGATCATCGCAGTATTGGCAGGCTTCCAAAAGTGCTTTTACCAGGGCGATATGGGTTTGGGGGTACTGGTTAACCCACTCTTCGCGCACACCCAGGACTTTTTCAGGATGTCCTGGCCACATATCTAGATCCGTGGCGATGACAAAGCCTAAGTCTTCGTAGACGGCGCGAGAGTTCCAAGGTTCACCGACACAGTAACCATCAATATTCCCTGCTTTCAAGTTGGAAACCATCTGCGGTGGCGGAATCACTGTCAAAGCGACATCCATATCTGGATCGATCCCACCACTGGCTAACCAGTAGCGCAGCATCAGGTTGTGCATGGAAGAGGGGTACACCATGCCCAAGGTGTGAACCTTATCAGGAGTCTCTGCGATCAGGGCTTTGAAGTCAGCCAAGGTGCGGACGCCGTGATCGTACAAACGCTTACTCAGGGTAATTGCATTGCCATTGCGGGACAGTGTTAAGGCTGTTACTACTGGCACTGAGGGTTTATTGCCTGCGCCAATGGTCATGGTAAGGGGCATCCCAGCAACCATTTGGGCGGCGTCTAGTCGTCCTGTGGCAATTCCTTTAGCGATCGCTTTCCAACTCGGTTCGCGGTTTAAAGTGACTTCTTCTAAACCATATTTCTCAAAAAAGCCCTTCTCTTGTGCCACAACTAGAGGCGCACAATCAGTTAGAGGAATAAAGCCAATTTCCAAATTAACTTTCTCTAAACCATTACGGGCGATGACCTGCGGTTTCTTAGATTGACGCAGCTTGGCTTTCTTCTGCTGATTGAGGAAGTAAATCATCTCATTCCGCAAGGCGTAGTAGCTGGGATGGTTCACCACCTCCATTCGCTGGCGGGGTCGAGGAATTTCTACGTCAATAATTTGCCCAATGTGCGACTCTGGCCCGTTGGTCAGCATCACGATGCGGTCAGATAGCAACAAGGCTTCATCTACATCGTGAGTCACCATGATACAGGTAACTTGGCTTTCTTCGCAGATTTTCATCAGCTGTTCTTGCAAACCGCCGCGTGTTAAGGCATCGAGTGCTCCAAAGGGTTCATCCAAGAGTAACAACTTCGGGCGAATGGCTAGGGCGCGTGCGATCGCAACTCGTTGTTTCATCCCCCCAGAAAGTTCACCAGGTCGCTTGTTTGCTGCGTGTCGTAGCCCAACCAAATCTATATGATGTTCAACAATACCTTTGCGCTCACCCTTAGGTCTATGGGCCATCACTTCATCCACACCCAAGGCGATGTTGTCTCGAACAGTTAGCCAGGGCAAGAGTGAGTAATTCTGAAATACCACCATGCGATCGGGACCTGGTTGGGTTACCTGCCGTCCTTCCAGGATGACACCGCCACGAGTGGGTTTATCCAAACCAGCAATGATATTCAAAAGAGTAGATTTGCCACAACCCGAGTGACCAATTAATGAAATAAACTCTCCCGATTTGATTTTCAGTTCAATATTCTTCAGCGCCACATAGCTTCCACCATTCGGGAGTGAAAATACGCGGTCAACATGGTCTACTTCAACAAATACAGACATGGTTATTGGTTGTTTGTTTTTGGTTGTTTGTTATTAGTTATTGGTTGTTGGTTATTTGTTGTTGGTTGTTAGTGATGAGCAAACGACAAACAACAAACAACAAACAACTACTTCTGTTCTTCGGGTACAACTTTTGAAGCGATGAATGCTACCAATCTATCGAGCAGTAAACCAACGACACCGACATAAACCAGCGCCAAAATAATTTCACTGAGTCGAGAACTGTTGTAAGAGTCCCAAATGAAGAAGCCGATACCAACACCACCGACTAGCATTTCAGCGGCGATAATTGCTAACCAAGACAAGCCGATACCAATCCGTAAACCAGTGAAAATGTAGGGAACCGCAGCAGGAAACAAAACCTTCAAGAAGTACTTTTGGCGGGAAAGTCGTAATACTCTGGCAACGTTTTTGTAATCTTGAGGGAGTTGTTGGACGCCAACTGTTGTGTTGATAATGATTGGCCAAATTGCTGTAATGAAAATTACGAAGATTGCAGAAGGTTGACTATCTCGAAGCGCGGCTAGAGAAATGGGCAACCAAGCTAGAGGTGGAATTGTCCGCAAGACCTGAAAAATCGGGTCTAAAGCGTCATACATGAATTGATTGCTACCAATCAAAATCCCTAAACCAATCCCAACAATCGCTGATAGACTAAACCCGATCGCAACCCGTCCCAAGCTAGCCCCGATTTGTAATCCTAACCCTTTATCTGTACCGCCATTATCAAAGAAGGGTTTAATAATCAGAGGATCCCAGGTTTCCTGGAATACTTTGATCGGACTTGGCAAGTTTGAGGTGGGACTCATACAGAGGATTTGCCAGATTACGAGCAAAATTGCTAGTGCAATTAGCGGACGGATGATCTTGTGAGAATGCTTCTGGATTAGAGCAAGGGGTGAATTCTTACGCATCTTGCGTTGAGGACGACTGTCAAGTTGGGCGGTCATTGTTGTTTGTTGTTGGTTGTTTGTTGTTGGTTGTTTGTTGTTGGTTACCCACTTTTTAGGGGTTTAATAGCCGTTTAATTACCTTAAATATCGAAAGTTTTCTGTAAATTTTGCTACTAATAACCAACAACCAATCACTATTAACGAATTAAGTTAAGCTTTCTTAATTTTGAGGCTCTTCAAATATTCTTCTGGCTTTTCTGGGTCGAACTTGACGCCATCGAAGAATGTTTCAACTCCACGAGAATCGCTAGTTGGAATTTGTGCTTCTGGAACGCCAAGTGATTTAGCAGCTTCTTTCCACAAATCTGAGCGGTTGACTTTATCAACTAGTTCCTTCACCTTGGTGTCAGCTGGAATGTAGCCCCAACGGATGTTTTCTGTCATGAACCAGATGTCGTGGCTCTTGTAGGGATAAGAGGCGTTATCTGCCCAGAACTTCATCAACACAGGGCTATTCTGTTCAACCCGCCCATTGCCATAGTCAATATTGCCTTTAGCGCGTCCGAGAATGTCTGCTTCTGGAACCTTTAACCATTGGCGTCCAGAAATAATTTTGACCATCTCTTCTTTGTTTTCTGGTTTGTCGCACCACTGCTGTGCTTCCATCACCGCTACTAAGATTACCTTCGCTGCTTTGGGATTTTTATCCACCCAATCCGCTCGCATTGTCAGTGCTTTTTCAGGATGATCTTTCCAAAGTTCTCCAGTAACCAAAGCGGTGTAGCCCAGCTTTTGATTAACTAGCTGTGCGTTCCACGGTTCACCTACACAAAAGGCTTCCATGCCACCCACTTTCATATTGGCTACCATCTGGGGTGGTGGTACCGGGATCGTGGAAACATCCTTGTCTGGATCAATACCGTTAGCGGCTAACCAGTAGCGTATCCATATGTCGTGAGTGCCACCAGGAAAAGTCATAGCTGCCTTCAGCTGCTTACCCGAAGATTTGCCTTTGCCAAAGGATTCTTTCAGTGCTTTCGCCTCTGCTCCAAGTTTCAGGTCTTTGTAGGTATTAGAAACTGAAATTGCCTGACCATTTGTATTCAACCGCGCCAGGATGTACATGGGCACTGGCTGCTTGGTAATCTTGCCCAAGCTCATCAAGTAAGGCATGGGGGACAAGATATGCGCCCCGTCGATACCACCCTTATCCGAACCGAGTTCTAAGTTATCGCGAGTAACAGGCCAAGAAGCTTGCTTGACGACTTCTACCTCGTCCATGCCGTATTTCTTGAAGAAGCCCTTCTCCTGAGCAATAATCAGCGGAGCAGCATCAGTCAGGGCAATGAATCCCAGCTTCGCCTTTTTGACTTCCGGGGGGTCAAGCTTAGCTACTGGTGCGCTATCGGCGGCTGATGAGCTGCTAGCGCCTGGTCTTGTGGCAGGACCGGTACTACAACCGTGGGCTAAAAGAGAAGTAGCTGTAGCAGCGCCTGCGGTAATGATGAATTGCCGTCTAGTAAACTTCGTCATTGTTGATTTGTATTAGTGTCTAGTATTTAGGTTTGACAATTTCCCGAGGCGCTGACTTTGGGAAGTAAAGAGCCACTCAAGAGATTGCTTCAGTTAGGAGGGGCGTATCTAGAACTTGGAGGAGATGAGGGGGATGAGACAGAGAATTCTTCCTCACTTTCCTCCCCTCTCCCCTCTCCTAAGTGTGCCCAGTTAGGAAGAAACTACCGCTTCCTGCCTAGGTTTAGCTCCAAACTGTTCGATGAGTAGCTCTCGCAATACGGGTTTCAGGTCTTCGCAAGCAATGCCCTTCTGTACACAGCTACCGAGGTGAGCATCTTTCCCAACTTTGCCACCCATATAAAGATCAACACCTTCAACAGCTTTGCCGTTTTTGCGTACCTTGGTACCCATTAAACCAATGTCTGCCACTTGCGGCTGACCACAGGAGTTGGGGCAACCTGTCCAGTGAATTCGCACCGGACGCCCTAATGAGAGTTCAGCTTCGAGTTGCTTAATCATCGCTAAGGCGCGATTTTTGGTTTCAATGAGGGCAAAGTTACAAAATTGAGCGCCAGTGCAAGAAACTAAGGCTCGTGTCAGAGGTGCTGGATTGATCGAAAATCTCTCTAGTAAGGGTTCTCTCAGCAAAGTGTCCAAGCGAGAATCGGGAACATTTGGGATGATGACGTTTTGTTCAACGGTGAAGCGAATTTCACCATTGCCATAAACTTCGGCGATTCGGGCTAGGTCGAACATATCCGGGGCATACAGCCGTCCGATAGGAATGTGCAAACCGACGTAGTTGAGTTCTGGTTGCTTTTGGGGAAAGACACCAATGTGGTCGCGTTTTTCCCAATCGAATGCATCTTTTTCAGCTTCTGGTTGCAGTTTCCGCCCCAGGTAATTTTCTACCTCAGTCCGAAACTTTTCAATACCCCATTCATCAATCAGCCACATCAGCCGTGCTTTTTGCCGATTCGCTCGTAACCCGTGGTCACGGTAGACTTCTAAGACGGCACGGCTGACATCAACCACATCATCAGGTGTTACCCAGGCATGGAGAGGAATAGCCGCATCGCAGCGTTTGGCGGAGAAGAAGCCGCCGACGATGACGTTGAAGCCCAAAACTCCATCTTTGTAAGCCGGGACAAAGGCAAGGTCGTTGATTTCAGCATGGACGGAATTATCTCGTCCTCCTGCGATCGCAATATTAAATTTCCGGGGCAGGTTAGTAAACTCCGGGTTGCCTGTACCTTGGTTGGTGATCATGTCTTGAACCTGCTGCACCAACTCTCGTGTATCAAACAACTCAGCCGCGTCAATTCCAGCAACTGGAGAACCCGTAATATTGCGGACATTATCCATACCCGATTGTACAGATGTCAGACCTACTGGCTCAAACCGATTGAAAATATCTGAGATATCTTCGATGCGGATGCCTCTTAGCTGAAGGTTTTGTCGGGTGGTAATATCAGCATTGCCGTCTTCACCGTAACGTTGCACCACTTCGGCTAGTACTCGTATTTGAGCGCTGGTGAGAATACCATTAGGTATACGCATCCGCAGCATAAACTTGCCAGGAGTAACGGGACGAAAGAAGACTCCTAACCACTTGAGTCGATGCTCTCGGTCAGTTTCATCCATCGCTTCCCAGCCGAGTTGGGCAAAATGACCTAATTGGGCCCTAACTGCAAGACCATCTTTTTCAGCTTTGAATTTTTCAAATTTGTTGAGGCTTGCTGTTGGCTTGGTTGCGCTTGTCATAGGTTTATCCTGATTACGTAGCGCTCAAATGCCTATAAGGTCTCCAGAGCGCTGGTTTTATTGCTCTTTGCTAATCAGGTTATGTGGGCTGAATCTTGTAATTTGTATATATAGTTACAAAATGTTGCAAATCATGAAGATTTTGTAGGTTAAGTATGCAATTTTTACATCATCTGAGGAGTTATTCATCCTGAAGCCGGATTGCTCTGTGCACCTCTTCCTGCATCTAGAGGGCTATTTATACCGATCAGAATATACGCATGGACACCACATATAGTAGGGGTGAACGACCGTTCACCCCTACGAATGGCGGTTCGTAATGAGAAATTGGCGTAAGTCCGGCCTATTTCAGAAATGCGATCGCGAAGCCTAAAAAATCAAAAACCACCTTCTAATTTAGGAGGTGGTCTTGAAAAGATATTAAGTGGAGCCTACGGGAATTGAACCCGTGTCCGCCCTGGTTATTTACCTACCGCTCATTCACAGGTTTAGCCCATCTAATCCTCAGGGCGGGAACCATCCATTATCCCGGATGACAGGATGCTTTGGTGAAGTCTTATCTAGTAAGCCTACCAAAGGAAACTTACTAGAGCATCCGTTGGGGTTTGTCTGTAATCCTTAACGGAGTCAAACTACAGACGCTCGAACCAGTTAGAGGTTATTAAGCAGCTACAGGAGCGGCCTTACGAGCAAAAGGAACGATGTTGTTCGCAGTTACGTTTTTTTTGAGTCCGGTATTATCGAGAGAAGACTCACTCTCGACCTGAATCACGGGGCGGCTTTCGCCAACACGTCGAAACCATTAAGGCCCCATGTCTTCTCTAATTATAGTCGATGGTTGTTGGTTGTTGGTTGTTGGTTGTTGGTTGTTTGTTAAGAAAAAGACGAAGGGGTGAGGGGGTAAAGGTTTGTTCTCATCTCTCATCCCGGACTAATGTCCCGCTGCGTTATCATCCTTCATCCTTCCAAATAACGAGTCTTGCCGTTTCTGTAATTTTGGGAGTTTTTTGTGGTGAAATTGTCCGGATTTGTGCCAGATGGTGCCGTGTAAATGATTTAGCAGTACTGATTTTAGTCAATACTGCTATTTGTCATTTAACTTCGTTGTTAGCGGCATGACCCAAGAATCACCGCACTTGAAAAAGACCTAAATCATGGTCTGGCTCTCACAGGGGACATCACCGTAATCACCCATGGGGAACGAGCAGATGTCAACATTAGCATCAAACACTGAGGTAGCACCAGAATTATTACTGAATGGACGTTATCAAGTAGTTGAAGTCCTCAGCAACGTTGGATGGGGTAAAACCTATGTTGCTGTGGAAACGTACCGCTCAGATAAGCCCAAGTGTGTTATCAAACAAATCCAACCGATTAGTGACGACCCCGATTGTCTACAAGCGGCTAGACGTCTGTTTCATCGTGAAGCTAAAATCTTGGAAATCCTGGGTCATCACGACCTAGTGCCCCAGCTTTTAGATTACATAGAAGTCGATCGCACTTTTTACATCGTTCAAGAGTTCATTGATGGGCAACCCCTCAATGTAGAACTATCTCCCAATCAGCGCTGGAGTGAAGGCCAAGTATTTGATCTGCTGTGGGAAGTGCTCGACATTCTAGCGTTTGTTCACAGCGAGGGAGTGATTCACGGCAATCTTGGGCCCGATAAGCTAATCAGACGCGCCTCGGACGGTAGGTTAGTTTTGGTTGGTTTTAATGCCATCAATCAGGTACGAACTAATTTAGTAGCTGTTCTCGAGCAACTCAGCTCAACGACGGAGTTGGGTGCATTAGGCTACATGCCGATGGAGCAGATCCGAGGGAATTCTCGCCCTTGCAGTGACATTTATGCTCTAGGCATGATTGGGATTCAGGCACTCACAGGACTGAATCCGATGCAATTAGAAGAAGACTTTCAGACAGGGGAAGTTGTTTGGCAACAACAGGCGATGGTGAGTGAGGAGTTAGCCGCTATTCTTACCAAGATGGTACGCTACCACTTCAAAGACCGCTACCAGTCTGCCATTGATGTACTAGAAGCACTTCAATCATTAATTGAGTCTGACCCATCGGCACACTTAGGAGAATCTGTAGCTGATTCAGACTCTTCAACTCCAGAGACTACAACAGATTCAGCGACACAACAAGCTGACCAAAATAATGTTTCTTCCTCGTCTATTTCCTTGAAGCGAATTAATAGGCGAACAGCAGGTGTTGCGACATCTCTAGCTTTAGGATTTGGCGCGTCTGGCTACCTTCTCACACAATCTGCCAATTCGTTTAATTTGTTCGATCAGGGACAAGGTACTCTGCTACAGGCGCAGGAAAAGTATCAAGCAGGAAATCTCCAAGAGGCAGTTACGCTTGCTCAGACGATTTCCTCGAATAGTGCGACTTATAAGGATGCTCAAGTTGCGATCGCACAGTGGCAGAAAGACTGGCAAAACGCTAAAGTTCAATTCGAGGCAGTCCAAAAAGCATTTGACCAACGTCAATGGTTAAATGTACTCCAAGAGGCAGCGCGGACGCCAAATATTACCTACTGGCAGCAGAAAATACAGCCAATAGTCAGCCAAGCACGAATCAACCTGGAGACAGACGCTTACCAGTTATTGCAGCAAGCTTACGATCGAGCGATCGATAAAGACTTTAGCGGCGCATTAAACATCCTCCAACAGATTCCCAAACAGACAAAAGTCTACGCCAAAGTTCAACCAAAGATCGCAGAGTACACCCAAAAGCGACGCATCAAAGCCGACTATTTGTTACATCAAGCTTACAATCGAGCGACTAAGCAGGACTTTACGGGTGCATTGGCATTACTTAAACAAATTCCTAGTGATACGCCCGCCTATGCTAAAGCTCAGCCTAAAATTACAGACTATACACAGAAGCAGAGTATCATGGCTAACCGCTTGTTACAGAGGGCTTATAACCTGGCTTCTGTGAGGGATTTCACGCGTGCTGTGGAATATCTCCAGCAAATTCCAGCAAATACACCAGCTTACAGTAAAGCTCAAACCAAAATTTTGGAGTATACACAAGCACAAGAACTCAAAACGGCTACCAAAAAAGATACAGCACCAATTAATCGGATTGCTGTTACCCAATCTTTTAAGTTAGATCCATTCACAGGTAGCCAATTGAGTAATGATAGTAGCTGGAGTCAGGAGATTCCTGACAACGCTCCTTCATACCCTTCAAATCTTGACCCCGGCAGTCGCCTTCAAGAGATTAACCCACCCCCTCCACTGATGCCACGAGTTTATCCAGCATCTGGGGAAGCTGGCATTGATAGCGAGGAATGAAGTTTCACTATCAGAACTTACGCATGGACACCACATATTTGTAGTAGGGGCGAACGGCTGTTCGCCCTTATAAATAGCAGTTCAAAAGAAAATTTGCGTAATTCCTGAATATTTTGGACGTTGGCTAAGCTAGTAGAGTGTCCAGGTAGATTTGAGAGGGATTAACTCGTGTCCCGTCTTTTAAGCGGGGGATAAGAGTGTTATTGGTTATTAGGCGCTGGTTGGGGAGTCTTCTCAACTCTAGATTAGAAACTTTGTACAATACAAACCAATAACTAACACCCAATAACCAACAACAAGAATCATTTGTTATTAGGTGCTGGTTGGTAAGTCTTCTCAACTCTAGATTAGAAACCTTGTACAATACGAACCAATAACAAACAACCAATAACAAACAACAAAAACCATGATTAATTTAGGTAGTGAATATAAAGTAGGGGGCAGTCTACCCGCTGAGGCTCCTACCTATGTCTGGCGACAGGCTGATCGCGATCTGTTTAACTACCTAAAAGCTGGGACGTTTTGTTATGTCCTCAATTCTCGGCAAATGGGTAAATCTAGTTTGCGAGTGCAAGCCATGCGAAAGCTTCAGCAAGAAGGTATTGCCTGTGCTGCAATTGATTTGACAGAGATTATTAGCCCAGATATCAGGAGAAGTGAGTTTTATGGCAGTATCACTTACACGTTAGCTGATAGTTTTAATCTTCTTAATCAAATCGAAGGGTTTGATACGTGGTGGCGCAACCACGAAATACTCTCGCCATTGCATCGATTAGGTAGCTTTATCAAAGAGGTACTGCTGACAGATGCATCGCTTCTGGAAAAAAATATTGTCATCTTTATCGATGAAGTTGATAGTGTTCTTAGATTACCCTTCCCAGTCAACGACTTTTTTGGTCTGATTAAAGCTTGTCACGAAAATCGTGCTTACCAGCCAGAATACAATCGCCTCACCTTTGCCATATTAGGTGTAGCATCTCCCTCAGATTTAATTAGAGAAGAACATCAAAGTTTACCTTTTAATTTTGGTCAAGCTATCGAATTAAATGGGTTTCAATTGCATGAAGCTGAACCCATAGCACAGGGATTGAAAGTAAAATATAAAAATTATAAAAAATTGCTAGAAGCGGTGTTAAGTTGGACAGGAGGACAGCCGTTTCTGACTCAAAAATTGTGTAAAATTCTTGTTGAGTCTGATGAGTTAGCGCCTAAAGGCAGCAAAACTCAGTGGGTTGAAAAATTAGTGCGATCGCATGTAATTGAAAATTGGGAAAGTAAAGATGAGCCAGAGCATCTGAGAACAATACGCGATCGCCTTCTCCGTACCGGAAAACGTAGCGTTCAGCTATTAGAACTATATCAGCAAATCTTGCAGCACAATGGCATAGCCGTCAATGATACGCCAGAGCAGATAGAACTACAACTATCGGGTTTAGTTGTCAAGCAAGCTGCTCAGTTAAAGGTACGCAATCGTATTTATCAATCTGTATTTAACCAAACTTGGGTTGAAAGGTCATTAGCTGCTATCCAGCCTACTGCTCCTAACTCTAAATTTATCAATACTATTGCTGAATTAGAAAGAAAACTTTTAGTAGCTCAATTAACCAATGTTGCTGAAGGTAGAGGTTCCGATCAGACTCTCTATGAAGTGTTGCGTGATATCACCTTGCAAATTGGAGATTTGTTGTATGCAGAACGCACGACTATCTATTTAATTAATGAAGAAAGAACAGAACTCTGGTCGATTGTTGCTGAAAATGAAGGTGGGGAATTTCTAGATATTCAGGTTCGATTAGGAGAAGGTATTGCTGGTCAGGTTGCCGAGACGAAAAAAGTCATCAATATTACAGAAAATCTTTATCAAGATTCCCGTTCAGAATTAGTAAAAGAATACGACAAAAAATATGGTTACCACACTTATAATATTTTAGCTTTTCCCATTTTTGATGAAACTAAAGAAGTTGTGGCTGTAGTTCAATTTCTTAACAAGTTCAAGCCAAATGATAATTTAAAAAAGAACCCTCATAATCAAATAGATCCCGCAGGTTTTACCAAACAAGATGAAGAACGATTAAAAAAATTAGTTCCTCCGATTCGGAAGATTCTAGAAAGTTGTCAGTCTTGTTACAAAGCCACGAAGAAACTACGAGCCACCGCAGCCCTTGCAGAAGCTACACGCTCTTTAGACAGAAGTAGTTTAGATACTAAAGAAATACTTCAGCGAGTGATGGAAGCTGCCAAGAAACTGATGAATGCTGACCGCAGTACACTATGGTTAGTGGAACGCGATCGCAATGATTTATGGACAAATATTGCTCAAGCAGATGGTTCCTCAAAAGAAGTACGAGTGCCGATGGGAGTAGGTTTTGTGGGTAAAGTAGCTCAAACAGGTCAGCCCTTAACTATTCCGTTTGACCTCTATAACCATCCTGATTCCGAAACAGCTAAAAAAACTGATCAAAGAGTAGGTTACCGCACCTGCAGCTTATTATGTATGCCAGTTTTGAATCCTGATGGCGAGTTACTTGGTGTGACTCAATTAGTTAATAAACGAAAACCTGGTGATTTTCCAGAATACAATCCTGTTGACTGGCCTGACGCTCCTGAGCAATTTAAAGCTAGCTTTGATGAGAATGATCGACAATCTATGCAAGTTTTTAATGAGCGAACTGGTGTTATCCTCCAGTATGCAAAGATGCATGAAACCCTGAAGCAGCTAGCGGAAATTCGACCCAAAGAAGTAGTACATAATACTCTATCGATGCTATCGATGCTGAGTAATGCGGTAGGTAATCAGAGAGAGGAAGATTTCTACAATGCTCTTCATAATATGCTGAACTTTATTAGTCAATCTGTCGGTAAATTGTTGAGAGCTGACCGCACAAATATTTTCCTACTGAATTCAGATAGAAATAAATTTTGGTCGTTGTTTGTACAAGAAGAAGGAGGTAGCCCTACAGAAGTTCAGATTCCTGTAAATCAAGGTATAGCTACTGAAATTAAAACCATACAATCTCAAAAAATAATCAACGAAGATTTCAGTTCTTGTAATAATATTCCCTTATTGGCACAAGCATTACCTCATCAAACTACTAAATATCCTATTTATAACTTTTTGGTTTTTCCTTTGATAAACCAGCATGGAAATTTAGTAGCTATTGTTGAGTTTTACAATAAATTAAACTTTTCTAACGAGGAGCAATTTCATTTATTAGAGCGCATTGACTCTCAAGGATTTACAGCAGTAGACGAAGAGCAACTGAAGCAACGTGCTGACTCTCTCCTACCTATCCTAGAAGGCTTTCAATCTTTTCATCGAGAAATTCAAACGATTCAGGGGCAACGAGCAATAGATACACTTTGGTCAGCCATTAACTCAGTTAGTCAGAGTAATTGTAATCCTAAAGAAATACTTCAACGGGTGATGGCATCAGCCAAAAAACTGACAAATGCTGACCGTAGTACTCTTTGGTTAGTAGATTACCAGTGGGGTGACTTGTGGACGGAACTTCCTGATATAGGACAACGGCGATGTGAAATTGGAGTAGGTTTTGCAGGTCAAGTAGCGAAATCCCGCGAACCAATGATTATTCCCTTCGACTTGTATGACCATCCCAATGCAGGGAAGGCGAAAGAAACCGACAAACAAACAGGTTATCGCACCTGTAGTCTGCTATGTATGCCAGTGTTGAATCCTGATGGCGAGTTACTGGGTGTTACTCAATTACTCAACAAACGGAAACCGGGTGATTTTCCAGAGTATAACTGTGCTGATTGGCCTAGAGTTCCAGACTACTTTAAGGCTAGTTTTAGTGAAAGAGATCGAAAGTATATGGAAATATTTAATAATCAAGTTGGTGTTGTTCTCCAACTTTCTTCCACTAGAAGCGAGATACTTGGTAACTCTTAAGGATGAGGGATGAGGGATGAAGGATGAAGGATGACAGCGCAGGGGGACTTTAGTCCGGAATGAAGGATGAAGGTGAGAATAACTCTTTAAATAAACAATGGTGCTTGAAATATTGAAGATTTCTTTTTTCGGCTTAATTAAAAATGGTGCTTGTACTGAAGGAGGAAGGATGAATAGTAGCACTTTCCAAGCTGTTGTAGTTGTCTTTCATCCCGGACTAACGTCCCCCTTCATCCCTCATCCCTCATCCCTCATCCCTCATCCCTCATCCCAAACTAATGCACTACTAGTCAGCGAGGTAGGGTAAAATGCTGACCAGTAATACAGGTAAGTAAATAGCAGCAAAAATGCTAAAAGTTTAGAGGTTGTGTTGCCTGGGTAGGGAGAGTTGTTAATTTGAGCATCTCAATTTTTGATAGATTGCGCGTCAGCGTAGCAGTAGGAACATCAAAAATGGTGACGTTTTTGGTGCGTTTATTACGCCTAGGGGCAGGGAGTGTGTTACCGGGAGAAATTGCTCAACGTCTTCAGCCTCAAGTGCTGCCGCTATTGTTTCAACAGGTCAAGCAAGGGGTTATTCTGATCGTTGGTACGAATGGCAAAACGACAACCTCTCTACTCCTACGGACAATTCTTGAGAGTCAGGGTTGGCGAGTTGCTCATAATGCCAGTGGCGCAAATTTGATTAATGGATTGGTGACGACGCTACTGGAAAATACAAATCTGATTGGTCAGTTAGACGCTGATTACGCCATTCTGGAGGTAGATGAGAATGTGCTGCCACTGGTATTGCGCGATTGTCAGCCTCAGTTCATCCTAGGTTTAAATTTGTTTCGCGACCAGCTCGATCGCTACGGGGAAGTCGATACAATTAGCCGAAGATGGAAAGAAGCTATAGCTCCTCTTGCTCCTGAAACGGTAGTAATTTTAAATGCCGATGACCCAACTCTCTCTTACTTAGGTCAGCAGTTAACTCAAAAGGTTTTATTCTTCGGCCTGTCGGAACCAGAAGCGTATCTAGATGAAATTCCTCACGCTGTAGACTCGATTTACTGCCCCAACTGCGGACATCCACTAGACTATGAAGGCGTTTACCTGTCTCACTTAGGCGATTATCACTGTCCTAGCTGCGGCTTTAGTAAGAGTCCGTTAGCCGTCGATAGCCGGGAATGGCCCCAAATCTTAATTGGCATTTACAACAAATACAATACCCTAGCAGCAGGGTTATTGGCGCGTGAGATAGGAATTGACACAGCGGCTATCTACGACACCATTAAAAACTTCCGTGCGGCTTTTGGACGTGCTGAGGAATTAGAGGTTAATGGTAAGCATGTGCGGATTTTGTTGTCTAAAAATCCGGTGGGGATGAATGAAACCATCCGCGCTGTAAATGATATCCAAAAGAAGGGTATGGCATCGACAACGCTGCTGGTACTGAATGATCGAACTCCAGATGGCACCGATGTTTCTTGGATTTGGGATGTCGATACGGAAAAGTTGGTGAAGTCGGGAGGAACAGTTGTAGTCAGTGGCGATCGCGTTTACGATATGGCATTACGGATAGGCTATAGCCAAACGGACGGCGACAATAACTTTAAGTTAATCGTGAAAGAAGACTTACCAGAAGCGATCGCTACCGCATTAGAACATACCCCAACTAACGAAACTCTACATATCTTGCCCACCTACTCCGCCATGCTAGAAGTGCGGGGCTTGCTGACTGGTCGTAAAATTTTGTAAAAAGTTGATGAATTCTCAACCATTACACTTGACAATTGGCTGGCTTTACCCAACTTTGATGGGTACCTATGGCGATCGCGGAAATGTGATATGCCTACAACAACGCGCTCAATGGCGAGGGATTAGCGTCAACCTGAAGCCCCTTGACCAGCATACGCCCGTTGACCAATTCCACAACGTTGATGTGCTCATGGGCGGTGGTGCCCAAGATAGGCAGCAGGAAATCGTCATGCGCGACTTGAAAGGCCCTAAAGCTGAGGCATTGCGCGAAAGAATTGAAGCGGGGACACCAGGCGTTTTTACCTGCGGTGCACCCCAGCTACTGGGGCACTACTATGAACCCGCGTTAGGCCAACGGATTGAGGGATTGGGTTTATTGGATTTTGTCAGCAAGCATCCAGGACCTGATGCCCGTCGCTGCATTGGTAATGTTGTGTTTGAGTTGACGGCATCACCTTTAGCACAAGAGTTAGAGGCAATGCTGGGGACAAAACCTGTGGTGATTGGCTTTGAAAATCATGGGGGTCGTACCTATTTAGGCAAAGTTGAGCCGCTAGGTCGCGTCGTTCAAGGGTACGGTAATAATGGAGAAGATGGTATGGAAGGGGCATTTTATCGGAATGCGATCGCCACCTATTCCCACGGCCCTCTGTTACCCAAAAATCCCTTTGTTGCGGATTGGCTGATTCAGAAGGCACTAACTCGAAAGTATCAGACAACAATCTCTCTTGAGCCACTGGATGACACTTTGGCTACACAAGCGCGTGAAGCGATGTTTAAACGCCTTGGTCTTACTCACCTAATTTCAGAAGCCTTAACATCCTCTTCTGTCAACCGCTAATAGGGGTATATTGTTCGATAAAATTGGCAATCTCCAATCTAATGCCCCGCCACGAATTTTCGACCCCAATCTTTGCAATCATTAAGTATGGTTTGCCCTAGACTAAATTCGCAAGCAGAAACTCACCGCTTAAAATCGGGAGCTCGGAAGACTAGACTGTCCGACTCTAACGAGCGAACAAAAAAGTGCCCAGCCTAACCTGACCCAACTCAGGAAATTTCTTGTTCATTTACAAAAAACGGTTATGCCAAGTAACAGTGTGAGGCGGTTAAAATCTCTACCGCACTTTCCTCTGTACTCTAAAGAGACTGAGTTTCCAGTGACGGAGGTGTCCTGATGACTGGAAAAGTAATCGATCGCGGTGCCACTGGCCTGCTCATTCTCATCATCCCATGCGCGTTTTTGATTGTCTTGTTGTTCAAGGCTTGGCCTGTGCTGCTGGCGCTGTTCACACTCAGTATTAGTTGGAGT
>DALYIW010000002.1:0-36805 GCA_031970155.1 Coleofasciculaceae cyanobacterium CTOTU46601 | reverse complement strand
GGCAGCAATATCGCTGGAAGCAGTGGAGTAAGAAAGTCAGCCCCGACTTCAATCAGCTGATTAAAGAAAACCAGGGATGCCTGACAGCCCTCGACTTATCAATGAAGGCCAACCTATCGGCATCAGCGGCGCGATGGTTCCTGGATAAAAAAGCCGAAGAATTTGGTGCCCAGCGTCGAGTCTACCAAGACAGAGGCATTGTGTATTACTTTCTGACAGCTAGCGCTCTGGGTAGCATCTTTGACGATAGCGAACCCCTATTTGAGATAGAGAATGAATCTTTGCTCAATCAAGAGACTGAACCAATCGAACCGCCGCGCCAGCAGGAAGTAACTCCCCCCAAAAGCGAATTCTCTACCAATGACGCCCCAGAACCTCTAGAATCCGCAGAGGAAAAAGAGCAAAATTCATCTGTTGATACGTCCTCGACAAGTGAAGTTGAGGAACCTCTAGAATCGCTGGATGAATCAAAAGACTTATGGGTTCAGTCAGCTGACAAAGAACAAAACGCTTCTTCAGGACTCATTCAAGCTGAATTAGCCAAGCGACTGGATGTTCATTCCAGTACAGTTGGAAAACGCAAATCTGACCCAGACTTTTCAGAATGGAGTCAAAGTAGAGATCCAGAGGGAATTGCTTGGGAATACGCTCCAGAGACTAAAGAGTTTTTGCCACTCCAGAAGAAGCCGACATCAGAAAATTAATGTTCTCTCTCATTACAGCAGAATTCAGAAGTTCAACTCACACGACTCATTATTTTGGCTTGCATTGGGATGCACCCATAGTTTAGTAATTTATTTCAAAAAAATTCCCTCGCTCAGTAACAGTCTAAATCAATTAGACTAAGGTACTAGCGAGGGTTTTCTATAAATGTTTTATTACTTATGACAGTTATTTAACCGACACAGCATCGACATCCACAGTCTTTTCAGTATTGGTGTCAGGGTTAGCCGCAACTGTTGTACCTTGACGAGATTTTGCCGCCTCAATTACTATCTGGGAAACCTCAGAAACCAGGAGTGACAAAATTACGATATCGTCAAGTTGCCCAATGATAGGAATGAAATCTGGGGCAATATCAAAGGGGCTGAAAATGTAGAGTATCGTCCCTAAAACCATCCACCAACGGTACTTGGGATTACGGATAGTGTTGCGATACCAGTTGTAAATTGATTGGATAGAAAAATTGTTCATGTATATACCCTCCAGTTATTATTAATATTGCCAAATTACTCTGGCAACTTCCGGTGTGGATAACCCCCCTGTATTTGTAGAGTCTTGGCAATCTCAACGCTCTAGAACCAGGAAAAATGCTGGCTTTGCAGCCAATGAGATTTTGCCTCGCGCTTCTTCTCCCCTACCCCAGTACTCCATGAAAAAAATTCTTACCTATCTTCTCAGTATCAACAAAAATTGTTCCTCCCTCCTAGGGCAGGAACTCTAGCAGCGTCAGGAAACTAATCAAACTTCTCCAACAACTGAAGAGCAAACCCCACAAGTCAAAGCTGGCTCAGGGTAATGGGTGCAAAATTTAACCAAGAAAAGTGAACCCACGAGAGAAAATAACCTTATTCTCTTTGAAAGTTGCTCGAAATCCATAGAATTGGAAGGGCTTGCATTTTACACAGACAAAGTGATTTAGCAATCAAGGGAGGTAAGGATAAACTGTGGAACAAGCTATGGATATTAGGGAAATCATCCAAAAGGGCGGGCCGGCGATGTGGCCGCTGTTGGTCTTATCGATCCTCGCTTTGGGCACAATCTTGGAGCGTATCTGGTTTTGGGCTAGCGTTTTATTGAGGGAAAGAGTAGTTGTCAATCGCGTGCTGGATGCGGCAACTAGTAACTGGTCAGTTGCCAGAGAGATTGCTATTGGGGCGCGGCGACATCCGATGGGGCGTTATCTGTATGCTCCCTTACGGATTTCTAACCCTGACCCTGATGTGTTTCGGCTAGCGTTAGAATCAGCTGCTGATGATGAATTAGCGGCTATGCGGCGGGGCGATAAACTCTTAGAAGCTGTAATTGCTCTGGCACCGTTGCTAGGGTTACTGGGTACAGTTTTGGGCTTGATTCACTCATTAGGTGCAATTCGCATTAGCGATTTGGGAACAGCTTCAACAGCTGGGGTGACACTCGGCATTGGGGAAGCGCTGATTAGTACGGCTACAGGGATGATTGTGGCAATTATCAGCTTGGCTTTCTATCGACTATTTCAAGCCTTTTGGTACAACCAAGTCAGAATTTTCCGCAGGGCGGGAGGTGAGTTGGAGTTGCTTTATCGGCAGGCTTGGGTACAAGGGGAGAATACAGATACCTATAGTTCAGTGAAAACGGTAAATACAGCAGACGATACTGAAGTTCCTTCTGAAGTTCCTTCTGAAGTCACTGAAAATTAAAATCAAAGGCAGTATCCTCACACAACTTACATCGATAGTCTGGCAGTACTGTCTCAAGTAACTATGTCCATGAATAAAAAAGTTTCTTCAGCTCCTCCTGCCATTGTGGCACCCCGACCTTTAAGGCTTCGGATTGAATCAAGTTCGGAAGATGTTCGGATTGAGGTTGTTCCTCTAATTGATGTCATTTTTTGTATTCTGACGTTTTTCATTTTGGCGGCGATGGGCTTGTCTCGTCAGCAGGCAATTAGTGTGGATTTGCCTAGGGCAAGTACGGGAACGCCCCAGGGACGAGAAATTTTAGCGATCGCTATTAATGAATCCGGTCAAGTTTTCGTCGATCAGCAGCCAGTAACGACAAAAGATCTGTTCTTGCAGAAACTGCGAGACTACAACAAAAACAAACCCACTGGGATTATGGCGCTGTATGCTCCCACAAATGCCACTTACAGCCAAGTTGTACAAGTCTTAGATTTGATGCGAGAAGTTGGAGGCGATCGCGTTGCGCTAGCTACCATACCTGGAGAGTCCTCTCCAACTTTTGGCTCGACGCCTGCATTGCCACCAGCCACTGGTGTTCCTGGCGTCCCAGCTTACCCAGGGGCTAACTCAACTGACCCTTATGGTACAAACAATCCGACAAATCCAGTCAACCCAGCTCAACCTCAATTACCAAGTACTCCAGGCCAACCACTGCCAGGTTTACCCGGAACTACTCCAAGCAATCTACAACCACAGCCCAGACAACCACAAAATAGGCTTGGCAATTCAGCTTTACCGACTCCCGGTGCAACAGTTCCACCGGGTACAAATAACCCAGCCACTCAGCCAACTAGTCCAAGTAATCCAGCTGCCCCAACTCCGGGTGCCACACTTCCACCTAGCACTAACAATGTGGCTCCTCAACCAACCAATCGTAGTAATTCAGCAGTACCGACACCTGGTACCAACGATTTTTCAGGCACTGATAATCCTCCTCCTAGGAGGTAGTACTTTTGGTAAAGAATACTGTTCTGATTTAAGGAAAAATATTAGTCAGTTCTAGCTCTTTTTGGTTTGACCGACGACGCTCTAAAAACGCGATCGCTTCTGGTGGGTGAAGATTAACCTGAGGCACACCACCAACTATTAGTAAAAATCTGTCCCCAACTAGCCGTAATTCCCATTGAGCAGTTTTCTGATGAGAAAAAATCTGCCAGTTGCCCGTCTGATCGTGTTCGCAAACGAACCCCCAATCTTTAGCTTGATTTAATACACTCGTGATCATAATCGGAAGTGAATCCGGGATATTGTTCATCGTCGGTAGGTCAACAACTGTCTGTTGAATGTATTTTTTTACCAAAAGTTAACTAAATGCTATACTACGTTACTTTCTTGACGTAGTACCTCTACCAAGGTGATAGAGGTAAGGGAACTCTTAATGTTTTTCATCCCCTAAGCTTTTACCTTAACACTCTCTATTCTGAAAATGAAACGTAGCATAAAAGCAACATCGAGAACTCAAATTTAACAAACTCAACCCAATTTATTAAGCCTATTTTTTGCAGAAACATCCAGCTTCACAGCACTATCTCTACTCCCAACTCCCGACTCCCGACTCCCTATTTTTTAAATAGATGTCAGTTTTAAATCAGGTACCTGGTAATTTTATCTTCATCAAACTTTGTTTTCATAGCAGAAGAGTTGATTAACTCATCTACTACTGCATACTCTATCAATCTAGATTTAAAGTGTGAATAATTTGTGAGAACTGCCCACTCTTTTTAAATACTTATACTTTTCTTAACCTTTACTTAACTTTACGTTCAGAAATAGAGGAGCATGGCTTCTTTAAACTACAATATATCAGCAATTTAGCACAGGTATATCAGCAATTTAGCTGATGTTATATCTAAGTCTAATCTGATAGCTTTAAAGCTCAAGACAACAGAATATATGCAAGCACGGTTTATTAGCAGGACTTACGCAGAACCTCTACATGTAAGGTGGGCAGTGCCCACCCTACTACTAGCAGTAGCGTTTAAATCAGCAATTTGCGTAAGTCCTGATTAGGTGAACGTCGAACTGAGTTCGATTCAGCTACCGTGTGCCCAAGTTAAAAATAGGGAGTCCTGAGTTGGGGGAAGAGAAATTTTTATCCCTTCTTTGCGTCTGGCGTTTAATCTGTACAATCTAGTTTTCAGAATCTACACTCAAGCTTAAAGTTTGTTGTCTATTATCCATGGCAACTGACTACTGAAGAAAAGCCAACAAGTAAATAGGCGGCATTAAATACGAGAGCGATCGCTAACAATAGCTTGGTCAAAATTTACTGAGGCAGTATTTGGCTAAATTGGAATATTGGTCACCAAAAATTTTCAAGGAGTTGAATACTTATGGCTATCGGATTGGATTTATTTTATGGTAGTAAGTTCCGTCGCACAATACAAGATTATTGCAACCAGTTAGGGTGGAAAATTCAAGACATAGATTATGTAGATGATTCCACATTAGTTTTGAAGTTTCCTATCGATTCGGTAAATATACAGACTATATTTATCAGTCGAGAGAAAGAACTACTTGAGTTTTCTATTAAAAGTGGCTTCTATTTTCCAAGTTTAGATGAGATACCTAATAAATTATCTACGTTTCTTCTATCAGATAATTTGACCAGCAAAGTTGGTTTTTGGTGTCTAGAAAAAGTTGGAACTAGACAAACTTTAACAGTGATGCACAATGCTGAACTTAGTCTAATTAATCCCAAGTCTTTTAGATCTATTATTTTGGCGTTGGTTAAAAAGTGTGAGGAGCTACATAACTTACATTTAAGGCGCTAAATATAGGGGTTCTCAGTTAGATGAAGTACACCTAGTTTTAGGAGTTAGAATTGGCTGAGTTGGGAGTTAGGAGATAGTGGCTGTACCTAACTCATTTGAGCGGCACTACATCAGTTGTAAACTTGCACAATATTCGGAACCAGGACTTACGCATGGACGCCACATCTAGTAGGGGCGAACGGCCGTTCACCCCTACAAATGGCGGTTCAACGGTCAATTTGTGTAAGTCCTGCCCCTCTTAAAAAGGGCGACTTTGACGGAATTCTCCCCCCTTATTAAGGGGGGCTGGGGGGGATCTGCGGCTTTGAAAACAGACTCTAGGGGGATGGTGGAAGCTCTGAGTTTGTGGAACCGGGGGCTTGAACAGTAAAAAAAACTATGAAGCTTCTCGCTAGAAGCAAGAGGATGCAGAGGAATCAATGAGAACAGAAAGCAATATCGTGGCAGAAGCTTGGAAAGCCCTCGAAGATTCTATCATTTACTACTACGGACGCCCGGTGGGAACGGTAGCCGCTCGCGATCCGGATGTTGAAGCGCTTAATTACAACCAGTGCTTTGTCAGGGATTTTGTCTCTTCAGCCCTGATCTTTCTGATGCATGGCAAAACAGAAATGATTCGCAATTTTCTTGTAGAGACATTAGCTCTACAGAATGAACCGAAGCAAATGGATTGTTTTAATGCAGGGCAAGGTTTGATGCCAGCAAGTTTTAAGGTGGCAACCAGCTATGGTGAACAATATTTGACAGCTGATTTTGGTGAACATGCGATCGCCAGAGTTACCCCCGTTGATTCCAGCCTCTGGTGGATCATCTTATTACGAGCCTATGTGAAAGCAACTGGAGACATTGCTCTAGCCCATCAACCTGAGTTTCAAAAAGGGATAATCCTCATCCTCAAGCTTTGCTTAGCTGATCGGTTTGACATGTTCCCAACCATGTTAGTTCCTGATGGGGCATTTATGATCGACCGTCGGATGGGCGTTTATGGGCATCCCTTGGAAATCCAAGCATTATTTTATGCAGCCCTGAGAGCAGCACGCGAACTACTTGCGCCTAGTCGTCAAGGTGAGATCTATACTCTGGTGATCAATCAACGCTTGAATACTCTAAATTTTCATATTCGGCACTACTACTGGCTAGATATCAAGCGTTTGAACGAAATTTACCGCTATCGTGGTGAAGAATTTGGCGACACAGCCATCAATAAATTCAATATTTATCCAGATTCTATTCCGGACTGGTTGACTGATTGGATGCCAGAAAAAGGAGGTTATCTTGCTGGTAATCTCGGCCCAGCACAGATGGATTTCCGCTTCTTTACCCTAGGAAACTTAATGTCCATCATTTGTTCTCTGTCCAGTCTTGAGGAATCACAAGGGATTATGGATCTTATCGAACAACGATGGGAGGATTTAGTGGGAAATATGCCCATGAAAATCTGTTTTCCAGCAGTGGAAGGTCTAGAATGGAAAATTCTGACTGGCTGTGACCCGAAAAATGTGCCCTGGTCGTATCACAATGGTGGCAATTGGCCAGTCCTAATCTGGCTGTTGGTAGCCGCTGCACAAAAAACGGGTAGGCCACACATTGGACGCTTAGCTATTGAATTAGCTGAAAAACGCTTGAGTGATGATCTATGGCCAGAATATTACGATGGTAAGAATGGTAGATTAATTGGGAAACAAGCTAGGAAATATCAAACCTGGACAATTGCTGGGTTCTTATTGGCAAAAGAACTGATGGCTAATCCCGCTCATTTGGGATTATTCAGTTTTGATGAAGACTTTGAAGTGCTTGAATGGTCATGCTCTCAATTGACATGAATTGGTTAAACTACTTTCTTCCTAATAGAAAAAAGGAGCTTTCCAATGCAAGCCAAAAAACCTGACGACTACAAGTCACGGCTATAAAAACGAGGATAGCCGACTATGACAGTCAACAGTTAACAGTCAACCGTCAACCGTCAACCGTTAACGTGAAATCCCCCGACTAAAGTACGGGGGATGAGCTTAAACAGCAATAGCTGAAATTTGGTAACGGCATTGCTAATCTAACCCACTCAAAATTCAAGTATGGTCTCTCAAATAATTATTGTTGTTAAAAATATTTATTATTTTTATAGATTTTTTTGATTTAAAACTATCCCGATGATTTTACCGGAAATTTATTACAGGTATTTCCGATGAATTTATGGGGGTTTTTAGCTCCCAAAAAGTATTAGACTTAACTGTGTTGATTTTAAAAATTATTTCGGTTAATATTTCAATCCGTAGATATATAACATTAATTCTAAATATGTATAAATGATGACTAAAATGAGCAATTAAATATGCAGTCTAAAGGCATAACAGATTATTACGCTTCAGCTCACTGTCTTTCTGTGCATCCACGCAAACAAGGAATGAAAATTGAACATCCTAGAGTTTTCCCTGCTAGTTTGGCTGGGGTCTTTTCTCGCTGGCTTTTTAGGTTCACTAACTGGGTTAGGGGGTGGAGTAGTGATTGTTCCCCTCTTAACTTCAGTATTTGGAGTAGACATCCGCTACGCCATTGGCGCTTCACTGGTGTCTGTGATCGCGACATCCTGCGGGGCAGCATCTGCCTACATCAAGGAAGGTTACACGAATCTGCGAATCGGCATGTTTTTAGAAGTCGCAACAATAATCGGAGCTTTAGTCGGAGCTTTGATTGCCGCTTTTGTGTCTGTCAAAGCACTTACCGTCGTGCTGGCTATTGTCCTACTTTATTCAGCATACCTGTCATGGCAACCCCGATCTGAACACCCAAATAATGATCTATCTGACCCCATAGTTACCCATCTAAGACTCAATGGAGCTTATCCAACTGCCGATGGCATGATGTCTTACCAGGTTCATTCTGCTCCAGCTGGGTTTGGGCTGATGGTAGTAGCTGGGGTGCTTTCTGGGTTATTGGGCATAGGTTCAGGAGGCTTTAAGGTGCTGGCGATGGATCAAGCCATGCGTATTCCTTTCAAAGTTTCCACCACCACTAGCAACTTTATGATCGGCGTGACAGCCGCCGCCTCAGCAGGGGTGTACTTTGCGCGGGGTTACATTGAGCCAGGATTGGCGATGCCTGTGATGTTGGGTGTATTGCCTGGTGCTTTGTTAGGGGCAAAAGTCCTAGTAGGAGCTAACACTCAGATTTTGAGAATTATCTTTAGTCTAGTACTGGTAGTAATGGCTCTCAAGATGGTTTACAACAGTTTAACTGGAGGCGTATAGGATGCATCAACTTGATTCTGATTGTCGTAAAAGTTTTGACTCAGCACTGCCGGAGGCTAAAGTAGTTGAGCGGGCGTTGCATCAAAAAACTCCAGACTATGTTAGCGATCGCAAAATCATAGAAAAGTTAGAAGCATTAGCTCTGTCCGTTAGCATTAGCAAGAACCAAATCTTAGCGTCCAAGGAACTAGAAGTAGCAAACGGTGTTAGTGCCGTAGAGAATAGTCCCAATAACTGTACGGTTGACGCCAAGGAGAATGCTGAAGAATCATCCAGCGATCGCCAACTTGAGCAGTTCATCAGCAACCTTCTAAAATACGGGGTTTTCCTGGCTAGCACTGTAGTTTTATTGGGTGGCATCCTGTACTTAATTCGCTACGGAACCCAGCCTGCTAACTACCAGTTTTTTCAAGTAAAATCTTCCCTGTCATCCTCTCCAAGTGATTTGATTGCAGATATTTTGTCAGGTAAGTGTCAGAGCATTATTCAACTAGGACTTTTGATTCTTGTTGCTACCCCCATCGCACGAGTAGCATTTTCCGTGTTAGCTTTCCTGCGACAGCGAGACTTTACCTACGTTATGTTGACCTTACTAGTACTATCGGGACTGATTTACAGCCTTGTAGGAGCTTATGTCTGATGGGCTAATGGGTAATGAGTCAAACAATTGGAGGCTTGCCCCGACTCCCAACTCCCGACTCCCGACTCCCGACTCCTGTGCCGGGTTAATCAGTAATCGTATCCCCTACGTGTTTCATCCCTCTTGAGTCAATAACATCTGTTCAAAGGCCTTTGAAAGCTGAGTTTGAAAACGCTGTTTATGCTTGATCTTTAAAAAAGAACGGGCAATTTCAACATTTACCGTAGCCTCTCCTCTGTTATCTATAAGCTGAATAGAACGAAGAGTACCAAGCTGTAGCTCTTTTTTAATAATCAACTCAGAAATAGCCGTTGCACCGACACCGCTTTCGATAACTGCCTTTACCATCTCACCAGTACTCAAAACCAAAATGATATTTAACTCAGATGGATCGATTCCAAAATTTTGTAAGGCTTGCTCAAAACTTTGCTGAGTTCCAGAACCTGACTCTCGCATCACCCATTCTGTTGTAGAAAGTTCTGTTAAGGCAATCTGTGCACACTCAAACCACGGGTGAGATTGACCAACAACAACGAGTAAGCGATCGCTCCCTACGATTTCTTCCTCTAGAGAACTTTTCAGCGAGGGTTGAACATCTCCTTCTACCAAACCCAAATCAAATAATCCCTTCGCTGTACCTTCACAAATCTCTTCTGTATTAGCGAGAGTACACTTAACTGAAATTCCAGGGTATCGGCGCTTAAACTGGCTAATCTTGTCAGGCAACCAATAGTTACCAATGGTAAGACTCGAACCCAATTTCAACTCACCCCGTTGCAGGTTGTTCAATTCCCGTAACCCTCGCTCTGTCAAAGCAACAGAGTCCAAAATCTTCTGCGCTTCCACTTGTAACAACTTCCCAGCTTCCGTAATCTCAATGTGACGACCAATACGATGGAATAGTTTTACTCCATATTGCTCCTCTAAGCTTTGAATTGCGGCACTAACCGCTGGCTGGCTAATGTAAAGGGTTTCCGCCGCACGGGTAAAGTGCAGATGTACCGCCACAGCTAGAAAAATTCGCAGCTGGTCAAGCGTCATCCCTGCCATCGTCATTACCCCTAGAACGTCGTCTGCAAAAATCAATCACTTTAAATTATCAATTTAAGAGAAAAGAGTATTTGATTCTATCAGTGAAAAAACTTAATCTGAAATCAGCAGCAAAGCACTCATCTTAACAGTGACCTCTGATTTCACAAAATATTCAGATTTCTGGAGTAAGCTTTGCCGACATTGCACACCACACTCTCTAGCCTAAGATTTGACCGAAAACGCAACTCAACACAAGAATGACGAATACATGCCCCAGCTCCACATCAGTCCAAAAACTCCAGGCTCTCAACCCTACATCTTGTCTCAGTTCCTGGTAGAACCTGCTTGCTTCAAGTCACTCACTAATATTTACGGCTTGGTTGTGTAAGTTACCAATTTTTTAAAGTGTTGAGACAAAATAATCTCAATACAACACTCAAAAATTTTGAAAAGGAGTAGTTTATGAGACTTGTAACATCTGTTGTAATTGCTGTAATAGTTTTAGTAAATCTAGTATTCACTCAACCTTCATTCGCCGGGGAAAATGAAGGTCGTAGATATGACAGAAATCCCGACTATATAGCGATAAATCAAGAGCTTAATCGTTTATCAAGAGCGAAAGATGCACAAGCTCAATCCGAGACTTATAGCCCAGAAGAAATTCAAAAAAAAGTCGCAGAATTGGAGTTTCAGAAATATACTCTTGAAACAGGGACAACCTGGGGTCAGTGTCGAAATGAGACGGGAAAAACGCTAGCTGTCTACGGTCCCAAGCCCAAAAAATCTCCTACTTCTTATGAAAATGTCCTCTACTTCCTGGCAGATGGTCAAACCACCCAAGAACAATGGGATTGTTCTGGAGTTTATCTTCCTAATGATGTAAAAATTGCAGGCTTAAGCTCTGACGAACAAGGACAAGATTTGACCGGACCAGTGGCGGTCAAGATAGTGGATGGAACTCAAATAGTAGTTAAGAGCAATCCAGAGACTGGCACAGTTGAATTCAGTGTACCCCCTGCGAAAGTTTTCAAAGCTGGTGATGCTAACTGGTTTATCCCCAATGTGTCTCAGTCAGCTGTAGCAACACGAGTAGCTAATGCACCGACTGGCGCTGCACCTTCTAACGAAGAATCATAAACTTTACCCTTCTTGGTTGTTGGTCAAAAAATACAAACCACAAACAACAAACAACCAACAACCTGAAATTTACTGTCTTTAGATGAGTTAACTAAGAATACAAGGTGTTATCGATGCAGTTAGTGTTTCAACCTACACAAATAGATGAAGTAGATGAAAAAACCACGCAGGTAGAGACAACTCCGATAGAGGTAAATATCAAGACGCGACGACGACGGAATTCATCGCGAGTACGAGATCACTTGGCAAATGAGCGTACCTATTTAGCATGGATGCGGAGTGCGATCGCGCTTTTAGGATTTGGTGTTGTAGTCGTGCGCCTTCGCACCTTCCACCCACCTCTTATCGCCACTCTAGGCAACAGTTGGAAGTTGGGTTTAATCTTTTCTCTAGTTGGTTTGTTAACAGTATTACTCTCAACTTGGCACTACTTCGCAGTCCGCCACGATATCGACGAGGATACCTATGAACCACCCGATCGCTGGGTAATTCTCTTCAGCATGGCTGTAATTTTTCTAGGAGCAGGAGTTATCTATTTTGTCTTCAAAACACCTTTTAATCCATTGAATACCGTTATATTTGAGTGATTGACATCTTGGTGTTGAGAACATCTGAGTGTGTTGACTAACAACCAACAACCCTTCGACCAAGCTCAGGGCAAGCCTAACAACCAACAACAAATCACTAACTCTGCAAATTCAATGCATAACAGTTTAGTAACAGGAGTTGAAAGAACAGAATGCTAGAACAATTATCTGGATATGCAAGCGCAGGTTTCTCACTAAATACCCTAGGAATCTTACTAGCGCTAGTTGCCTTAGAAACGAGTCTGTCTGCCGACAATGCTGTTGCCTTAGCTAGTTTGGTACAGCATATGGAAGACCAAGAACATCAGCGCAAAGCATTAAATTGGGGTATGGTAGGTGCCTTCATCCTGCGGATTGTTTTGCTTTTAACAGCAACCTGGGTAATTCAGTTCTGGCAGTTTGAGGTAGCAGGTGCACTCTATCTACTGTGGCTAGCCGGTAAATATTTCTGGGATCGTTTTTCTGCGAGTGAAGATGATTCTGAAAACAGTGACTCTCTTAAGAATCAAGGCAATTCGCTGTGGCAAGTTATCCCTCTAATTGCTGTTACCGATCTGGCTTTTTCCCTCGATAGCGTAACAACAGCTGTAGCCCTATCAAATGAGACTTGGTTGGTGATGACGGGTTGCCTAATGGGTGTCGTCACACTGCGCTTTCTAGCCGGCTTATTTGTAGAATTGCTCTCTAAGTTCACCTACCTTCAGGATGCAGCTTATGTAACAGTTCTGGGCGTGGCGTTGCGACTGATGTTCAAGGCTTTGTTACCAGAATACACGCCGCCTGAGTGGGTTGTGCTAACCTTCATTGCAATATTGTTTGCCTGGGGATTTTCCAAGCGTGCCTTGCCTGAAGAGCAGTTCCTGAGTGATTGTACCGCCCCACAGATAGTATCAATTCCTGCCGAAAAGTAGTAAGCAGACAATCTCGTCCAATTGAACTGATGTGCGATCGCGTTCCATCTAAAATCAGCACAATACAATAATTTTGACAATCCGTCACGATTAATCGCGGCGGATTCAAAGCTATTCCAACAAGCTGTATATCTGTCCCTAGGATGCAGGAGAATCTTTAATAAGGTGCTCACTTGTACTAGAGACTTGATGATGAGTGAACTTGGAACAGCTTTCGGGATAGCGATAACAGCCTTCGTAGCGACCAATATTGATGACATCATTATTCTGCTGCTATTTTTCTCACAGGTAGATGCTAAATTCCGTCCTCGTCATATTGTTATTGGTCAATACCTGGGTTTTACACTTGTGATCGTCGCTAGTTTACCAGGGTTTTTTGGTGCCTTGGTTGTGCCGAGCAAGTGGATTGGATTACTAGGATTTTTACCAATTTTAATTGGACTTAAGCAACTGATAAATCGCCAACAAGATACAGCACAAGTGCAGACGGTAACTAGTGATTTTGAGTCGTCTTCATCCAGTAACTCTGTAGTATCTTTGTTCTCTAGTATTCTTTCTCCCCAAACTTATCAAGTGGCGGCAGTAACGTTTGCCAATGGGGGTGACAATATCAGCATCTATATCCCGATTTTTGCGGGTAGTAACTTGGTTAGGCTGGGAGTGATTCTCGGCTTATTTTTTTTCATGGTAGGAGTTTGGTGTGCCATTGCTTATGGCTTAACCCGTCAACCTGCGATCGCTCAGGTTTTAAGTAGATACGGTAATGCTGTGGTTCCTTTTGTGTTAATTGGTTTAGGCTTGTTCATCCTGTACGAGAGAGGTACATTTCGATGAGGAATGAGACCTGATAGTGCAGCGGTAGCGACGTAAGGAGCGTCGGGATGATAGCGCAGCGGGACGTTAGTCCGGGATGAAAGACAAGTACAACAGTTTGGTAAGTGCGACTATTCATCCTTCCTCCTTCTCAGTGACTTCTTTGAATTCCAGGAAGAGGATTTGGTATCATCCTGGCATTTCCAATCTTATGAGACACAGCGATCATCCAATTGAAAAAGCGCCTGGGAGTCTTGCCGTGTTTCGACCCCAAGCGCTTTTTCGTTGTAACGTTCTAATTCGCTCCTCACACAAGATAAGAATACTGCTTTCTCTATAAGGTGAAGAAGCCGATGAGTGTCACTTTTAAAAGTGTCACTGCTTCATAGTAGCTTTTACCACCTGGGCAACTGATGACCAAAAAAGGATGAGGGATGATAGCGTAGCGGTAGCAACGGTGCGTAGCGTTGGGATGACGAGCGTTGCGGGAGATTAGTCCAAGATGAAAGTACAAGCACCTTTTTGGTTTTCACGACAATCTGCAATGTTTTATGCACATTAACTGACTACTGGGATTGCTCAGTTTCACGGTAGGCACGAATCATTGCTTGTGTTCCCTGTTCGCCACCTATCCCTCCATCCAGTTCTTTGACGATTTTAAATAAGCGATCGCTCATTTCAACTCCTGGAAATTGTTGACCAGATGCCTTAAGGCTTTCCTGTACCAGCCTCAAATCCTTGAGTATGTGCTTAATCATGAAACCCGGTTGGAAATCAGACGCCACAATTTTCGGCCCCAAGTTGGACAATGCCCACGACCCGGCAGCACCTGTGCTACAAACCTCAACTACTAAGTTAGGATTAATTTCCTGTTGCTCGGCTAGTTGCATCGCTTCACACAGAGCTACCATATGAACGGCAGCAAGCACTTGATTGCAAAGTTTCACCGCTTGACCACTGCCAACTTGTCCACAATGGCGAATCGTCTTACCCAGAACTTCTAGTAGTGGTTGGCTTTCCTCAAAATCAGTTAAAACACCCCCCACCATAACTGTTAAGGTACCATTTTTCGCACCAATATCTCCACCAGAAATCGGTGCATCGAGAAATCGCAAGTTTCGCTGGTTGAGTTCGGCTCCTATTTTTCGAGCAGCATCTGGACCAATGGTACTGGTATCAACTACTAAAGCCCCAGGTTTAGCCGACTCAGCAACTCCTCCAGAACCTAGGATGACTTCCTCAACATCAGGAACATCACCAACGCAAGTAAAGATGATGTCTGCTGTCTCGACGGCTTCGCGAATCGATGACACCACCGTTGCACCTGCACTTGCAGCTAGTTCTACACCAGGGCGATTGGGGGTGCGATTCCAGGCTTTGACCAAGTAGCCCCCTCGTGCCAAATTCGCCGCCATCGCGCCACCCATCACACCCAGTCCGAGAAAGGCAATCTGTTTGTTCATGCTACTAACTCCGCTTGCTGCTGCATCTCACAACATTGTCAGCTAACCCCGCATTCCAGGGAATCGGATTGAGCTTCCCAAATTGGAAGAAATTAAGTTTATTCAACACCGAGTATTATCTACGAACTCAACGTTGTCAGGACTTACGCATGGATACCACATCTAGTAGGGGTGAACGGCCGTTCACCCCTACAAATGGCGATTCATAAGGAAATTTGCGTAAGTCTCGTAGATGTGGGAAAGCTTAAGAGCGATCGCACTATACTCTCACAAACTATGTTGCTGCCCTCACAAGAAAGCATTTCCACAAAGCAGCTATAACTCTCGTTGAATCAACTAGCTGTGAAGTGCTTCAACTTCCGCAACCATCAAGATTGTCTTGAGGACGGAATCTGGGTTAAGGCTAATTGAGTCAATTCCCTGTTCCACCAGAAATGTAGCAAACTCAGGATAATCACTAGGAGCTTGACCGCAGATACCAATTTTACGATTTTTCTCTTTGGCTTCTGCGATCGCCATTCTCACCATCCGCTTCACACCTGTACTACGCTCATCAAAAATACCCGCCACTAAAGCCGAATCGCGGTCTAAACCCAAAGTCAGCTGAGTCAGGTCATTAGAACCTATCGAAAAGCCATCAAATATATCCGCAAACTCATCGGCTTGAATCACATTACTCGGTAACTCACACATTACATAGATATGTAAGTCGTTGACCCCTCGTTCTAAACCATGTTTAGCCATTTCTGTCAAGACTTTACGTCCCTCATCCGGTGTACGACAGAAGGGAATCATCGGGATGACATTGGTTAAACCCATTTCCTCCCGCACCCGCTTGAGTGCCTGACATTCCAGAGCAAAAGCATCGCGGTAGTTTTCATCGTAATAACGAGACGCCCCACGCCAGCCAATCATTGGGTTTTCTTCCTTTGGTTCAAACTGCTTGCCGCCGAGAAGGTTGGCATACTCATTAGTCTTAAAGTCGGACAGCCTCACAACTACTGGTTTGGGATAGAAGGCAGCCGCAATCATCCCAATACCCTGAGCCAGCTTATCGACAAAGAACTGGGGCTTATTGTCGTATAGTTTTGTTAGCTCGGCTATTTGCGCTTTAGCAGATTCATCTTCTAGTTGATCGAAGTGAATTAAGGCAAGAGGGTGTGTTTGGATGTGGTTAGCAATGATGAATTCTAACCGGGTCAACCCTACACCATCACAAGGAATAGATGCCAAGCTAAATGCTTGCTCTGGGTTTCCCACATTCATCAGGATTTGGGTACGAGTGCGAGGCAAGTCTTCCAACATTGTCTCTTTAACCTCAAAGGGCAACAAACCCTGATAAACTCGTCCCTCGTCTCCTTCAGCACAAGAAATAGTCAATTCTTGACCCGTCTGGAGTACCTCAGTTGCATTACCACCACCAACAATTGCCGGAATACCCATTTCCCGAGCAATAATCGCAGCGTGACAGGTACGTCCTCCTTGATTGGTGACGATCGCACCAGCCTTCTTGATAATCGGTTCCCAGTCTGGGTCAGTCTTATTTGTAACTAAAACTTCGCCCGGTTGAAACAGATGAATTTGGCTAACATCCTGTATCACATGGGCTTTGCCTTGACCAATTGCCGCACCGATACTTCGACCTTTAACTAAAATTTCACCACGTTCTTTGAGTTGGTAAGTCTTTAAAACGTTGGTAGACTTCTGAGATTGCACAGTTTCTGGACGTGCTTGGACAACAAACAACTCACCTGTAATGCCATCTTTTGCCCACTCAATATCCATGGGAGTGTAGACGCCACGCACTTGAGAATAATGCTCTTCAATCTGTACCGCCCAACGTGCTAGTTGCAGGACTTCCTCATCGCTTAGGCAGAATTTCTCTTGCTCAGAGTCTGGTACCCAGACGTTTGTCGTTAATCTAGAGCTACCGAGGTCGTAGACCATTTTAATTCTTTTGTTTCCCAGGCGTTTTGCCAAAATTGGGCTAAATCCCTCTTTTAAGGTTGGCTTAAATACCAAGTATTCATCTGGGTTAACGGCACCCTGAACGATGTTTTCTCCTAATCCGTATGCGCCTGTAATTAGTGCTGCATTTTTAAAGCCGCTTTCGGTATCAATAGAGAACATGACGCCAGAGGAAGCTAAATCAGATCGCACCATTTTCTGAATGCCGACGGAAAGAGCAACATTAAAGTGGTCGAAGCCATTACTTTGACGATAAGAGATGGCGCGATCGGTAAATAGGGAGGCAAAACACCTGTGGCAATATTCCAAAACCCTTTTGACCCCTTGGACATTCAAATAGGTTTCTTGTTGACCCGCAAAACTGGCATCTGGGAGGTCTTCAGCTGTGGCAGAAGAACGAACGGCGACATCTGTGTCTTCACCATACTGTTCGCATAACTTTTGATAAGCTTCAGCGATCGCCGCTTCTAGTTCTGGGGGAAAGTTGATACTTAAGATTAATCTTCGAGCTTTTTTGCCGTGCTGCTGAAGATTACTAAGATCATCCACATCTAAGTCAGCAAACAGTTCACGCAACTTGGCTTCTAGTCCTGCCGTTTCAATGAAGTAACGGTAAGCATAAGCCGTTACGGCAAACCCTGTAGGAACATTTACCCCTTTCGGCGTTAGTTGTTGGATCATTTCACCAAGGGAGGCATTTTTCCCGCCTACTAAGGAAATATCCTCAATTCCGATTTCATTAAGCCAGAGAATGAGAGATTGCTCTTTAGCGATTTGGGTAGATGTCACTTGACTAGATATCTGCATATTGGTAGATGTCTGCATAACTTGTTTCTGTTCTCCGACTAATAACCCCAGTCTAACTTTAGAAAATACTTGGGATCAGCCTTAAATTAGTTGTTGGTTGTTAGGCTTGCCCTGAGCTTAGTTGTTGGATTGTTGGGCTTGCCCTGAGTTGGTCGAAGGGTTGTTGGTTAAGAAATACAAGTAACCCATAACTAACCAGTAACAACTCTCACTTGCTCCAGCTTTTAGGGAGAGAACGAGTTAACTTAACTGAGTGACATTCTGTTTAAATCCATCCGCGTAACCTTTGATGTACAGAAGCTAAATGCCACATATAATCATCAAGGGGGTACTCATGAACGGCTTTGATAATGTGTTTGCGCGATCGCTCTACTTCCTCCTGGGCTTCGTAGTATAATCCCACGTAAAGATGGCTGTAAAACCGACCACGCCTGCCTTCTTTTTGACCTGCTGCGATCGCATCATCAGTAGTACAATTTCCTGCAAAAAGCTCGTACACACAGCGCATAACGAGCCTTGGGTCGTTCCTGACAACTAGCAGCGAATTTTGCGCTTCACTCACACCCTTGAATTGAGTAATGCACAGATAGCGCCATACTGTTTCCTCAACGTCTTGAGGGTTTACAGTTAAGTCTAATTCAAACTGTTGAGCACCCTCTTCAAATCGTTCTGCGTAGTAGTAAGAGAGTCCTCGTTGCCAAAGGTAAGGTGAGAGGTGAGGAGCAATACTCTCAGCGCGGTCAAAATCTGTTATTGATTCATCGATTTGGGCTAGTTTAAACTTGACCATACCTCGCCGGACATAACCCTGTGGGTCATGAGGGTGAGAGTGGATAACTTGATTCCAGTGATTGAGTTCATATTCCAAAGAGTTTTGATTAGCCATTAGCCTCATCAACAAGTATGAATTTGAGTTGTTAGTTGTTGGTTAATTGTTGTTTGTATCTTTTAACAAACAACCAACAACAAATAACTAAGAACAACCTTCAGCATTCAGCCTTTAACGCAGTCCTTTCTCTCGTAGAAGGGCATCCGCCCAAGTTCTATCTTCTTCCTTGAGTAGTGGCACAGGCTCCACACTGTAGTCTATGGCTAAATCAAATCCTGCCTGCTCGTATATCTCAACTAATAAACTCTGCAAATCTACCACTGGCTCAGTGTCTCCTAACTGCAAAGGCAGCTCGAATTTCGGAATTTCTTGGCGGATACTAAAAGCATACAATTGAGCTAGAGGACGGCGATTTTTTCGACTGACCAAAAATCGATAGTCTGTCTGTGAGATTTCACTTAAAATTTGCATTGGTTTTCCACTCCGGAGCAAGTCAATCTCTACCAAATGTGTAGGACTGCTTAGGACTTCTCTCCTCTTGTCTTCATACGCCTCTCGTCCTTTTCCAGGGCGTTTATTAGTGGGTGAAAGAACTTCAATCACTGTTACTACATGACCAGTTGCCACCTCTCTAATTTCTAAATAACCTTCCCTAACTTGTTCTGGCATTGGTAAGGTTACCGTTATTGATTCAGATAGAGCAGGTAGAGTTGTTGTTGATGGGTTCTGGTTCGTTGTTAATTTTTGAGATATTACAGATACATCCGGAATTCCTACTAAGACTGATTCTTCTCCATCGCTGAGATAGGTTCGTTTTTCTATCGCTACTCGATATTTAGGACGGATAGGAGGGGCTAGGGCTATGGCGATCGCACTGATCAAGCGATGATGTACTTCTGACCACAATTCAGGATTCTCTAAATAAGGATTCATTCCTGGAAATGGAGAAGGCATCTGCCACACCTCGCGCTTAGGTCACTTCAATTTTCATCATACAAGGAACTACAATGACTGCACTACTCAAAAATATTCCCCAACCCGGACAACCAGCACCTGATTTTACGGCACCAAATCAAAATGGCGATTTGGTTAGTCTTGCTGATTTTAAATCTCATTGGTTTGTTCTCTATTTTTACCCAAAAGATGACACTCCGGGTTGTACAGTTGAGGCTAAAGATTTTACTGCATATGAGAAGGAGTTCAGCGCACTGGGAGCTAAGATTTTAGGAGTTAGTCCTGACTTAGAAAAGTCTCATTGTCGATTTATTCAAAAACATAAGTTGTCAATTCAACTATTAAGTGACCCAGAACATCAAGTGTGTGAAGCTTATGGTGCATGGCGCTTGAAGAAGTTCATGGGTAGGGAGTTTATGGGAGTTGTTAGGTCAACTTTTTTGATTGACTCTGACGGAAATTTAGCCTATGTTTGGCCGAATGTGAAAGCCAAAGGTCATGCTCAAGCAGTTCTTGCCAAGTTGCAGGAATTGTTGGGGGGTCACTAATTTTGGACAAGTCTGAAATATAGCAGTTCTCAGTTGCATGTACTACACGGTGGGGGCACGATGTATCGTGCCCCTACAAAGAACTGTGTTCAATTCGGTTGAGAATTGCTAGAGCTGTGTTGGTGTGCGATCGCTTTTAGCGCCATCTCATCGAGGTGAATAGGAGTCCATTTGTCAAGACCATGGTGAGTTTTTTGAGGCAGTCATCCTCTTGGTAGGGTGGCTTTAGTCTTTTAAACAAGCAAAAGTGATCGAACCTCCAGCAGACTACGATACTTCTTGGAAAGAAGCATTACAGCAATATTTTGAGCCTTTCTTAATGTTCTGTTTCGCTGAAGTTCATACCTTAATTGACTGGAGTCGGCAACCTCAATCTCTGGACAAGGAACTCGAACAAATTGTGCGAGAAGCCGAATCAGGAAAGCGGATTGCAGATAAATTATTTAAGGTGTGGCTGCGGACTGGCAAAGAAGCTTGGGTTTTGATTCATGTCGAAGTACAAAGTCAAGAAGAGTCAGACTTTGCTAAACGGATGTATCAATATAATTACAGGTCATTTGACCTCTATGAACAGCCCGTGATTAGTTTAGCCGTGTTAGGGGACGAACGGGCGGCTTGGCGTCCCTCTACCTACGGTTATGCTTTGGGGGGGTGTGAAATCAGTCTCAAGTTTCCTGTAGTAAAACTGTTGGATTATGAAGCACAGTGGCAGGATTTGCAAGAAAGCACCAATCCTGTTGCCGTGATGGTGATGGCTCATTTGAAAACCAAAGCTACACGGGGTAAGCCTCAACAACGACAGCAGTGGAAATGGAATTTGGTTCGGAGACTATTGGAACGGGGCTATGATCAAGAGGATATTCGGAAGCTGTTCCGGTTGGTTGACTGGATGATGACGTTACCAAACGAGCTGCAACAGAGATTTGAAGAGCAATTAATACGTTATCAGGAGGAAAGAAAGATGCCTTTACTCAGCAGAATGGAATTAAGAGCAATGCAAAAGGGTATTGAGCAAGGACGCCAGGAAGGTATTGAACAAGGACGCCACGAAGGTATTGAGCAGGGAACCTTGCAAACTGCTCGTGAATCGGTACTCGAAGTTTTGGAAATACGATTTGAAGTGGTGCCACCAGAGCTGATTGAAGCTATTAATCAGATAGAGGATACGTCTTTTCTCAAACAGCTTCATCGGCAGGCGATCGCTACTGACTCTCTCAAGGCATTTCAGCAATTACTATCTCAACGTGAGACAGAAAAGCTTGGGGAAGATAACGTTACCGAATGAGCTACAACAGCAATTTCAAGAGCAATTGACACGTTATCAGGAAGAAAGAAAGATGCCTTTACTCGGCACAATGGAATTAAGCTCTGGTTAGAAACCGAGGGAAGCTTACCTAATAATGAAGATACGCAAAAGATTGAAAGTGATAAAGCGTGAAATGCTTTGAAAACTCTGAGTGATGTACTGCCAAATATCAAATGGACTAATGCCAAAAGCTAATTGCAAGAACAGAAGAACTAGGGCAATCCCAATAGCAGCAACAATACTGGCTTTCACCACTCTAATCAGTAAGATGAACACCACCCAAGACACCAGCAAAGCGATAATTACAATAATCGAGGTGACAATGATAGTCAGTGCTTCTGCGAGCATGGTAAGGCTTCAATGATTTTGAGGGCTAATGCTGAAGTTCTTTAATGTATGCCAGAGTGCCTCTAGCTAGTAATCCCTCCAGAGTATAAGCCCTGCCGTCTCCTTACATGAAAGTTCTGCCGCTGTTTATCAAGCTGTGTGCAGCGTTGGTGTTGTATCAGTGTTGCGCGTAGCGTCAGCAACTAAACCGTCAACTAGCTATTGTTGTAGCTGCTTGATTTTGTCCAGTGCCGCTTGGTATCGTTCTGTCTTGTTTTGTTGTTGATATAGTTGAGCGGCTTTTTGCCAATCTGCGATCGCTGCCTCTTTATTCCCCATTCTGACGTGGGTTACAGCCCGATTGTCGTAAGCTTCAGCTAAGTCAGCGTTGAGTTGAATGGCTTTGTCATAGTCCTCAATCGCGCCTTTGCGATCGCCTAAATCATCGCGAGCATTGCCTCGTTCAACGTAGGCAGCAGCATAATTGGGGTTAATACGCAACCCTTGATTATAATCCTTAAGTGCTGTCTGCTTATCTCCCTGGTCATAGTAAGCATTCCCTCGCGCTATGTAGAGTTCGGCAATATTAGGACTCAGCCGAATCGCTTGGGTAAAATCTGCGATCGCTCCCTTAAAGTTTCCCGCTTTATACTTTTCTAACCCCTGGCTGAATAACTCCTGAGCAGTCCTTTGGACAATGAGCATTTGTGTCGGCAAGGCTTGGACAGCGGGAGTAACTCCACCCAATGCTGTAACTATGCCTAAGAGGGCGATGCTGGTATAAATGTGTTTCATTGGTTGCACCTTATCGAAGAGAAATTATACGGCTATCTTGACCTAGAGACTGACTCACCGCCATAACTTCCTGTCTTGCCCATTGATCTGCTGCCACAATAGCATCTCAGGAGGGATGGGGAAAGAAAATTCGCTCCTCCAACTCCCCTCTCCTCAAAGGCGAGGGAGGAATAAGGAAAAAACTGGGCTTTTGCTCCCCTCTCAAGAGTAGGAGAGGGGTTAGCGTAGCGCCACGAAGGATCATTTCAATTCGCGATAGTCTAAGAGTGACCCTATAAGTCCTGTCAGGAAGGAAAAGCCAATGGAGAACCCTTTGCTAAAACGGATTACTCATGATGCCAACATTTGCCATGGCAAACCCTGTATTCGTGGCCTGCGATATCCTGTCGAATTCATTCTAGAACTGCTGAGTTCAGGAATGGAGATCGATGAGATCCTAGCGGACTACGATGATTTAGAACGTGAGGATATTCTGGCTGTTCTGCTTTTTGCTGCACGTCTGAGCCAGGTTAAAAGCATCTACAAAATTGCCTCATATTGAGAGCAATTTGCTCAATCTCATCGACTTGTTCGTCAGATAGACCTTGATACACCTGAGCGGCTAAATTAAGCATATCCTCTGGAGTTCGCTCTAAGTTTGTCTCCACCATCAGCCACACTTGCTGTCCTTCAGATAGTTTGAGACTTTTTAGGGGACGAAAAACCCCATTTTCATAGATAGCTTCTAAGGTCTGTTTCATGATGTTGACTGCCTCCAGACAGCAATAAAAGTTTGGAGAATTAGCGTCTTAGTGGCGACGAATACATACTCAATTTTTCGCAGTACTACCTACTCTGGCTAAAATCACTGACGTAATTTGAGACTATTGAGTGCCTCAAGCGCTTGTTTGTAGTTAGGAATATCCCCTTGCTCAAAAAACAGATCTACAGCTTTCTGTAAATCCTCCGCTGCTGCCTGTTTATCTCCCAGAACAGCACGGATTAGACCCCGGTTGTTGTAGGCTTTGGCGTGGTTGGGATTGAGCCGAATTGCCTCACTGTAATCTTGAATTGCTCCTTGCTTATCTTCAATCTTACGGCGAGCAAGACCCCTATTGTAGTAGGCTTTAGATTGGTTTGGATTGAGTCGAATTGCCTGGTTGTAATCTTGAATGGCTCCTTGAGTATCTCCTAGGCTGAAGTGGCAAAAACCTCTACTGACGTAAGACTTCTCATAATTGGGATTGATGCGGAGTGCTTGGTTAAATTCTTCTATCGCCCCTTTATAGTCCTTTTGTTCAGCTTTTTCATATCCCTTGTTATGGAAGTTTTCAACATCTGATGGGGTTAGAGGCGTCAGCGAGATAATACCACTGCCTTTCCCAATTAATTTGCTAGCCGCCAAAACTTCCTGTCTTGCCCATTGATCGGCTGCCACAATATCGTCTAAGGAAGGATTGGTACAGTTGTCTGAGGAATGGCGATCGCACACATACTCAATACAACGCGCAATATCCAAATAGCTAATTTTCTCATCTAGAAATAGTGCCACAGCCTGCTCATTGGCTGCATTCAACACCGCTGGCATCGAACCCCCAGCACGCCCCGCTGCATACGCCAGCTGCATACAAGGATACTTATCATGGTCAGGTTCCCTGAATGTCAAACTGCCAGCCTTCACCAAATCCAGCCGTTCCCAATCAGTGTAGATACGCTCAGGCCAAGATAAAGCATACAGCAGAGGTAAGCGCATATCAGGCCAACCTAGCTGGGCTAAAACTGAGGTATCTTGCAGCTCAATTAGAGAGTGAATAATGCTTTGAGGATGGATCACAATGTCGATATCGTCGTAATCCATGCCGAAGAGAAAGTGAGCTTCAATCACTTCCAGCCCTTTATTCATCAGTGTGGCTGAGTCTATAGTGATTTTGCGCCCCATTGACCAGTTAGGATGCTTTAGAGCGTCTGCAACAGTGACTGCTGATAGCTTCTCTACTGGCAAATCTCGGAAAGCGCCGCCAGAGGCTGTCAGCAGAATTCGCCGCAATCCGCCCTTGGGTACGCCCTGGAGGCACTGAAAAATGGCAGAATGCTCTGAGTCAGCAGGTAGTAGTTTGACGCCGTGTTTCTCAATCAGCGGCAGCACCACAGGACCACCTGCAATCAAGGTTTCTTTATTCGCCAGCGCAATATCTTTACCTGCTTCTATCGCTGCAATTGTCGGTAGCAAACCAGCACAACCAACAATCCCAGTGACAACACTTTCAGCATCGCCGTAACGAGCAACTTCAGCGACACCCTCTTCACCAGCCAGGAGAATGGGTTTATAGTCGAGGTTTGCGATCGCTTCTTTGAGTTGTGGTAACTTCTCTTCAATACAGATAGCTGCGATCGCAGGTCGAAATTGCTGAATCTGAGCAGCTAACATCTCAACATTGCGCCCAGCAGCTAATCCAACAATCCGAAATTGGTCAGGGTATTGAGCAACAATATCTAATGTCTGAGTACCGATAGAACCGGTAGAGCCGAGAAGAGAAATCGCTTTCACAAAAAACTCCGGACAGAATGGGTTAACCCACGCCTTCTAGGGGTGGGAGAAAAAACTTAACAATCACGTAATAATCACGCGCTTCTTTACTATAAAATTCTTTGGACTCAAAGAAAAATTTAAGGCTCAGGAAAGAGAGGGTATACAGAGGGCTACGTTTGCACTATTGTTTCCTTGAAATGAACGTCTTGTGTGTCATTACTGACATCTTGCATCGCCCCAGTCACCCACCTGGGATTCTCTCATCCCACAGCGAGTAGCTCAAGTCCTCTCAAGAGGATTTAAGCTACTCGCACGAGGAATTGATCCCACTGCGGGTGAATCGACTGGTGCAAGATGTCAGATTACCCTTTTTAGTTTCCCTTGACTCAAGAGAGGACATCCTCCAACAAATGAGATGACCAAGGCAAAAATTATCTGGATACTCAACTCCTCTTTACTCATTTGCGGTGCATTTATTTTGTGTGCCGCGCTGGGGATGCTCATCAATCCCGATGCTTTCCATAAATTCTTTTCTCCAGTTCAATTAGTTCCAGATAGCCAAGCCCCCTTACCCCATAAAAGCTACTACTGGGATGTCAAGCATTATGCCGAAATGGCGTTGAGTAATCTTTGTCTTGCCTTCTATCCTCTTTGGCCTGTGCTCATCCGTATTCTTTTTCATCCTCAAACTGTTGATCAGGCTGCACACTCCTTATTAGTTACTTCTATAATTATTTTCTTTATCGTCACTCCGCTTTTCATCTGGATATTTAGAAAAGAGTTTAGCCATCAATACCTTGCTTTTCTTTGCGTTCTCGCTTTTTCCCTAAGCCCGATGGCAATTTTTCGGGTAATTGGTTACACCGAAAGTTTATTTTCTGCTCTTAGCATTATTTTTATTTGGGTTTGTCTACGTCAAACCAACTTGACTGAAAATTTCCGATTAGCTTTGGTGTTTGTCGTAACCTTTGCCATGTCGTTAACTCGACCTATATTAATGCCATTTTGGTTCTCTTCAGTCGCCGCTCTAGGCACAATTTTTTTCTTTGAAAGACTGAAACTAGAAACAAGAGATGAAGAAAGTTTTCTAACTCAGATTAAAGGCTTTAGTCGAGAGATTAAAATGACTCTCACTATCTGCCTTGCCGCCTTACTGGGCTACTCGATTTATGGGTTTTTCTGCTTCCAATCAAGAGGAAATTTCTTTGCCCCCTTCCTCGATCAGAAAAATTGGGGGACTAAGCCAGGGTTACATTTAGAACTTTTGCTTTTTCCCAAGTCACCTCTGTTTGACTTATTGGGGCTTTATTTTCCTCTACTGCTCATGCTTCTGGCTCTGACTTTTGTCTACTTTAAAATAAAAAATCAAACGCCTTTAGTATGGGTTCCTAAATATCAGTTTTGGAATATTTTATTTTTATATCCACCTTTACTAATTTTGATTTATGTGATTAACTACCTAAGATTAAAAAAGAAATCAGCAAAGGTAGATGGTTCTTTAACAAAACTGACTACATATGATATTACTCAAAGTTTGAGTCGTAACTATCTATTTTGGTTTTGCATTTACTACCCAGTTTTTCACTCTCTTCTAATATTTTTTACACGCGATCGCCTTTATAGTCTGGGTAGATTTATATTTGGCGTTCCCTTCTTTTTTATGGCTCTGGGATACCTTTGTTGTTGTATCCCTAGTAAAAAGACTTATCAAGCCTTGTGGTGGTTTATTTTGATTTGTGCGATCGCACTCGTTGAACAATGGGTTAATTACGGTAAAAATAACTGGCTGGGCTGAAATTAATCAAGGATGAGGGATGACAAGCTTTGCAGGCTGTTAGCCCAAAAGGGTATAGATGGCAGTAAAATCTAGACACCCTACTATCGGAGTACCGTATATGCAGTTTTTTGTTATTCTTTTTACACTCCTGGTTTCCCTTGTAGGATTGACTGATGTAAGCTTTGCTTCTCCTTTGGTCGCACAACCTATCTTCAACGCTTCAAGCGTAAGCATGGCTATTGCTGGCAAGCCGTGTGAAATGAAGGTGCAGGACGTTTTGTGTAAGCATCCGTTTGTGGTTCGCGAAAAAGATAGCGATGATACACAAGAGGACGAAAGTTAAGTATCAATTATCAGCCTGAAAAGTCTCTAAAATAGAACCATTCTTCAGCTTGCAAACATACGTTCAAAGAAAGCTACTATTTCAGACCAAGCTGAGGTAGCGGCAGCAGAATCGTAGCGATAACCGTCATCGCGCATAAAAGTATGCTCTGCTTCATATAAAAGAATTTGGTGAGGTACATTAGCTTTCTCAAGGGCTTTAATTATGGTTTGACGGTCATTTTCTGGCACATGAGGGTCAAGAGTACCGAGTACGATTAGCATTTCGCCTTTGATTTCACTCACGCGCTCAATTGTATCGGCTATTCCTTTACCCAACTTGCCACTTGGAATTCCAGTAGGGTAGCAGCAGGCTGCTGCCATAATTTCACTATGAAAGGCTGCCCGGAAACTTAGGTGCCCACCAATACAAAAACCTAAAGTGCCTAATTGATCTGGAGAAACAAAACTTTCTGTTTTAAGAAATTCAATCACAGCACGGCAATCGGCGTCATAATCAGCTATCGGAGTTCGACGGGCATCATCATTGCCCCGCATCCGCCCTAAATCATCTGGTTCAATTACTAAACCAATTGGCTCAATTCGATGAAAAATTTCTGGCGCTGCCACTACATAGCCATATCCTGCTAAGTAATTAGCTAAACGAATTATTGGACTACCTAACTGATAAATATCGCTATAGAATAAAATCCCTGGATAAAGTCCTGCTGCTTTGGGCGCTGCGACATAAACACGCATTAAACTTTCATCTACTCTCAATTCGACATTACGTTTGGTGATTTGCACTTGTTTGTCTCCCTATAATGCTTGCCTTTGTTAGCTTCTACACCAGTGATTGAGGTTTTAAAGCATTGCACAGTTGAAATAAATTAACATAGATATATCCATTATCTGATATCAAAAAAGTACGCCCAGAACTGGAAAAAATTATAAACATGCAACAAAAGCTACCGAATTAATTCCTGTGTTATCCGTTCATGCTTTACAAGATAGCCGCTAGTAAATGCAGGTAAATGAGGGGTCAGACCAATCAGTATCAAAAGCAAATACTGAGGGTAAGCTTTGTTTTTACCAAAAAGTGATTACTTCCAATGAACCACCAAAAATCAATCGCTGAAAAGTTCGCAGAAAACAAGAAATGGCTAGAAACTGAATGCAGAAAAATTGGGTTAGAAGAAACCTATAAAGTAGCAGGAGATACCATTAAACAAGTAGAAGCACGTCTGGCTGCTAAGCGCATGTTTGCTTCTCAGCAAAGATTCCAACCGAGAAATTGAGAAGCATGATACTCCATTCTCACCCTACCTGTAGAAGTTCTAGGTCATACCATTTGGTTTTATAGATGTCACATTCCAGTAGGGGCGGGTTTTAAGGGCAGCCCAGCGGGAAAACCTTTCAGATCAGTAAACCCGCCCCCCTTACCAATTGCTAATTACCTGAATTGATTAGTGGCTATCATCGACTCAAATGGTACAAGTCCTGCCTCGGTTAATTTCACTGTTGCATTATTTTTGCCCACCTCCTCTAGTAGGATTTTGGGTAATCAAGTGGTGGAAAACAGAGCATGGACTCATCGGCTGGAACTATCAAGGCATCAGGTAAAAATATTTACAACCGAATTAGGGCAACGTTGAAGCGAAATGCTCTGGGTTGGATAATTGGTGTGAGTGCTTTGATTTTATTCGTATGCAGCAGTGCACGACACGCGCTTTTTCAATCATCGGCTTTCGATCTGGGGATTTATGACCAGGTTATTTACCTGATGAGTCAAGGACAATCGCCGATTTCCTCTATCTTGGGGTTTCATCATCTAGGCAATCATGCCGCTTGGGCAGTTTATCCACTGGGTTTACTATACAAGATTTACCCAAGTGTTTACTGGTTGTTCGCGGTGCAAGCTGTTTCTCTAGCCTTGGGTGCCTTGCCTACCTGGCATCTGGCGCGTCAGGCGGGGCTGAAGGAATCACAAGCAACAGCGATCGCATTATCTTACCTATTGTATCCGCTGATTTTCAACGTCAATCTATTTGATTTTCACCCAGAAGTCATGGCAACTCCAGCAATCTTGGGAGCAGTTTTGGCAGCGCGGTTAGGTCAAACGCTATGGTTTTGTTGTGCCATAACCTTTGTCTTGGGATGCAAGGGTGTTCTCTCCCTAACCGTAGCAGCGATGGGAGTTTGGCTGCTTGTCTTTGAGAAGCGGCGACTCTATGGGGCATTCGCCATGATTGCTGGAGTTGCCTGGTTTCTCATGGTTACTCAGGTGATTATTCCTAAGTTCAGCGGCACAGAAGCAGCGGCAGTAGAACGTTATGCTTATTTGGGAACCTCTGTACTAGAGATTGGCAAAAATCTATTGTTCAAGCCAAGCTTGATATTAAGCAAAGTCTTCTCTCTTGGCACCCTTGAATATTTTGCTTTGTTGTTATCACCACTCATTTGGGGACTTTCACTTCGGCATCTGACACCTTTAGTGGCGGCAATTCCGGCGCTATCGCTGAATATTCTTGCTGACTACCCTTATCAACGAGATTTGATACATCAGTATTCGCTGCCAGTACTGCCGTTTCTCCTGCTGGCGGTAATTTCTAATCTAGCGGCAGGTGGCGGATGGCTAAAACACAAGCGGGGAATTATACTCTGGTCGATAGTGGCTTTTCTAGCTTTAGCAAAGTTTGGCTATTTTTGGTCTCGGTATTTAGACCATCTCAGTACTTGGCAGGCAACACGAGATGCGATCGCGATCGTACAACCAAAAGCCAGTGTTTTAGCCTCAACTCACATAGTTCCTCATCTCACCCACCGCCCCTTTATCCAGCCTACTAGTCCAGCTTCCGAGTCAGCTGACTTAAATTTGTACAAGTACATCTTGCTCAATGTGCGTTACCCTGGCTTGGGAACTCCTCCAGAAATCGGTCAAAATATCGTCAAGCGACTTCAACAGATGCCACAGTTTCAGCAGCGCTATCGGCGCAAAAAAGTATTCGTCTTTGAAAAAATAGGTGATTAAAATCAGGTCATATCTCGTACTTCAACTAGTGGTGGGCACTGCCCACCCTACATGTAGAAATTCTGCGTAAGTCCTGAGGTCATATCTCGTACTTCAGCTAGTGGTGGGCAGTGCCCACCCTACATGTAGTAGTAGGGTGGGCACTGCCCACCTTACATGTAGAAATTCTGCGTAAGTCCTGAGGTCATATCTCGTACTTCAGTCAACAGATGAGTTAAACCGATTACTTGCCAATCATCAAGGCAATCCAGCGAATACCACTAATTAAATAACATCCTCCCATCACAATCAGTAGCCCTCCGCCAATACGCATAATCCATTCAGAATATTTCAGTAAAGCGCGACTTTGCTTGGCTAAACCTGTAAACAGACTAGCAAAGAAAATCAATGCACTTGTCCCTAAGGCATAACTAACCATTGTCAGTGTACTTTGAACCTGGGAACCTGTAGCAGCGGCAGCACTCAGAACAGCAAACAGCACAGGACTAGTGCAGGGAGAACTAACCAGCGCAAAAGTCAACCCAGCGCTGTAGGGACCGGTTACAGGTAATGCCACACCAATTTGAGGGAAAGGCAGGCGTATAATCTGTAAAAGAGTCAGCCCCATGACCAGAATTACCGCACCAACGCCGAGATTGATATAGCCACGGTACTTAAACATCACCGCAAAAGCAAAGGAAGAGACTAACCCCAACAGACTGAGAACTGTAACTACTCCCAGTACAAATGCCCCTCCTTTAATTAAGGCGTCTCGACGAGAGGTAAACTCACGAGTGCCAATATAGGTAAGATTTACAGTTAGTAGACCGAGGTGGCAGGGTGAGATACTACCAATCAAACCTCCAGCAAACGCTAATAGAAGTAACAGAAGTGGGTTACTAGTATTTTGTTGACCCAGCCAGTGCTTATAGCTTTCTTCTATCGGGAAGAGTAAAGTTTGGAGCGGCAGTAGAATGGTGTTCCAGTCGATAAAGCTGAGCGCTACAATCAGTAGAATCGTTCCCGCGAAAATCAGGCCAGGCACTAAGAATTTTGAGCGTTTGAGTGCGGTCAAGTTTGAAGAAAAATTTTTGGTGCGTGTCATGGTGTTAGTTTTTAGTATTAGGTATCACAGCATTCAAATTTAGCGATCGCACATTAAAACTCACGAGGGCCTTTATAGCCAGATACATCGGCAAGTTCCCCCAACGAACATCCACCTTGACAATAAAGCTTGCCGCCAATTTCCCAAGTAGGAAACCTGGTAATGTTTAGTTGGCGACAGAGGTTCGCTTGCTGCTTTTCGCCTGCCGGATCGCACTCAATGTAAGTAAGTTGACTAAAGGCTTCCTTACCAAACCATCTCTTTTGTCCTTCGCAAGTGACACACCAGTATGTCCCGTACATCTTAGCGTTCTGCTCTTTGAGATGCTTGGCTAAGGCTAGTTTCGATTCTTTCCGTGCCGGATTTAATGAAGAACATCCAGTTGTCATTACCAGTAGGAGGACAGAGCCTATTGCCGCCAATTTTTTCGCTTTTAGCATGAGTTATTAAGGTGCACTTTTGATGTCTTGTACTGAGTTAGTATGAATAACTCAAAAACCTCATCAGACAAATTTGTTACAGTTTTTAATAGAAACAATTATGTCTTTATTATCAACATAATCTTGAATTAATGTAACCTCATATACGAAAACTTCATTAACTCTTTAAATTAGGCTTTTGATAGCTTTTAAACTATTTTGAACCTTCTCAAGCTTCAGCGTTTGAAATTGCGATCGCCTTGATAGCCCGATAAATCCGCCAGTGCTTGCAAAGATTGTAGTCCTGAATACAGTTTTCCTTTAATTTCCCAAGTGGGAAAGCCGGAAATATTAGCTTTAATACACAAATCAGGGCGTGCATTTTTCCCTTTTTCATCACACTCAATGTAGTTGATTTGGCGAAAAGCTTGTGTACCAAACAAATCCTTTTGTTGGGTGCAATAGGGACACCAGTAAGTACCATAGAATTTAGCTCCAATCTTTTTTAAATGAGTGGCTAAAGCAACTTCTGGCGTGACAGTCGAGGGTCTAGTTTGCTTAGGTGCTGCTGATGTTGGAGCTGAGGGTTTAGTTTGTCTAGATACTGCGGCTACTGGTCTAGGGTTCGCCCTTCCTATTGGTGTTAAACCGCTATTTTGCTGTTTTTGAGCATAAGCGAGGTTGCGTTGGTATTCGGCGATTTTTTTCTGAGCTATGGCATAATTAGCGCTAGGCTGGGGTACTGCTCTGAGCAAATTGATGGCTCTTTGCCAGCGACTGACTACTAAGTTCCAGTCATCATTAGACTGAGCGGATTGAGCGATGCTTGCTGCACCCATTGCAGTATCAAGTGCTTCCAGGAAGCGCTCCGCCTGAACTTGTGGTGATGAATTGGGTGACGAAGCTTTAGCTTTGAAGACTCTTGGGGAACGGGTTGGTGCGGTTAATTTCGGAGATGTTGTAGCTGAAGACGTGGCTTGAGGCTGCTCTGATGAGGAACATGCACTCGTCAATGTCAGTAGGACTACAGATACAGTGCCAGCAAACCTCTTAAATGTCAGCATTGCTTGTTAGGGAGCGCTCTCTTGAGTATTGAAGCTTCAAGTAACATTTTGGCATTGGCTGTTTCTCAAGCGCAAACTTGAGTAACAAAGGATGAGGGATGAAGGATGATAGCGCAGCGGAATGTTAGTCCGGGATGGGAAAAAGACACTGTGTTTCATCCTTCCTCCTTTTGAGATGAGGTACAAGTACCTGAATTTATTTATGAAGTAGAAAAGCAATATTGATAGTTAAAGCACCCTTTGTTCAGAAGTTGCGATCGCCTTTATAGTCAGATAAATCAGCCAGTTCTTGCAACGAGATTCCTAGGTATTGCCGACCCTTTATTTCCCAAGCCGGAATCCTTGTGATATTAGCCTTTTGACAAAGCTCTGGTCGTCCATTGTTCCCTTCACACTCAATATAGTTAAGTTGCTTGAAAGCTTCTTTGCCAAACGTTTTTTTGAGCACGTTGCAGCTGGGGCACCAAGGAGAACCATATAGTACGACTCCAGACTGTTTTAAATGTTTGGCCAAAGCTACTTTTGAGGCTGAAGATTTACCTTGAAGCTGCTCTAAGTGTGAACATCCAGTAGTCACTGTCAGTAGAACTAAAGATACAGCGGTAACATACCTTGTAAATTTCAGCATGATTTATTGAGAAGTATTCTGTTTGGTATTGATACTACAAATAACATTCTGGCATTGGCTCCTTGTCAATTCTATAAACTTTGAAGCCCCGCTTGATGTAGTTATCTAAGGCATAGGGACCGTCTAAGTTACAGGTATGTACCCACAGGCGTTGAGTGCCCTTATTCCAGGCGTAGGCGATGCCGTGACTGAGTAAATGCTTGCCTAACCCTCGACCGATATGGCCTGGTCTTAGACCAAAATAAACAATTTCAGTAGAGTAAAAACGACCGGCTGAGCCTTCTTTGCGCTTTGTCAGTTCAATATAACCCGCAGGTGCACCATTGACATACAAAACATGGACGCTAGTTCCTGATTTTAGTAGGAGTGCTTCAATTTCTTGATCAGATTGGGATAAGCGATCGCGCCATCGCCAAGGTTTACCGACACAACTGTACAAGAAGCGATAAAATGCTACATCTGGCGTATCCATGCACATGAGTTTAATGCCATCCAGATAATTAAGATACGCTGGACGGAATTGAGACCAATCCACCATCTCCAGGTAAGTTGTCACCAAAGTATCTGGAACAGTGGTGTTCGGAAAGGACTCAAAAGACACCAGAGGCTGAACACTTTGGGGACTTACCACTGCCTTTTCAACCGAGCTATTTATCGCCATTTACAATTAGGTCTCCACCTATAATCCACATTTGAATAATGAGTACTAGCATTCAACGCTGTGTTGCTGATTGAGTTGAAGTTTTACCAAGTCAGCATCTCTCTCCAATGGGTGTTAGCAAAGCTGTCTTGCATCCTAGAAGACGCTACGATTCACCATCAACAGAGGTAACTCTGGTTCCTTTTGTTAGCCGTATCGATTGTGGCACGTTCTTCATCACCGTGCTGTCAGGAACAATGGTACCTAAAGGCTTCACTGTTCTTACCGCAACGAAAAAGAGCTGTGCGCTTGTTGTATCTTATGCGCTTGCCTTCGGCACCAGGAAACCTGAGTACAAGCACGAGACGTTAGTCTGGAGCTAGCAGGACTCTCTTGCACCCTTACAAGAGCCGATGCGCGAAAGCCGCGCACCGTAGCGTTGCTTAGTCCAATGAATCACTCCTAAACAAAGTTATACCAAGTTATATTCAGATATGTAAAAAAGTCGTAGAAAAGTTTAAAAGGAATTATCTTAAAAGAAAAGCAAATTGCTCAAGAGCAAGGGGCTTACAGTCATGAGCAGCTCTGATTTTACAGACGTCCTGCAATGGACGCCTGAAGCTAAAGCCAAACTAAAAAATATTCCTTTTTTTGTTCGCACTCAAGCTCGACAACGGATTGAGCAGCTAGCGCGAGAAGCTGAGTTAGAAGTAGTGACGGTTGAACTGGTTGAGCAGGCAAGAGTCGAGTTTGGTCAGTAAGCGATCGCCTAAATACTCCTACGCACTGAGATAGAGTATTTGCTGTATCTGATTTAACTAATATCTATCTATAAAATCGAAAATTGGAAGTCAAGCCGTGTAGGCTTAAGTTCCTCCTAAGCCAACTCTTAACGTAAGAGCGGAATGGTGTTGATTATTTGTTCCTTTAGAACCAGTAGTTTTTAACAAACAACAAACAACAAACAACCAACAACCAACAACAAGCGACATTTAATTTAATCTTTTTGAAAGCTAACTCCTTAGAGTGAGTTACTGATTATCCTTCTGGTAGAGTTTGTCACTCGATTATTGCAGCTATTTTTGGAGTAAGTTCATTTAATTTATTCAAAAAAATGGCAAGCTTTAATTTCAATACAGATAAAATCAGCGCTGCTTCTAAAGTAAGTTCAGAAAACAACAGCACATCAGGTCAATCCTTTTTTAATGTTTTTGTATGGGTGCTTTTAGGAGCATTATTTGCAACGGGTGTGACTGCCGTTGATCTCTGGGGGAATAGAGATCAGGGAAACGCACCCGCTCCTCAAAATTCTCAAAAACAAGCACCCACAGCCCTCAGTGTTGAGTAAAACTCAGTAGCAGGCAGCACTTAAGACGATATAAGACGTACAAGACTTACGTATTGACACCAATTAATTATAGTCGGGGCATATTGCAATACGTCCCTACAAATGGCGGCTCAAAAGGACATTTGTGGGAAGCATCCCGTTTTTGTAAATTTGTAGTGCAGGCTGAAAAACCCGCTTCTTTCACACCAGGGAGCTTTCCGGCTCCCACTCCTTAGTATTTTTGCTTGCATTGGGATGCTCCCCTTACGAAAAAAAGCCGTGCGTCTCGCAGTGGCTCTTCTGCTGAACTTCCCAGTCGCACCCTGGGACAGAGACTACCGATATTTAAAAGGTCTCGCTCGTTAACTCAAAGCTCTTCACTGTCAGGGCTTGGATCTGGAAAGTGAAGGAGCGGTAAGCGATCGCCTCGAAACACTTCCTCGCTGCTGATGCCGGTGGCTTGTAGCCATGAGCCAACCGCCTCGGTCGCGAGTACGCCTAAAATCAACGGACCTGTAGCTAGACTCAATAAGAAGTCTGTCGGGATAGGAGATTTAGATGGATTTGTTGTAGCCATTTTCGGTAGTTTTATTGTTGGCAGCTAGGGTTTAACATAGGTACGCAGTATAGTCAACATCTTAGTGGGTCTCAAAAACTGTGTAGCACAGCTTTCGCGATCGCTGTTGGTAAGATTGTTGAGATGTTTTTAGATGAAGTTAATTGTAAATTGCAAATTGCATCCTGAGTCATTCTCTACTGGTTATGCTTACTTCCCAAGCGGTATAAGTAAGTATGCTTAAATCGGTTGTGCATTGACTACAGGAAAGCATCGATTGGTCAGTTATCAGTTTAGGTGACAGGTTTCTTTTAATGTTGGATGTCGATCAGCCTGCCCAAAAAGAGCGTCCGTCCTCTCTTACTCAATGGGTCTACCATGCCATCGGGCAACCCGGAGTGTCCTTACGAGTTCGATTGCGAGGGAATAATCTACACATATTGCTTGAAAGCCACCAGCGTCTAGATGCCCAGGTGGTCGTCAACAGGATAATTCAAGCGCTCAAGGTTAATGAAGCGCCGTTTCCTATCGACCCGGAAAATCCCATCTATCAACTCATCATTTATGGTCGCACTGTGGGGCAGCCCCGTCCCGACTGGAGCGAGCAAATTCAGCTCAAGCTGCCCCTAGTCCAAGACGAGAAAGCCGACATGACATCTATTGAATCGGCAACAACCGACTCTGCCCTCAATGTTTCCAACGAAAGTCTAGCTCGTTCAGGCTCACCCGAAGCGATCGCTCGCTATCTCAGTGAATCCCTGAGTTCCCTGGGAGTCAGCGTTAAAGTCCAATTCCAAGATTTGAAAGGAACCCAGGGAGAGAGGGGGGCCAGGGGAGAGATTCCTCTGCTCCTTTATCTTCTTCCCAGCCTC
>DALYIW010000001.1:89919-100424 GCA_031970155.1 Coleofasciculaceae cyanobacterium CTOTU46601 | reverse complement strand
CCTCTAAGCTTCTGCGGCCTAGCACTCGCGGCCCGGAAAGGCGTACCACCTATGAATCCGGCATGGAACCAATCGGGGGGGCCTGGATTCAATTCAACATTCGTTACTACATGTTTGCGCTAGTCTTCGTGATTTTCGATGTTGAAACCGTATTTTTGTATCCCTGGGCAGTCGCCTTCAATCAACTTGGACTTCTAGCTTTCATTGAAGCCCTAATTTTTATAGCAATTCTTGTGGTTGCTCTTGTTTACGCATGGCGCAAAGGAGCCCTCGAATGGTCGTGAACGGTAATATGTCAACTGATAGCGCTGCTTTAGCTCAGCAACAAAAAGAACGAATTCTCAATCCGATTGAGCGTCCCCAAGTCACTCAAGACCTCTCAGAAAACGTCATTTTAACAACAGTAGACGACCTTTACAACTGGGCGAGACTTTCTAGCCTGTGGCCGATGCTGTATGGCACTGCCTGTTGTTTCATTGAGTTTGCTGCTCTGATTGGTTCTCGGTTTGACTTTGACCGCTTTGGTCTGGTTCCTCGTTCTAGCCCACGGCAGTCTGATTTAATCATTACAGCAGGTACCATCACCATGAAAATGGCACCTGCGCTGGTTCGTCTCTATGAACAGATGCCAGAACCAAAGTATGTGATTGCGATGGGGGCGTGTACGATCACGGGTGGGATGTTCAGCGTCGATTCTCCGACAGCAGTACGGGGCGTGGATAAGTTGATTCCTGTGGATCTCTATATTCCTGGTTGTCCCCCGCGCCCAGAAGCGATCATTGATGCGATCGTGAAGCTGCGGAAGAAAGTAGCTAATGAGTCCATGCAGGAGCGAGGTCAACTGAATCAAACACACCGATACTACAGCACAACTCACAATATGAACGTTGTGCCAGAGATTTTGACGGGCAAATACTTACAGTCTGAAACTCGCTACAACCCACCGAAGGAGTTAACCGAAGCGATGGGTATGCCCGTACCGCCTGCACTGAAATCTTCAGTAAAAGAGGAGGTTGAGCGTGGCTGAAGAAGAATCTAAGCCAGCGGCTTCTGGTGGAAAAGATCAGGCTGAGGGTTCAGGAGAGTTAGCCCCAGCGACTAGTGGAGATGCTGAAATCGTTGAAGTAGGTAAGGTGTCTCAATGGCTGACAGAAAACGGCTTTGAGCATACATCCCTAGAGCGCGACCATTTGGGTGTAGAGATTATTAAAGTAGAGCCGGATTTCCTGATACCGCTATCTACGGCACTTTACGCTTACGGGTTTAATTACTTACAGTGTCAAGGTGGCTACGATGTTGGCCCCGGTGCTGACTTGGTAAGCTTTTATCACTTGATTAAAGTCAGTGATAATGTTGACCAACCTGAGGAAGTGCGGGTAAAGGTATTTCTGCCGCGAGACAATCCCAGAGTGGACTCCGTGTACTGGATTTGGAAAGCCGCCGATTGGCAAGAGCGGGAAACCTACGATATGTACGGCATTATTTACGAAGGGCACCCGAACTTAAAGCGCCTTTTGATGCCGGAAGATTGGGTAGGTTGGCCGTTGCGGAAGGATTATATCTCGCCTGACTTTTATGAGTTGCAGGATGCGTATTAGTTGAGGCGCTTTGTTGAATTTAAGCACCTACTTCTGGTTAGAAGGGGTGCTAATTTTTTTAAGCGATCGCTTCCTCCCAATAACCCTTTAGATTTAGCCGGGATAGGGTTAAAATATAAAACTTGTTGCATTAGACTAGCATTCCTCGTCAGTAATGCTTGGAGGTCACTCAATGGCTACACTTCATATACAAAATCTTCCTGATGACTTGTATCAAAAACTACAAAAACTAGCAACGACTCAAAATCACTCTATTAGAGCTCAAGTCATCACTCTGTTAGAGAATGCGTTGCAAACTGAGGCACAACAGCCCAAAGTTGAAACAGCTAAGTCGAGACACCCAAGTCAGTAACAGAAATACTGGTTAAGCTCGATCGCCGTTGCAACTGGTGCCCTGCTGGCTTGGGATTGCTCGATCACCCTGAACGAGAAAAGAACACTTAAGATGACCACTCCTGTTTAGCTGTGTGGTAAATGTTTGTGTGAGCATCAAACTATGTGTGCGTGACCTCCCATTTCCTAAATGAAAGCGTGTGTATTACTACAATTAGAAACACAATAATTTAATAGCAAGGGCAATTAAGTAGTGAAGTTGTTCTCAAATCAGAGTTATGAAGTTCAAAATCAGCGTCAAGCTCAGAATTTAGACAACGTAGGTTTGCCCGTTCAGGATAATCACAATGCAATAAACAAGATATTAGCTGTAGCTGAAGCTAAGGGCAGTTACCATCTGTCTTCTTCATCAGGGAATCAAGCACCACTGGGATGCCCAAGCATACCGCCCTTAATTCAGCTGCGGCAATATCAGCAGCAAGCTGTGGCGAACTGGTTTAGCAATCAGGGGCGCGGCACCCTGAAAATGGCTACAGGTAGCGGTAAGACAATTACGGCGCTGGCGATCGCTACTGAACTCTATCAAAAAATTGGTTTACAAGCCTTACTGGTAGTCTGCCCCTATCGTCACTTAGTTACTCAGTGGGCGCGAGAATGCCAGAACTTTAATCTAGAACCTATTTTAGCATTTGAGAATGTACGTAGCTGGCACAGTCAACTCTCCACCCAGCTTTACAACGTCCATTCCGGCAACCAGCCTTTTATCACCGTCATCACTACAAATGCCACTCTCATTGGAGAAGGATTGCAGTCTCAGCTGAAGTACTTTCCCGACAAGACGCTGATTGTGGGAGATGAAGCCCATAACTTAGGTTCCCGACGCTTAGAAGAGAGTTTACCTCGCAATATCGGGCTACGCCTTGGCCTATCAGCTACCCCAGAACGATACTTTGATGAGGATGGGACTGAAGCTTTATTTGACTATTTTGGTTGTGTATTGCAACCAGAACTTACCCTCGCAGATGCGATTCGACAAGGGGCGTTAGTTCACTACCTCTACTATCCTGTCCTTGTGGAATTAACAGAAGCAGAGACAGTTGCCTATGCCAAATTGACCAAAAGGATTGGCTGGGCACTGATGCAAGAGGAACATATCGACCTGAAAAATGACACCTTGACATCCTTATTAGTGCAACGCGCCCGATTAATTGGGGCTGCCACCAATAAGTTAAAAGCCTTGCGGCAGTTAATGGTTGAGCGTTTGGATACCCACCATACTTTGTTTTATTGTGGCGATGGTTCAGTAGAAGGGGCGGTGAGTGAGGACAGTAACCGTCAGTTGGCAGCAGTGGTGCGATTACTAGGGGCTGAACTAGGCTACCGCGTTAATACCTACACTGCCGAGACACCTGTGGTAGAACGAGAAGAGTTACGCCGTCAATTTGAAATGGGGAACTTGCAAGGGTTGGTAGCAATTCGATGTCTCGATGAAGGCGTCGATATCCCGGCAGTTCAAACGGCTGTAATTCTTGCTAGTAGCAGTAATCCTCGTCAGTTCATTCAGCGACGAGGGCGAATTTTGCGGCCATACCCAGGTAAAAAACGCGCTACTTTATTTGACATGATTGTTTTGCCGCCAGACTTGGGGCGAGAAACTTTGGAAGTAGAGCGAAATCTGCTGAAAAAGGAGTTGAGACGATTTTTGGAATTTGCTGATTTAGCTGATAATGCTGGAGAAGCCAGAGTTAAACTTCTACAGCTTCAGAGAAGATATGGGCTGTTGGATATGTGACATCAAGCAGCCCTTGCATTTAATTTGCATAATCTGGACGGGCAAGATGCCCATCCCACAAAAAACATCTGAACGTCAACGAGAGTGTTAAATGCAAGGCTGCTTAGTAACCACACCATCTCAAGATTTAGAGACTAGAATGTCAGCGCTGCAACAGAATCAACTTCAGGGACCAGCGCGGCTAAGGCAAATTCTGCTAATCTCTCATGGGTGATGCTTGTTGGATGAACCTTGTCCCAGAATAAATAATTGTCCGGGCTACCGCTGGGAATCATCGTGACTGAATCTAAGCTGGGTTCAGTCACATTGGTATAGCCATAATGCTGTGGATGGGTAATTGCATTATTAAAAATGGAATAAACATCAAGTGAGATCAGGTTGATGTCTGTCAATGAGTCGTCTAAATCTTCGAGAGTCGTGTCTAATAGGAAGTTATGCTCTTCAGTCAAATTGGTGAGGCGATCGCTTTCTTGTGTCCCCCCACTAAACGCAAAAGGCGTCATTCCCAAATCTGGCAGGTTAGGGACTAGAAAATTGCGAGCACCTAAGTCGTATAGGGATGCGATCGCTGTTTCTATATTGTTAACAGATTCCTCAGGATTAGGATTTTCAACACTCCAGTAATCATTAGCACCTGCCCACACAACATAGAGTGCGTTTGGATCAGCAGACTGACGGTTGCGCTGATGGTCATTTTTAAACCATCCAACTTGTGTCAGCAATCCTGGTATCAGTTGGCCGAATTGTTCGTCAGAACCCATAAATCCCGTTTGAGCACCACCGTAAGCGAAGTTAATGCTTTGATTGGTGGTAGCACCTTTGAAGTAGGGACTAGCTCTAAGACCTTCACCAGTAATTGTAATCGGAGAAGAGAAGGGCAATAGAGGGTGAAATACAGATAAGTCAGTGGAAGGGGTAATAGTTAATCCCAAATCTTTTGCTAAATAGTCCGCCCAGATTAGTCCGTTGGAATAACGCCCCTCATAGTAAGGTGGCGGAGGAATAACTGGTATATCGACACCAAACAGCCATTCGATGGGCTGCACAAATGTGGTGGAATTATAGATATTACCTGGATCAGAAAGGCTATCACCAAAGACATACAGCTTACTGAAAGGAGAATTAGAAGTTGAAGCCGCCAACTGCTTCAACACAGTCTCTAAATTACCGATTGTTACTGGAGAAGTAGGAGAGTCTAACGTCTGGTAATTCTGGGTACCTGATGACTGGATGTTCGAGTCATAAGTAAAGGCTTCACTGTGGCTGTGCGCTTCTGGCACAGCAGTAACAAAAGTGTCTGGGTTAGCCAATCTTGTTTGAGTAGTATCGACGGTGAAGTTAACGCTGCGATTGGCGGCAGTATTCTGAATGAAGGACTTAACTCTAGAAGAATTGTTGGGTGCGGCACGATACACAGACGATTCAGGGAACAATACATCCATGTCAGTGAAGAGAGTGACGCTTAAGCCCAAATTGCCTGTCAGATCATCTACCCTAAACGAGGTTTTTGAATCACCTTGCTTATCGGCAAAGAGGCGATCGCGATCGATCAGTCGTGCAAACGGCTGCACCGCTTTGGATGTGGCTTGAGTAGTTGACACCACTTTTCTATTCCTTGGTTAAAATCTTATGAAATCTTGCGAATAATACCAAACTCATTTTGAAGGCAAAGTATTATTCGAGCATTTAGCTAAAATTTTTTATTAATTTATGGACTACTTTCCAATTTCTAAAATCATCCTAAAGTTGTTTGCTTATAATTGACACAAATTGTATTAAACAAGTCAGTTTATGCTACTAAGCCTTGCTTGTAGGCTGATGCCGATGTTATGATTTAGCCTCCTTTATTAGAACATTAGTTTAAAGTTTCCAGACCTTATATGGTGATGGTATTCAGATACTCAAGCGGTGCGGCTACAGTTATACCTGGCGTTTTAGCCGAAAAACCCTCTCCTTATTACGAGAGAGTTAGTCTCAGTGACGTTCAAGAGCCAATTACAAACGCTCCCCCAGAGGTTCGTCAAATTATTGAGCGAGTGCTGCAAGCTGAAAAAGATAAACTCTATCTGAAATTTCCCCGTAATATCAATGATGATATCCTGAGGATTGTTAAGGAAGCCGTGCAATGAAACTGACATCCATTAAACTCTGTAACTTTCGTCAGTTTTATGGAAAAACTCCAGAAATTTGTCTTTCATGTGGAGACCAAAACACAACGATTATACATGGCAACAATGGATCGGGTAAAACAACACTACTCAATGCATTTACCTGGGTACTCTACGAAAAATTTAGTGCAGCGTTTTCATTAGAAGACCAACTGGTTAATAAACGGGCAATTACAGAGGCAAATCCCAAAATGCCTGTAGAGTGTTGGGTAGAATTAGGGTTTGAACATAACAATAAACGTTATCTAGTCCGACGTGTATGCCGTGCTTACAAAACTGACGCTGGTGTTGAGCAAGGTAAAAGTGAATTGTACCTCCAGATAGCAGGAGATGATGGGCGTTGGTTACTGCCTCAACAACTTCCGGAAGATATCATTGGTCAGATTCTACCTGTAAGTTTGCATCAGTACTTCTTTTTTGATGGTGAACGGATTGAACACATTGTTCGTTCAGATAAGAAGTCAGAAATTGCAGAAGCGACAAAAACTTTGCTTGGCGTAGAGGTACTGAATCGCTCTATCAAGCATCTTAAGGAAGCGAAAAAAACTCTAGAATCAGAACTATCAATAATTGGTGATGTTGAGACTAAAAAATTATTACGTGAGCAAAAAAAACTAGAGCAAGACAGTGAACAACTCTCAAAGCGACAAGTTGAGATTGAGCAAGAGTTAGAACATCAAATTGAGCTAAAACAAACGATAGGTAATCATTTATTAGAACTTAGTGGTGCTGAAGAGTTACAGCATCGACGAGATGAACTTGAAGTCAGGGAGAAGTTACTTCGAGAGCAACTAAAACAGGCAAAGGATGCACTGAAAAAAGCAATTTCTACGCGAGGCTATACAGTTCTACTCTCAGAGGTAACAGCAGATTTTCGAGCATTTGTCGATGATTTGCGGGAGAGAGGAGAGTTGCCAGTTGGCATTAAGCAGCAATTTGTTGGAGATTTGCTGAACAAGCAACGTTGTATTTGTGGCGCAGAGTTGATAGAGGGAACTCATGCTCATCAGCAAGTGTCAGCCTGGATAAATAAAGCTGGAATTGCTGATGTTGAAGAAACGGCAATTCGCATGAGTGCTCAGGTAGATGAAATTGATAAGCAAGTACCGGAATTTTGGGAGGATGTTAATAGGCAGCAAGACAATATTACTAGAGCTCGAACTGAGCTTTCTGGAATTGAAACACAGCTAGATGATATTAAGAAGAAGTTGAGAAGTTTTCCGGATGAAGATATCAGTCAGTTGCAAAAACGCTTGGATGAAATAGAGGCAAAAATTCGTGATTTAACTTTAGAGAAAGGAGCAAGTAAGCAGAAAGCGGCTCAACTGTCAACTGATATCGAAGCAAAAGTTAAAGAGATTGCCAAGCATAAAACGAATGAAAGTAAGCAAGCTTTGGCACAGCGACGTATTGCTGCTTCTCAGGATGCGATCGAGCGGCTAATAGAAGTCCGAGAACGATTAGATAATCAGTTTCGTGCTGCTCTAGAACAGCGAGTTCAAGAGATATTTACCTCAATCTCTTTCACGCCTTACATCCCTAAGTTGAGTGAAAAATATGAGTTAACGTTGGTAGAGAATACAGCAGGGCAAGAGACGGTAGTTGCTGCTTCTACGGGTGAAAATCAGATTCTGAGCTTATCATTTATTGGGGGAATTATTGACCAAGTTCGAGAGTGGATTCAAGAGAATACACTGATGGGGCCGGATAGTAGCACCTTTCCCATTGTTATGGATTCACCTTTTGGTAGTTTGGATGAAGTTTACCGTAGGCAAATTGCCAAGACTTTACCAAGATTAGCCAATCAATTAGTAGTTTTAGTAACTAAGACGCAGTGGCGAGGTGAAGTTGCTCAAGAGATGGAAAATCACATTGGTAAAGAATATGTGCTGACCTATAACTCTCCAAAGCTTGACTGTGAAGAAGATGCAATTGAGTTAGGTGGAATTCACTATCCTTTGGTAAGACAAAGCCCGAATGAGTTTGAATATACAGAAATAATAGAAGTGGATTATGGTTTCTAATTCATCTATGAGTTTACTGCAAACCATTAGCTAAAATGAAGCTCTCTCCACAAACAGCGGCTGTAACTCCTTGGCTTTATTGGTCGATTTTCCCAATCCATCGTGTTTTTCTAAATCTTTACTTTGGTCAAATTGTCACCAAAGGGCTGGAATATCTACCTGAATCTGGGCCTGTGGTTTTGGCTCCTAAGCATTTTAGCCGTTGGGATCCTTTAGTATTAGCCTTACTCAGCACCGAACCATTACGGTTTATGACTAATGCCAATCAATTTGAGGGAGTTCAAGGTTGGCTGATTCAAAGACTAGGAGCTTTTCCGATTAACCTAAATCATCCTACCGTTTCTAGTTTTCGCTGCGCTATTGAACTGTTACAAGCGGGCAAGAAACTCGTGATGTTTCCTGAAGGGGGAATTGTTCGTGACCAACCATTGCGATCGCTTAAAACAGGTTTAGCACGTTTAGTCCTGCAAGCTGAAGCAACAGCACCAGAAGAGTTAGCAATTCCCATCATCCCCATCGCATTACGCTATGACCCTGGAGCTTACCAAGGAGCGAGGATATTTATTCACATCAGTCCACCTCTATACGCTCAAGAGTACCGTCAAGAGAACGATAAACAAACTGCTCTTGCACTCACTCAAGCCTTACAAGCTTCTATAATCAAGGGTTTGGAGAATACCGAGTATTAGATTTATCTTGAAAGTTGGGAATTGGGAGTCGGGAGTCGGGAGTCGGGAGTCGGGAGTCGGGGAAAGAGACTCTCAGGCACATGTCTATTGAACTAACTTTTCACTGGGAGTTCCGAAACTGAGGCATAAGGTATGGCGTAGGAAAAAGTCACCCCCGGTCACTGAGCTTTGTCGAAGTGCACCCCCTCCTCTTGTAGCCAGCACAGCCGAATATCTTTGCAATCGTTGTGCTGATTGGGAGAAAATTCTTCGTAAATTTGAACAAACCCCAGATTTTAGAGGCAAATCGCCGTGGCTAGTTCATCAAGCGGGCATATGATCACCACTCTGACAAAAAATTTAGTGACAGATACCTGGTGGGGTAAGGCTAGCTGGGAAGAGTATATTGCACTGGCTGAAAATCCTGCTTATGCCGATGCCAGATTTTATTACCATCACGGACTCTTAAGAATTGAAATGTCGCCCCTTGGTTCTCGTCATGGTCGTCATAATTCAATAATTTCCAAGGCGGTTAGTCTGTTTGCGACCATTAAAAATGTTCGCATTGTTGAGTTTGCTCATACCAGTTTTAGGAAGTCGGGTATAGGCGAATTTCAACCAGATTTGGCGTTTTACATCGGTTCGGGGTTGAAAGTGCCGCCACTGACTGATGCCCCAGTTGATCTTCACGAATATGACCCGCCAACGTTAGTTGTAGAAATTGGAGATTCTTGTGTCAGTGATGACTTGGGACGCAAGCGGTTAATGTATGAAGAGTCAGGAGTCCAAGAATATTGGATAAATGATTTGAATGTTGGAGAAGTGATTACTTTGGCGATCGCACATGGGCGCAGTGGTCGAGTTTGGGAATCGAAGGTTTTGCCTGGATTGGCGATCGCAATGGTGGAAGAAGCCCTAAAACGGGGCCTGACGGAAGATGACACAAAAATTAATCTCTGGCTACTAAAAACCTTCAGCCACAGTTGAAGAAACCCTTAGAAAATTTTACAACGGGTTAATATAAAACCAATAGGTACTACACTTCAGTAGCATAAATGACTTTTGCCAGTGAGAGCTGTAGTGTTGATGCTCAACTAGGAGGTTCTGATGATCCACCACCTTTCTATTGCTGCTCAAGAACCCGAACGGGTAGCGCGTGTTTTAGCAGAATTACTTAAGGGTCATTTCTTTCCATTTCCCATTCATCCAGGCAGCTTTATGGTGCTTGCTGACGACGAACACGGTACTGGAATTGAGGTTTACCCAGCGGAGTCGGTTTTGACACCTGGGCAAGGTGAAGAACAAGTTATTTTTAAAAGTGTGAACCCTACCACCCAGTACTCAAGTACTCACATTGCTCTTTCTGTTCCAGTAGATGAACAAACTATCATCAGCATTGGCAACCGCGAGGGCTGGCGTGTTCTTCCTTGCGATCGCGGCCCTTTTGAATTGATTGAATTCTGGCTGGAAAATCGGTTCATGATCGAACTGTTTATGCCCTCTATGCTGCCAAAATACTTTAAGTTAATGCACTCACAAAGCTGGGAGAATGATCTTTCCCAATTGGCTGAATTGTCAACACAGCATCAAGGAGCATAAGTTTTAAGAATTGCACTCCTAGAAGAAGCCAGAAAACCCAGTCTAACGGAAGTTCAAGAGGGAGTAGGGAGTAGGGAGTAGGGAGTAGAGAATTCCTGTAAATAAATTTAGGGGATTTGATATCGACATGGGTTACATCCCATGCAGCCCTACTGGGGATGAAGCTACCACTGAGCTCTTGCACCATTCTCAATCAGCCGCTTTTAGGGCAGGCAAGATGCCTACCCCACAAGAAAATCCCTCCGGTGTGAGATAGGTCGAAGCGCCCGTCCTGCTACTGGTGCAAAACCCCCCATGAGCCAGCGCTCACAACAAACGATGAA
>DALYIW010000001.1:53733-89909 GCA_031970155.1 Coleofasciculaceae cyanobacterium CTOTU46601 | reverse complement strand
CTGTCTTTTCCTACTCCCGACTCCCGACTCCCTACTCCCGACTCCCTACTCCTTACTCCTTACTTTCAAGACAGATCTCACTAAAGTAACTGTTCCTGACTCCAATGGTTTAGCTAAGATTATGACGGGTTACTCAATGTTTTATTACCCTTGAGGAAGTGGAAGTAAAACAAGGAACAATAAAAGGAGGGAAAAAATGGCTGAAATTGTTTTAAAAAAAACTGAGGAATATAAATCACTTTCTGTAATTAAAAAGGCTATAGATACAGAAATTGCACGTTTGGATCATGCTAGGGAAGTTGTTTTAAACAACCTGACTTTCTTTGAAAAGCAATATCAAATTTCATCCAAGCAGTTTATGGAGGAATTAACGGTTGAGAAGAGTGAGGGCAAGTATGCAGAGGAAGTTGAGTGGGCTGGTCAATACCAAGCTTTCCTGGAAATTGATGATGATCTTGATATTCTCAAGAATATACAGTACGTCATTTATGAGTAGCTAGATAGAAGGCAACAGCTGTTATTCATACTTTCTTTTATGATGCCAAACTAACATAGTCATCCTGATAGTGATGACAGGAACGAGGGGAAATGTGAAATATGAGAAATTTGTGTTAGCTGATTAAAGTGTTCTGTTAAATTTCCGAGAAACCAGATATCAAGACAATGGGTGCCAACAGAATCAGGGTGGCTAGAGATAAGGCTGATTTGGTGAAAGCTTTGGTTGTTTCAGACAGTGCAACTGGGCCGTTCCAAACCTATGCTGATGTGATGGTGTTTGCTGCTGCATTGGGAGCAAAACGGAAAAAGCGATCGCCTCTGGGGTCAATCTCGACCAAAGAACCCGCACCAATTGCCTTAGAGGTTTTTGTTTCAAGGGGATATGATTTGGTGTTTAAGTTATTAGCGATCGCAGAAACTAAAGATGCCAAAATTCTCTCCCTTTTTGAGGAAAGCTCTGAGGAACAACGCACCCAGATTTTTGAAGAGTATGCTAACGGAGGGCTGGAGATTTTGCGAGATGAGTTTCGAGGAACAGTAGATTATTCTGAGCGCCTTTTATTAATTCTGAGTGCTGAGAGATTTAAACAAGACTCTTCTGAAGATGATTTTGATTTAAGTAAATTTTTATAAGAAGAGAGCACTTTATTTACCCTCAGTCTAGAAGACTGGGGCTACACAAACCAAGCCTATCTACACAGGCTACTGTTAACTAAACTGACTCAAAAGCCAGCGAGTAATTGCACCATGCTCTTCAGAATGACTGCGTTCTAAAGTCTCTATAACTAAATCCATGGTTAACCCTGGCAATACTTGTGAAGTGTTAATTTGCCTACTACCACCATCAGCAACAGCAAAAGCAGTCACTTCTGCCTGATTAACATCTACTACCCAGTATTCTTGTACATTTATCTGCTCGTATAACAGTCGCTTTTCCCCTAAGTCCTCGCTTAGAGAAGATGCCGCCATTTCTACTACTAATACAGGAGGTGCAAATTGATTTAAATCTACTGGAGAATTGCTGCGAGGAGGAATATTGTCTAGAGAGGCGATGTAAAAAGCGATGTCAGGTTGAGCTTCTTGTAAACCAGTTTTTCTAAAACTACAGTTGGTGAGTGCTTTCAATGGAATTCTTCTGAGAGCGCAAAACAAGGTTACAAGAGTCGAGATAATTGAATTATCTTCGGCATGATTCCAACCAATGGGTGTCATTTCAATCCGTGTTTTGCCTCGGTTATAGTAGGCTTTTCCAGTTTCATAGGCTGGGTTAGACGCTAGTGCCATGAACTCTTCCCAGGTAGTTTTCACCCAGGTGTCGGTGATGAAGTTTTGGAGAAGTTTTGGGGATGTCGTCATGGGTTGGTTTTGCGATCGCAACCACTGTAGTGTTCACCAAGGATAGCGAAATTAAACGCAGAGTAGACATTACCCACCCTACAAAACAGCCGGAAGTCCTACCTCTCTGGGATTAACAAATTTGCCATTAAAACCTACTGCTTTGCCTTCAATAGTTCTCACGTCGGCTAACTCCAGGCGCAGTTGGGCACGCTCCATGTCATCCTCAGTACCAGCAATGATATAGACTAACAATCTCGCTGCTAAATCCCTACCCGAAACTAACACTCGCTTTTTATTGGGGTCATACAACACGCCATACCAAAGAGATTGCGGATTTTCCATGCCACTGAAGCCATCGTCCACATCGTACTTCCGGAGCTTTTGAAAAACCTCTTTGAGAGATAACCCCTTTTGGAATATTAAAATTCCGAGAGCCTGAGCGATCGCAATTTGCCCAACTGGACGAAACAAAATATTGCCTTCGCCCCCATTTTTTTCAAAACTGAACCGACGCAATTGTGGCGTTTCTTCCCCATCTTCCAGTCTCTGATAACTGGGTAGACTGGATAACTGGTCAAATAGTTGTGTAAACGTTTCAATTCCCTCCTCCAATTCCTCATCCTCAGGACGCATGGGAATTAAACCCTTTTTCTCTGAAGGTTTCCAGTGAGGGAATTTAGCTTCTAAATACCGCTCAGACATTTCATCAAGCGCTTGAAGAGTAGTTAAAACGGTTGATTTGGTCGCTACTGTAGCACTATCCCAATTGACACGAGGATTTCGACCTGGCACTTCTTTTAACAGAGGATGGTTGACAGCAATTTTTCTAGCAACGATTGAAAACCCATCATTCTCATTGAGCAGCGCTAACTGTCCCTTGCTTAACCTTAAGGCCATGAGGTTGACATGAACAAAGATAGAACGAACTCGCCGCAGTGCTTCTTCGCGGGTTTCCCCTTTGCCAACTACAGGAATGAATTCGATACCAATCTTTTCGTGAGCTAGGCTTTGGAGGTAAGCGGGGTCTAATTGATATTCTTCGATGAGGTCGTCAACGGTAATTACACTACCTACAGCCTTTTTCCATTTGTTGTATCGTTGGAGTCTACCTGTTTTGAGCAATGTCATCAAACCTTGGACTCCCATTAGTCGATGTTGGCCATCTAGGGCGAAAATCGAAACGTTTTCTGAGACATCCAGAAGCCCGACTGTATCGTTTTTGTCTAAGGGTGTGAAATCAGCAGCCGATTTGAGTGCCCGTCCCTGCTTATCCCATTCTGGAGCTTTGGGATTATCCACCCAGCTGGGACTGTGAACGACTAAGACGGCGGGGAACTTATGCGCTTTCCGTGCCGCTAGATACTGAGTTAGAGGTGCCTGACGCGACCAATCTAAGGGACGTTGGAGAATTTCGTCGATGGTTTCTTCATCCCTGACTACATTGTCGGTTTGTGGGTCGAACTTTTGCCGGAAAAGGGGGAGTTGAGAAGCAAAGCGAACCCGGCTATCTAACCACTCTAGGGTAACTGAGCCAATAAAGGCTTCGGTGCTGCCCATTTGAGTTTTCTGCACTAAGAGTTGGTCGTTTCGGGCCAGATGTCTGTCCAGCAGGAGAGCCAGCGCCTGCCATTCCTGATGCTCCCGTTCCAGGATTTGGCTGGCGATGTCAGCCCTTGGATTATCGGCGCTGTTCATGGTTTTATAAGACTTGAGAGAATTTTTAAAAACTATCAATCAAAGATTTTTATGTCAATAGCAGTTTTTAAAAACTTTTGTTGTGTCATACTTAGGTTACTGTTTTCTATCCACATAATCGACATTTTGTCAATACCATATCTGGATCTACTCCCAACATCACAAGAGGAACAATGGAAAAATGCCTATCTTAGAGAAGTGAGGAAGAGGTGAGTACAGAACAACAGTCGGGAAACCAGCGAGACTTAGCATACTACTGTCAGTGTTTTCGGGAACTCAATGTAAATAGAAGTGCAAGAGGAGAGGCTGTTTATCAACCGATACTGCTCTTATCTGTAATTGATCTAATTGCACAAGGTTTAATTAAAAACAATTATATTTTTATCACAGAGGCATTAATAACTACATTTAATAACTATGTAGATATCCTAATTGAGAATAATGATAAAAAATCTAGAAGTAGTTTTTCTTTGCCATTTTTTCACCTACAAAATGAAAAAGAGCAATTTTGGTACCTTGACTATAAGTCTGAGTATTATCAAGAAATCAAAATAAACAAAAAGCAAATAAATAACAAAATAAGAAAATCAACTATACAGCTTAAAAATTATGTAAATCACGCCTTTATAGACCAGAATCTATTTGATTTAATTCAGAATGAAAATTCAAGGATAGAATTAGGTGATGCTCTGGTAACAAGATGGTTTTCATCAATTGAAGATAGAGTGGAAAGCCTTTTAAAAGTAAATCAAGCTTTTCATAAATCTATACAGAAGGAGATAATAAAATTAAGTCAACCAGGTCGAAATGAAAAAGAACAAAAATTTTATTTCAGAAAAGCAGCAGCCAGAGACGCTGTTTTTGGTAAAGCCGTTGTGGGGCTTTATAATTACAAATGTGCTTTTTGTGGATTAAAAGTCAATAATTCCCTAAGTCAAAACATTGTAGATGGGGCACATATTGAACCATTCAACATATCTTTTAATAATGAAATTACCAATGGGATATCACTCTGCAAAAATCATCATTGGGCGTTCGATAAAGGTTGGTTTAGTATAAATGATGACTACAAAATTATTGTTGCCAAGGACTTGCAGGAAGAATCACCAAATGCTAAACGCAAAATGCAAGATTTTAACGGTGAAATTATCCTTCTCCCTGATGCAACAAAATACGCTCCAGACCAATATTATCCAAGCCATAAATCACTAAAATGGCACCGTAAAAAATGGAGATTCGAGCTATGACAGAAATGCAGATGTCACTATTTCCACCGCGTACTGTTGCTGACTTAGTGGAAGATATACAAAAGCTAACTGAAGAAATCCAAGAGTTATATTGTCAAGACGAGATACCACTAGTCATTGGCTGGAGTGGCGGGAAAGATAGCACTTGCGTACTACAGCTGGTATGGAATGCGATCGCAGCCCTGCCACCAGAAAAACGAACCAAAACAATCCATGTAATTACAAATGATACGCTCGTAGAGAACCCTATTGTCTCTGCTTGGGTACGCAACTCTCTAATTCGGATGAAAGCTGCTGCCCAAGAACAGACAATGCCAATAGAAACCCATTTAACTTATCCCGCAGTTAAAGATACGTTTTGGGTGTGCTTAATTGGTAAAGGCTACCCAGCACCTAGAAATCGCTTTAGATGGTGTACTGAACGCCTAAAAATTAAACCTGCCGACTCTTTCATTCGCGAAGTGATCAGAACTAGCGGTGAAGTGATTCTTGTATTGGGTACTCGTAAAGCTGAAAGCATTAAACGGGCAGCCACTATGGCTAAACATAGAGAATGGCGGGTGCGCGATCGCCTCAACACTAATCCGACGCGTCCTAACTCTCTGATGTACCTCCCTATAGAAGACTGGCGTACTGATGAAGTCTGGATTTACCTAAATCAATGGCAAAATCCTTGGGGATATAGCAACAAAGACTTATTTTCTATGTATCGAGGTGCAACAGCAGATAATGAATGTCCCTTAGTTGTGGATACTTCTACTCCTAGCTGCGGTAATTCTCGATTTGGGTGTTGGGTTTGCACGATGGTTAACCAAGATAAATCGATGGAGGCGATGATCCAGAATGATGAGGAGAAAGAATGGATGCAGCCTTTACTCGACATCCGTAATGAATTAGATGCAAAAGACGATCGCGACAAGAGAGACTTCCGTCGTATCTATGGTAAAGTCGAACTTTTTGAGCGCAATGTTGAGGGTCAAACCTCAGTTGAACCGATTCCCGGCCCTTATACTAAATACTGGCGAGAACACTGGTTAAGGCGAGTCTTAGAAGCACAAACCAAAGTTCGCCGCACCGCACCAGAAGAAATGCGCGATATCACCCTAATTACCAATGAAGAACTCAGTGAAATTCGCCGCATCTGGCTAGAAGAAAAGCATGAGTTTGACGATAGCCTACCCCAGATTTACAAAGAAATCACAGGTAAACCCTTCCAAGATCATCGCCCCGGTGCAGAAAATAAGCTGCTAGGTAGCGACGAGTGGACAGTATTAAAAGAAATCTGTGAGGACGAAATGCACCTAGAACTTATGGCAAAGCTGTTAGACACAGAACGCCAGTATCATGCAAAATCTCGACGCGGCATCTACGAAAGCCTAGATAAATGCTTTGAGAGTAGTTCTCGTTCTAGGCAAGAAGCAATTGAGAATGCTCACTACCAAAGAAACTTGAAAAAAGCCGTTAAAGCTGTAAAAGATGATAAGGATGACATTGAAGAAATTCGACAAGTACTCAAGCAAAGCGATCGCGATCAAGGAAAACAGCTGTCTTGGGCAAGCTTGAAATTTCCATCCCAAAATTCAGGCGATGAAAATAAGGATGAAGGATGAAGGATGAAGGATGGATAGCCCCACAGATAATAGGGCTTGAAATATTGAAGAATTTTTTTGTTCAACCTCATTAAATAAGGGACTTGTACCCAAAGTTTTTCATCCCGGACTAACGTCCCGCTGCGCTATCATCCCTCATCCCCCATCCTTACTTTGGTCACCCATTACCTAGACTTAATATCAAAGTCATCCTGCTCTTCTATCTCATCAGGCACATCAAAGACAATCTCGAACTCTGCTGCTGGCATAAACCGATTCAATACTCTCAAATGGTCGTCGGCATCTCGGCGATTGCAGAAACGAGCGACGGTATAGTGTTTAGCGTCTGGGAGAATACGTGCGATCGCCCAAGGATGAGTATATTCTTCAACGCTGGGGATACTTGGTAACATTCGTTCTGCTTCCTTAAGACGGTCTTGCACAACTAACATGAGCTTTTGCCGTGCTGGACTAGAGTCATTGGGAATAATGCTCCAATCCCCCACAGGAGCAGGTAGCCAGGTCAAAACGTAGGAGACGCCTTCAGCGGTAATTTTCCAGGACAGGCGACGAACTTGTTTGGTGCAGCGATAACCTTGTTGCCGGAGAATTGAGCAAATATTTTCGCCTTCTGCTTTCAGGCGTAACCACTGGCTATGTTTCATGAATTTTCTCACTACTCAAGAAGTAGATTGCATCTGCGATTTAGCACCTTAAATTAAGCAGAAAGAGCGTAAGAAGCTCTCGCCTACATTGACAAAAGTGCAATTGCGTGCATCCAGATGGGCGTATGACCTTTGAACCACCATCTGTAGGGGCGTATAGCTATACGCCCTTTCCATATGTCGTGTTTATGCGTAAGTCCTAGGTTGGCTATACCATCAACCCTTTGCTTAAAACGTAAAATAACATAAAAAAAACGTAAGGTGCAATAGGTCAACTACAAAATTAAGAGATAATATCAAATCCGACTAATTACTTCGTTGATCAACTCTGAGTTTTTGTCCGTTGCCACCTAACTGACTAATGACAAAAACTGACAACTTGTATACGAAGCAATCAATACGGACTTGATATAAGATAAATATTGCGTATTAGGTTAAAGGTAGGTGGTTCGATGCCCAGGCAAATGCCGAAGAAAGATTTAAATATCGTCAAAGGAGAGCCAGAGCTTTACGACGAGAAGAAAAAGCCTCTGAATCTGGCGATGACGCCAACTGGGGCAAAACTGCTAGATGAAATGGCTAAAGAGCGGGGACTGACTCGCAGCGAACTGGTTGAGCGAATTGCCAGAGGTATAATTCCCTTGCAGCCGGAGATTATAGGCACTGATAACCAGGAAGAATCCAAAGGTCAATCCTAGTTCTCAATCAGCATCAAGGGCGCAAAGCAAAAAGCGATCGCCTCGAACAACTACAGAGAATCTAGAAGCTGAAAGCCGCCGCGATTTGTCCAGCGGAGTGCCAATTCGGATAACTAGCACCCTGTCAATTCCTCTGGTAATCAATGAGGTACTTACACCGTAAGGGCACGATATTATCGTGCCCCTACAGACAACCGTTAGGTATCATTGCGAGATTTTTCAGAAATACACCAATTTCGATACAAGTCCTAGAGCTTTTTCGTCATGAACACGCTATTCGGGTCGTCAACGTATTCAGCGAAGGGGCTTCGGTACTCGAACCCATACCGTATGTACAAGGTTCGTGCCGGGGCGAACTCAGGCAGAGCTCCTGTTTCTAAATTCAGGCAATCGTAAGCACGCCGTTGAGCTTCTTGGATGATGTGTTCAAGAATCTTCGAGGCGACACCCTTCCTGCGATAAGCCTTGGCGGTACGCATTGATTTGACTTCACCACTTCTTGAATCTAGCTCTTTGAGTGCCCCGCATCCGAGTAATTCATCGCCTTCCCAAGCCGCCCAGAAAGTAATATCAGGCGATCGCAATGCCTCTAAATCAAGAGCATGAACGCTTTCAGGTGGTGTAATCTCATTCATATCTGTGAGATGTTCCCGGAGAAAGTCAGCAATCTTTTTACCTGTTAAGTCATCTTCGCGAATCTGCAATCGACTCACCTGCTTAATTTGCTAAGGAATTTTACTCTACTGGAGTTTAGACTAACGGCAAACCAACTCAGCTGCGCTTTGTTTAGCAATATTGACCAATCAGCCAAACGAGACTTGATCGCTTGAATGAAACCGCACACACAATAAAAACCCCACTACTAATTAGCGGGGCAAAGTTGGCAAAACACTTGGAATATACATTCTGACTGCGTAATTTTAAAGTCAGTTCCCTCATCTATCGACAGATTCAGGACTTACGCTTTCTTGACCGTTAAACCGCCATTTGTAGGGGTGAACGGCCGTTCACCCCTACTGTATGTGATATCCATGCGTAAGTCCTGAGATTAAAAAAGCCCAGGCGGAGCGCTGGGCAGAAAACCATGACAGACTATTCTGTTCACTTTTTTTTCTTCAGTAGCTGATAATGCCAATCCGGGTAAAGTTAAGCAGATAAGGCGCTTCCCGATAATAATGTGGCGTGGGACTTATAGCCTCAAACCTCCATCTAGTTTCGCGGGGTACTGCCACCATAACGCAAGGGGCGTTTGGTGGTATGGGGATAGGCGCGGTGCCGGAGGCAACGCCTTGTGAGCCTCAGCGTTCGACTGAGTCGAAACTCACGCCGAAGTCCGAACGGAACGGAGGCGACCAATTAATCTTTGTCATCGGGCTTAATTTTCCTCTTGAGACTGCGAATGTATTCTCTGAGTACATCTGTCTGATTTCTTCCTTCCTGCTCACAGTATGCTTGCAATGTTTCTAACTCTTGCTCTGGCAGTCTAAAGGTGATAGCTTTCATGGGGGTATTTTGTATTGCTATATGCAATATAATAGCAATATGATAATCACATATCAGTACAGACTCAACCCAACTCCTGAGCAGGTATCCATGATGGAAACCTGGGGAGAGTTGTTGCGATCGCTTCTGGGCGCGACGTGAAAGTTGCGTACAAGGGGCATCAGCCCTAAGACTGGAGAGCCGTCTCTCCCAGAGAAGCCCTCTTCTCTGTCCCCGCGTAAAAGGGTCACTGACCCCTCCCACATTAGAAGTAAGTAATGAACCTGGTGTGAAGCCTGGAACGAAAGCGCCATCTACGGACAGCCTACATCGGTAGAAGGTGCAAGGGGAAGACCGACATGATTAACGAAAGTGAATCACCGCAAGTTCCGTAATGTCTGCGTGGAGTGAAATAAGGCTGATACACTCCGACCAAAAGGTAAGTGGGTTGGCTGCTGTAGTCCAGTGGACAGCAGTAGAGGGTCTAAAATCCCATCGGAATATAGGTGGAATCTAAATCGGTCGAATGTCCTATACGCAAAACACGGTAAGCCCTACGGGTTCTCAGGGATAGGTCGATAAACCTGAGTAGGTCAACCGCAAGGAAGACGGACACACCCAGAGGGTAAAGGATGTCAGAGAAAGCGAAAGTCGCTAACCGAAAGGTAACAGGCAACTGAGCGAATAGGGGTTCAAGCTTTGCCCTACATCGAAAGATGGCAGACTTCTGGCGGGTCTTCAACGATAAAACAATGTAAAGGAATCGAACCCAAGTGAAAGATAGAGTCAGCAATGACATCGGAACAAAGGAACCGCTCTCTCCCTTACCCGACAACTATGCACTCGGTCAAAGGCTGGATTGGTTACACCGTACCCGATGCCAGATTGACCGATGCAGTATTGTGTCTGAACCGATAGGTGATGTCACCGACATTGTTGACTACTTGCGCCAAGCATCGGAGTTACGCCAAACTAAACAACTATTCCCTAAGTACAAAAACATCTATGCAGACTGCCAACAGCAGAACTTGATGCGACTGGATAAAGCCTGGAAGCGTTGGCTAATTCCCGACAAAACAGGTAAGCGCGGTGGTCGTCCTCGGTTCAAGAAACGGGGTAATATCTGCTCGTTTACCTTTCCTAGAGTGAACTGCCCAAAAGCAGGAGCGCATCTAGTTGGGAATATCTTGAAGCTGTCGAAGATTGGTGAGATTGAAGTTATCTTGCATCGTCCAGTCCCTGGCGGGTTCACGATTAAGCAAGCCACGCTACTTAGGAAAGCTGATGGTTGGTATGTGAGTTTCTCACTAGAAGATGGAACGGTTCCTGACCCTAGGCCAGTGGATGAAATTAAGAGAGCAGTTGGTATAGACGTTGGACTCGAAAAGTTTTTAGCGACATCAGACGGGCAAGCGGTAGAAATTCCGCAGTTTTACCGAAAGTCCCAACAACAGTTAGCCCGTCAACAACGGCAACTGGCACGGATGGAGAAGAGGTCTAAAAACTACCAACGACAATCTAATAAGGTGGCTCGTCTTCACCTGCACGTTGCGAGACAGAGAAAAGAGTTTCACTACCAAGTTGCACATTGGTTGTGTAGCCAGTACGACTTGATAGCCTTTGAGAACTTGAACATTAAAGGCTTAGCGAGAACTCGACTAGGCTTATCGATATTGGATGCAGCATGGAGAAGTTTCCTGAATATCCTGCAAGCAGTAGCAGTGAAATGCGGCAAGTGGGCGATTGGAGATGACCCTAGAGGCACGAGTATAGAGTGTTCTGGTTGTAGCGAAGGGCTCTTGAAAACCCTCAAAGATAGAGTTCATGATTGTCCTCACTGTGGTTTGGTTATCGACCGAGATTGGAACTCTGGAATTAACATTTTGAATCGGGTAAAACGAACGCTTGGACTAGCGTTTGCTGGCTGCGGAGGATACTTGGTTACAAGTCCTATGAGGCAGCAACTCTCAATCGTGAGTTTGGGAAGCCCCCACCAAATCAAAGATTATGGTGGGGGAGGATGTCACTAGTTAAACTCAGGAATACGCAGAACAACAGCAAACTAATGGAAAACTCCCCCCTAGAGACTCAATCGGATTCTCAACAGGTGTCACTGCCCTCTTCTCCTTCAACGCCGCGCGATCGCACTATGATGCAGCGGTGTCTCGAACTTGCCCGCTGTGCTCTCGGACGAACAACCCCTAATCCCTTAGTGGGTTCTGTGATTGTCCAGGATGGGGAGATTGTGGGAGAAGGATTTCATCCGGGTGCAGGTCAACCCCATGCTGAAGTCTTTGCCCTACGCGCTGCTGGTGAAAAGGCTAGGGGAGCTACTATTTATGTCAATCTGGAGCCTTGCAACCACTACGGACGAACGCCACCCTGTTCAGAAGCCTTAGTGGCCGCAGGTGTTGCCAAGGTTGTGGTAGGCATGGTTGACCCCAATCCACTCGTTTCAGGTGGCGGCATAGCTCGCTTACGTGCAGCAGGAATTGAAGTAGTAGTGGGTGTGGAAGAATCCGCTTGTCGTCAACTCAACGAAGCCTTTATTCACCGCATTCTCCACAAGCGTCCTTTGGGGATTTTTAAGTACGCCATGACCCTAGACGGCAAAATTGCTACCATTAGCGGTCATAGTACCTGGGTGACAGGTCAAGAGGCGCGAACTCATGTGCATCAACTTCGGGCAGCTTGCGATGCCATAATTGTTGGTACCAATACAGTCCGTATAGATGACCCTTACCTAACCAGCCATCATCCAGATGCCCATAATCCCTTACGAGTGGTAATGAGTCGTACCCTCAATCTTCCGGTCAACGCTCATCTGTGGCAAACTGCCGACGCCCCAACCTTAGTATTAACTGAAGCTAGAGCTAATCCGGATTTTCAGCAGCAGTTGATGCAAAAGGGAGTTGAGGTAGTGGAGTTGACACCACTAACACCAGCAAAGGTTATGGAGTATTTGTATGAGCGGCAGCTTTCAAGTGTGTTATGGGAATGTGGTGGTACTTTAGCAGCAAGTGCGATCGCAGATGGCAGCGTGCAAAAAGTCCTAGCCTTCATCGCCCCAAAAATTGTCGGGGGTCAGGTTGCTCCCTCGCCCGTAGGGGATTTGGGGTTTGCCACAATGACGGATGCTCTAACTTTAGAACGGGTAAAGTGGCGTCAGCTGGGGTCAGATTATGTTGTCGAGGGCTATTTACCGTTGAAGAGTTGAATGTTGAAAAGTTGAAGAAACCTCTTAAGAAAGTAGCAGTCAAAAGTCAGAAGTCAAGTGTCAGGAGAGAGGTATTTTCAGGCGTGGTGGCGGCAATTGGGTTAAGGAAGATGAGAGAGATTGATTTTGATCGGTCGTCAATCTCTGTAATGCCCTACAGCCGCTCAATTCACAAATTATTCACATTTCAAAACTAAATTAGTGGAGTGCTAAAGAATCTAACGTGCTTACCCTACAACCTGCAACTCAATTGATAAAGAAAAGCGGTAAAAATAATGCTGGAAGTGAAGATAGGGAGCTTGTTGGTTGGTAATCTTGGTTTGCAGATATTAGGCATGAGTGGATGGCTGCGATCGCAGCAGATGGGGGTCAGTCAGCAACATCAAGAGGAGGAAGAAATTTTGACCTGTTTTGAATCGAAAGAAGACTTAGCATCAGCAAAGCTACCGCTCTATAACGAACAGTTAGACTCGTCTAGCCACTCCAACCAAGGCTCTACCGATCCACAGTTAGTTGGCTGGGAATTTAAGATTGTGCGGGCAAAAAGCGATCTATTTCGTAACCCCGCTGTTTTTCAACAACTATGCGAAGAGGAGTCAAAAGCAGGCTGGATTCTGCTCGAAAAACTTGATGATCGGCGAGTACGGTTCAAGCGACTGATTGCCTTACGTCAGCTCCTAAATACAGAAAATCTTCCTCATGACCCCTACCGCTGCTATTACGGTTCAACCTTTTCACTGCGAAGCGGGCTGGGTGCTATCTCGGCTCTATTGGTAACAGTTATACCCTTATATTTTGGCTTTACTTTAGTATCAAATATTCTCAGCCATTCATCGGAAAATCCACCGGCATCTTCTGCATACGAGAAGATACCGCCTCAAAGTTTTCCGCCAGTAAATGCCCCAGTAAAATAAGCGATCGCACATTTAACTTGCCTATTTGCTCTTGCCTTGTAGCGAGAGGCAAGTTAAATCAATTACTATGACTAAATACTTTTAGGGTAAAGGGTATGGTCTGACTTTCCATTACTCTTTACTCCCTCTAAAAAAGTTGCCTATTTGAATGCAACTTAATACGAAAACATCAATTTTTTTGGACTCGTCTTAGCTGATTGAAGCACCGAATTTGAACGTCTCAAGCACAGTTTAAAACTGGCATTAACCCACTGAGAACTCGCTGTAATTTTTGTGTTGCCCTACAGAATCACGCTGCTGAGCTAAATCCCGGATTAGAGACAACCGATTATAAAGATAGTCATTCAAGATATAAATTTCCTCGTGATTAAGGGAACGCTGTTGTTTAAATTGTTGTAGAAGCCACTGAACTAAGCTCGCATCATCTAGTCTGAGCAGAAGATTGGCTTGGGTCATTTCTATTAGAGACCACAACTGACGCAGCATTGTGGGAGTCATAAAATCTCCTTACCTAGGTAAAAACCCTTGCTGGGCAGGGGTATGAGGGAACTGGTATTCTCGGATCTTGCAGTAATCTATTTAGAGTACCACTGAACTTAAGAATTCCTTAAGAATTACTTTGTTCTTTTTACAATAACCGATTTACACGCAACCTAGACAGGATCACATAAGATGATACAAGAGTTGCAAACGCTTCATAAATTGTAGATTAACTTAATAAATTTAGAAAATTAACTTAATCTTGATATGGAGAATAGGGGAGTCGAACCCCTGACCTCGGCGGTGCGATCGCCGCGCTCTACCAACTGAGCTAATTCCCCCAGACGATTTGAGGTTTTGGATTGGAGTTTAATATCCAAAATTTGCAGAATTAATCGCCATCTTATATCTTAACACTTTCTGAAACTCGGCTGCGGTGTACTTCGAGCATAGACTTCCTGAACTCGGTCTAATTCTAAGTCATTGAGATAATCCACACTCCAGCTAGCCTGTCGCTGGAGCATATGAAAGGGATAGGTATTAGCAACCCCAACCACCTGCATTCCAGCTCGTTTTGCCGCCTCAATCCCAGCTGGAGTATCTTCAATGGCTAGGCATTCCGATGCTCGGACTTCGAGGTGAGGATATTGCTGATTGAGTCGCTCTACAGCTAAGAGATACCCATCAGGTTCGGGTTTACTCACTGTTATGTCGTCACCAGCAACAATCACAGTAAAGTACTGCGCTAACTGGGCACGATTGAGTACTAGTTCTACCTCACAACGAAGCGCCCCACTTACAACACCCATGGGTAATTTAGCAAGGCGGATTTTGCCAATTAAATCTTCCAAACCTGGATAAATCGGCAGTTTCTCTAGTGTCTCTAGTTGACGTTGATAGGCTTGGGCTTTGCGAGTAACTAGCTGGGTTAAGTAGCTATCTGTAACTACCCGCCCTCGACGCTTGAGTAATTCGGCAAGACAAACGCGATCGCTTCTTCCCAAACAAACTTCCCGGTACTCCTGCACTGAAGGACGCAGATTTTCCTGAAGTAAAATTTCTTCAATTAGCTGCTGGTGAATTGCTTCATCTTTAATAATGACGCCGTTGAAATCAAAAAGAACTGCCTTTAAAGTCATGCCAATATACTAAAACGCGGGAGCAGGAATGCCCTCTGAACCAAAATCGTCGTCTAATCTGCTGCTGGTAGCTACCTGTTGCGCTGTCGCACAATTGTCTTTAACAGGAATGGGTTTCAGGGCGTGCGTTACCTGATGTACCCAGAATAAATCCTTGGTTTGTACGATTTCAAATCCGGCTGCCCCCATCCAAGCCTCTACACTACCTGCCGCATAATCCTTAATGTACGGCTCCTCAAACACCTCAGTAAGCCAATCTATTTGGCGTATGGTTTTCTGATTGCCGTCGAGTATTAATACTTCGCCTCCTGGCGTCAACAACCGGAAACATTCTCGCAGAATGGACTTCGCTGTCGTTGGTGGTGTTTCGTGAAACAACAATGACGCGGTAACCAAGTCAAAAGACGCATCCGGTAAACCTGTTTCCTCCGCATTGCCATGACGCCACTGGATATTTAACTGTGCTGTCTTGGCTTTGTAGTCAGCCATCACCAGCATGTAAGGGGATAAGTCTAATCCAGTTACCTGGGCTTGAGGAAAGGCTTGCTTCAACATTAGTGTTGTGGAACCCGTACCACAGCCCAAGTCTAGTATCCGTCGCGGCGTTCCCTTGATAGAATCAATCAAGCCTTGGCGTACCCAAGTTTCATTGGGCGGTAGTACGTACTGGGTAATCGGATCGTAGGAAACCGAAGCGCCAGGATTCAGGTATCCGCCCTCAATGCCGTGGAAGTTTTGACTACTGTAGTAGTGGGGGTAAGTGAGATCGGGGTGTCGGAAGCGATCGCTTTGTGCTTCCCAGTCAATGCTTTCATAAAACTGTCGCAGTTTTTCCTCATCAATAAAGCTTCGGATAATCGGCGACAAGAAGCGTTCAAAGATTGTGTCCTTACGAACTGCCATAGGAATAGACTTGGGGTGAGTAGGGATTGCTGATAGGTTTACGCGACACAATACGAGAAGTTCCCAGACAATGCAGTCATGCCTGGTCTTGTTTACAAATTGTAAAATAGTTTCTCACGCTGCTGTTCATTTACGCACAGCATACTTGACAGGACTTACGCTGGGACGCCACATACAGTACGGGTGAACGGCCGTTCACCCCTACAACTGGCGGTTTAAAAGGAAATTTGCGTAAGTCCTACTTGAGTTACTCGTTTTTTGTTGACGGTTGACGGTTGAGTGTAAGTCTTGATGCACATTAACTTACAACTCAAGCTCTCTTGATGTAACATAAATGTAGTATCAGTATAATTCCAGGGCTACCCGCTACGAGTCTTCAGTAATCCTTGTTGAAGCTCTCTTGAGCCATAAATTATGGCAACAACCAAGAATTTTTGTACAAGTATCACCAATATTTATAGAGGCAAACGTTTATGCCATACGAAAAGCTAGCCATTTCAACTCCAGCGCCAGTCTTATCTTGGGCTAATCACAATCTTGGTTCAGAGGAAACCAAGATGGCCAAGAATGTAGCATCATTGCCCTTTGTCTTCAAGCATGTAGCGCTGATGCCAGATGTTCACTTAGGCAAAGGTGCCTTAGTCGGTTCAGTGGTTGCCACAAAGGATGCTGTTATTCCAGCAGCTGTGGGGGTTGATATAGGTTGTGGAATGGCTGCAATCAAAACTCCATTCGCGGCTGACAAACTAGAAGGTAAACTCAAGAAAATTCGCTTGGATATTGAAGCGGCTATCCCAGTGGGCTTCAACGAAAACAAAGACATCGAGAAATCGGTAGCTAACTGGCAAGGCTGGCATGATTTTAAGGAATTGCATTCAGGAGTGCAACATCTAGATGGGAAAGCCATGAAACAGATGGGTTCTCTCGGCGGCGGCAATCATTTCATTGAAGTTTGCATCGATACCGAGAACTTTGTCTGGCTAATGTTGCACTCGGGTTCGCGCAACATTGGCAACATGCTAGCCAAGAATCACATCGACACGGCCAAGGAATTGGCAAAACTAGCACAAAATCGACTACCTGACCCAGATTTAGCTTACTTTGTGGCAGGAACTTCTGAATTCGCTGCTTATTGGCGGGATTTGCAGTGGGCGCAGAATTACGCTCGCTTCAATCGCGATGTGATGATGACTCGCTTCAAGCGCATTGTTGAAAAGTATCTAGCTGGCGGTAAATCTACGAAGCCTTTACTATCAGTGAACTGCCATCACAATTATGCGGAGAAGGAAGTCCATTTTAACGAAGAAGTGTATGTGACTCGCAAGGGTGCAGTGCGGGCGCGAGAGGAGGATTATGGCATCATCCCTGGTTCAATGGGGGCAAAGTCATTCATTGTTAAGGGTAAGGGCAATCATGACAGCTACTGTAGCTGTTCGCATGGTGCTGGACGTTTGATGTCTCGCAGCAAGGCAAAGAAGCACTTCTCGTTAGATGATTTGGTTGAGCAAACCAAAGGTATTGAGTGCCGAAAAGATGAGGACGTTTTGGATGAAATTCCAGGCGCTTACAAGCCGATAGATGAGGTAATGAACAACCAATTAGATCTCGTGGAAGTTGTGGCAACCCTGAAACAGGTTGTTTGTGTGAAGGGCTAATACCAATCATCTATGACGAGTACACTTTATCTACCCTCAGTCTAGAAGACTGGGGCTACACAAACAAAGCAGGACTTACGCAGATTTCTCATTACGAACCGCCATTTGTCGGGGTGAACGGCCGTTCACCCCTACTCTATGTGGTGTCCATTGGGTTGAATATAGTTTCTGTAGAGGCACGATATATCGTGCCCCTTTACTGCGTAGTACTTTCCATACCTACCAAAGGTAGAATTGAATTTATTCGGTAATATTAATCACATTTTATAATAGTAGACCAATTGAAGAAGCTGATACCGATTTGCCTTGAAAAAGGTAACTTTCTCTCCTCCTGCTTCCCTTGCTTCCCAAACTACTATTTTGAATGCAACTTGGTATGAGATCGCATTTCTTTGGGAGAGTTTGTATCACTGTATTTATGTCCCTGAAGGAAAAAATCAACTTCTAAAGAAATATTAAATAATCCGGAAATCGCTAAATATGGTGTGTATTGGGGATGTGTAGGAGACGCAGGATTGATTGCTGCGATCGCAGCCAGCTGTTGCACTCTAACAAAAGTTAGGATTTGAGCAAGTTGGTATCTCTAGTACTTCGTGGATTATGGTAATTGACTTAAAATAATGTCTTTGATTTCAGTTCAACATTTTGGGATGGTGCGATAGTGAATTATCATAGAAAATTGGGTTCCTGCCACACCTACAAGGATGTGGTAGGAACATTACCTGCCGACTGTGTTATTTATTGTTAGTTGTTTGTAAAGAATACCAACAACAAATAACAAACAACCAACAACTCAAAATTCCATGTCGTTTAGGTATGGGATGAATTAACTATTTTTATTTGACTAAAGTGGCATTACAGATAGTAGAGCGTGTAAACTAAATGATGGCTTACGCAATGCAGCTACCGACACAATACCTTTAAAGTTTGAAGGTTAACTGTTAACACTACCTGTACATTTTGTCCATCAATCCTGCGATCGCTAGAAAAAACTGCTAGCGTTTGTGTTCTTCGTGTTGCAGGATATCGTCCAACATGGTGCAACAGCCGCATTCGCTCACGAGACAACTTTGTGATCAGTGAGACTCAAGCCGGGTGTAAGCGAGGTGCTCAGTAAAAAGTTCCAAAGCTGGTGTAAATCTCCTAGGGTGTCTAGCTGATGGGCGTCACAATAAGCAGCAAATCTACCTGAAGGATGAAGTGTGCAGTACGACAAGTCTGAACACTTTATAGGTTTAACGCCCCACCAAATACTGTTTGGTGATACCTAAGTTGGTCGGAGTCTAAACCTTCTTCCAATTTGACGGATAAAATAAGTTTTTTATCCTTCATCCTTCACCCTTTAAAACCATACATGAGCAAATACTGTAGGTCGAGGGTTTGCATCTAACTCCATGCCTCTACCAGATGCAACCTGTCATATCTAAGTAAGTGGGTGCAATTAAACATCACTCGTCAGGGTTGGGTATGCCGGAGATAAGAGTGAGAATATAGGACATGAAGCATCGGGCATCGGGCAGAGAAAAGAACAAGTTACATTTATGCCCATCTACTTAGTAGACTTCTATGGCTGTTTATAGAAGCCTCTGTAATGTAAACATCGCTCCACCAAAGAGAAGCAAATTGACATGATGAGCCTTGGGAAATTTTACCTAGGTTCCAGAAATGGTAATGAGGTGCCTGAATAAGAGTGTATATGTTGGAATACTTGGAAACTCTAAGTCTTAACGGATTGCTAATGCTGGATGGGCATTCCTATCTGTGGAAGCCAGGGCTTTTCTGGCTGCATATTTTTTCTAATTCATCGATTGCTCTATTCTATTTTTCTATTACTCTTGTGCTGCTTTACTTCGCTTACCAGCGTCGCAATTATCTTGGACTCAACGATAAAGCGGTTCGTTCATATCCAGGAATCTTCCTGATGTTTGGGGCTTTCACTACTGTAAGTAGCACAACCCACTTATTAAGTATATGGGCACTCTGGGACTCAGACGATTGGCTAGTTCTTGGAATTAAGGTGATTACAGCGGCAATGGCGTTGTTTGCAGCGCTGTTAGCGGTGATCTTCTTTCCCAAAGTTTTGGGGAAATCTCGCTTTACACGTATAGACGTAGCTAATCAAGTTCTGACAGAAGAAAATACCAATTTTGATATTGTTAACCTTAGCGATCGCATTCTCCCATCAGTTCCCACTTCACAGCCCAACCCAATTCACCCACTCAACGCTGAATTAGAACAACGTGTCAACGAGCAGATAGCCGCACTGCAACGCAATAATGAACTATTAAAAACCGAAATCGATGGACAAAAGCGCTGGTCAGAAGAACTTAGCTTATTGCAATCACTAACGCAACTGATCAACGAAGCCCCAGATTTTCAATCAGCGCTCTACGTGGCACTTTGTAAGATGTGTCAAGTCACAAACTGGGACTATGGCGAGGTATGGCTTCCTAATTCTGAGAACACAGTTTTAGAATGTAGCCCAGCTTGGTATACCAACACCACAACGCTCGAACCTTTCCGACAAGCTAGTGAAAAGCTGACTTTTGCTCCAAGTACAGGCTTGCCAGGGTGGGTATGGAGTTCACGACAGCCTCAGTGGATTGAGGATATCTCTGTTCAATCAGACGCTTATTGTATTCGCCCACAGGCGCAAGTGGCTGGACTTAAGGCAGGCTTCGGTATCCCAATTCTGATTAGCGCTAGCGATCGCATATCCTGTGCTGTCAGCGCCCCCTGCTGTGCAACAGCAACATCAGAAGCGTCAACGTCTTCTCAGGAGAGTCGCGTGCTAGCGATTCTTACCTTCTTCATGACTCAATCTCGTGCAGAAGACAAGCGCTACTTAGAGTTGGTGACAGCAGTAGCCACCCAATTGGGGTTAGTGTTGGAGCGCAAGCAGTTAGAGGAAGAACTGCGCCAGGAAAGAGATTTCAGCAAAACTCTCATAGAAACAAGTTCTGCCTTTTTTGTGGCGCTTGATGCTGGCGGCCAGATCATCATGATGAATGAAGGGTTCCTGAATGCTGTGGGATATACCCTAGATGAGGTTTTGGGAGCTGATTATCTACTGACATTTGTGCCAGAAGCCGATCGCAAGTCTCTAACTAAAATTTTTAGGCAGTCTGTGCGATCGCAACAGCCCATCTTAAAAGAAAACTACGTACTGACCAAAGAGCGTCGAAAACTATTAATTGAATGGCGTGGTAAGCCAATCTTCAAAAAAAGTGGCGAACTTGACTTCTTTTTTGCGGTAGGAATTGATATTACTGAGCGCAAGCAGTTAGAACAAGAGCTGCGGGCGAACAAGGAACGATATCGTGCGATCGTTGAGGAGCAAACAGAGCTGATTTGCCGATTTGTGTCCGATGGTACGTTGACCTTTGTCAATGACGCCTACTGCCGCTATTTCAATAAAACTAGTGAAGAGCTACTCGGACGCAGTTTGTTTGAAGTAATTCCTGAAGAGTACCGGGAAAAAACCCAAAAGCACATCACCGCCCTCAGTCTGAAAAATGCAGTAGCGACAAGAGATGACCAAGTTGTACTGCAAAATGGAGCGATTCACTGGCTACAGTGGACTGACCAAATAATTGTTAATTCTGAAGGTGAAATTGTTGAATACCAGTCAATTGGACGGGATATTACAGAGCGCCAACGGTCGGTACAAGAGAGCGCTCGACTGGCTTCTATGCCTTTGCTGAGTCCCAGTCCAATTGTTGAAACAGATTTAGCTGGGCAAGTTCGTTATCTTAATCCAGAGGCAATGCGACTATTGCCCGATTTACAAAGTATGGGCGCTGAGCATCCGTTTCTGGAAGGGGTGCTGTCAATGACGGCAGTACTGCAACGTGATGGCTCGATCGCACGAGAGGTCAAAATCGATGACGTTTATTACGAACAAGTACTGCACTACATCCCAGAAATCGAGTGCTTGCGGATTTATGCTTTTGATATTAGCGATCGCAAACTTGCAGAGCAACAATTAATTTACAACGCCTTTTACGATCAGTTGACAGGGCTACCTAACCGGGCTTTACTCATGGATCGAGTCAGGCAAACGGTTCAACGGACCAAACAGAACTCTAGAAGTAACGTTCGCTCTCAGCCTTATCTGTTTGCCGTACTGCTTCTAAACCTCAATCGTTTTAAATTAGTCAACGACAGCTTTGGCAGCAAAATAGGCGACCAACTGCTGCAGAACTTCGCTGTTCGTCTCGAAACCTGCCTGCGCCCTACTGATACCTTGGCACGTTTGGGAGCTGATGAGTTTGCCATACTTCTGGAAGGGATTCAGGATGTCAGTGACGCCACTCGTTTGGCTGATGCCATCAATCAAACTCTAAATTTACCCTTCTACCTCAACGAGTCTGAAGTATTCATGACAGTGAGCATTGGTATTGCTTTGAGTACAAGTATTGATGATAGCGATCGCACCACAGTAGAAACTCAAGAATCTGTTAACTCAGTACGCGATAGCCTCCTGCAAGCAGAAGACCTACTTCGCCACGCTGACCTAGCAATGGCTCGCGCCCGTTCACAAGGCAAAGCCTGCTACGAAGTATTTGACGCCGGGATGTACGAACTCTCGATAGATCGATTACAGCTAGAAACAGACCTGCGGCGAGCCATTGAGCGGAAAGAATTTCAGGTTTACTATCAACCAATCGTATCCCTCTCTACTGGCAAAATCATCGGTTTTGAAGCCTTATTACGCTGGCAACACCCGCAACGCGGCATGGTACCTCCCAATCAATTCATCTCCACAGCAGAAGAAACGGGACTAATTACCCCCATCGGTTGGTGGACATTACGAGAAGCCTGTCTCCAACTCAAAGAATGGCAAGAGCAATTCCCTGACACTCAACCTTTAACAATGAACGTCAATCTTTCTGGTAAGCAGTTTAATCAACTAGATCTGCTCGAACAAATCGACAACATTCTTCAAGAAGCTCAACTAGCAGTAGGCAGTTTGAAGTTAGAGATTACAGAAAGCGTAGTCATGGAAAATCCAGACTGGGTAAAAGATGTACTTTTAGAGTTGAAAAAAAGAAACATTCATCTATGCATTGATGACTTCGGTACCGGCTATTCTTCCTTAAGTCGGTTACACCACTTTCCCATCAGTACTCTCAAGATTGACCGTTCTTTCGTCAGCCGAATCGGTGCCCTCGGTGAAAACTCAGAAATCGTTCAAGCAATTGTGACGCTCGCCCAAACTCTAAGGATGGATGTTGTTGCAGAAGGAATTGAGTTATCAGAGCAGGTTTCACCCCTCCTTGCGCTGCAATGCGAATATGGACAAGGATACTTTTTCTCTAGACCAGTAGCTCGCGAGGCAGCGACACAACTACTAATGGCAGAAGCGCAGCAACGCGGCAGCAATCCAACATAAATATAACTTACGCATTTGAACGAATAATTTAAGGTATCGGGAGTCGGGAGTCGGGAATCGGGAATCGGGGAAAGCTTTATCAAATCCCAACTCTCTACTCAGGGACTCCTTACTTGCGTGCGTCAGTCCTGATAAATAGAAGGCAGAATATAGTCTGGTTGTTAGTAGTTAATTCTGTGTTATTTGATGTGCAGCACAAGATTTGTTGAGAGATGCCTAAAAAGATACAAACAACAAATAACACTTACATCCCCTGTCGTAAGCAGGGATGAGTTAAACTTCATCCTTACAATAGTCAAGCGTAGGCTTGGATATCTTCACCACACTCGTCAACCAAGTAACACAGAGCGCGAAAGCGCAATCCAACCAGTTGATCGTAGAGAGGATTGAGCTTACATAGTGGTGGAATATGACCGACGGTACGACCCAATAGTTTAATATCTCGCTCAAAGGGACATTGAGCTGGAATCATTTTCGAGTAAAACTTTGCTTGATCTGGACTCTGAATCTCAATTCCATCAAGCCAATGGCGTACAGGTTGAAGTAGATCAAGATGTTGAAAAGACATAGGTAACTCCGTTCTCGGTTTTGAGAGTCTTTCTGTTCTTGGTTTTCGAGGTTATTATTCCACCAATCTAGGATTGAAATGTGAATAATTTGTGAATAAATCTCAAAATTCTTGAAATTTATTTCCCTCAGAATCAGTTTGGCGAATGACTAGGCTTTGTGAACGGGTTGGTAGCATATTCCACCTTCTGTAAAGCTTTGGGCTTTCGTCACAGGAAACACTGCTTCATTAACCTCTATAAACTTATCTGGGAAACAAAGAGATTTTATGCAATTGCTTGATTACCCGCGACGAAGGCTATGTCTAGATTTTTTAGTGAGTTTCTTCTTGTCAGATTGCGGTTCACGCTCGACGATGGCGGCAACAATTCCAAAAGCACCAAAAGCGACTAATCCTATAAGTTCTACCATTTCTTTGTCCCAACTGTTGATAATTCAACAGTAGAAAATTGACGAGCGCTTTAGGAACGCATTGTGCAACTTCTCCTAAATGTCCATTGATTGAAGGGAAATTTGGTTAATTCTTGAGGAGAAGCGCATTTCTCGTAGGGACAATCTGGCAACTGGTACAAGTACCTTCAGCTTTCGTGTTCTACTCAGATTGTAGAGACGTTCCGCCGGAACGTCCCTACTTGCAGGTCATGGCTAGGGGCATGATATATTGTGCCCCTAACTTGAGGTCTACGCTACGCCTCCAAACGCCCTATTGCAGCGTGGCAGAAGTATCTTAAGCTAACGTGCATAAAACATTGCATATTGTCGTGAAGACCGCTTTCGAGTTAACTATTAAAGAGAAACTCGTTGACACTCAACACTCAGCAGTTAGCACTTAACAGCTAACAGTCAACAGTCAACAGAGCTATCTTTAGCCATAGTTTTCCATTTCCTCTTGAGCAACAGCAAAATCCGTAACCAAGCTTGTGCAGGTGAATCGTAAAACGTAAAAATGTCCCCATAGGCGACAGTTGCATCCTGATGATGCAGCCAATGCCGTTCGGGAGTTGTTATACACAAGACATTGCACAAGTGTTCAATAGGTTCAGGAGTTTTCCAATCTAGGATAGAAACATGCCTCCACACAACATGAAGCTCACCCAACAAAAGCCCCAGAAGAGTTCCTGCGGGAGATATACCCCAGAACCAAGGAACAAAAATGACATAAGGAAGAGCACCAAGCATTCCATCAAGCACTACCAGGGGGTTTTTAGTTAATACAGCATAATGAATAAAGCTACGATTCTTGCTGTGATGAACTAATGCATGAAATTTTCCAAAAACATGCTCAGGGACATGATAGAGCAACGTAGAAATACAATCTCCTATTAAGAGTAGAAGTAAAGCTACCAAAGCTGCTGTAAAAACTACCACAACTCACTCCTCATAAGTCAAAGTTACGGTAACGTTAATCGATGAAAATTAAGCTTTACTTAAATTGAGGTTAAATTCTACTTGTTGCTCTTCAAAGATAAGAATTATCTGAGAAATGCTATAAATTTGCCTACAGTCTGACTACTAATCTCTAGTTCTCAAAACATCGAGAGGATACCTTTTGTCTACCACATTGGTTGAAATTCCAGTTATTGATTTAGCGCAGTTTATCACAGGTGATGCCGACTCGCGACAAACCGTGGCTCACCAGATTGCTCAAGCTTGCCAGAAAATTGGGTTTATGTACCTGACAAACTCAGGAATTTCTTCAAGCTTGATTGAACAACTATTTAGTGAAAGCCAGCAATTTTTTGCCCTACCTTTAGTAGTAAAAAACCAGCTTGCCTGGTCTGATGAGTTCAGCAATCGGGGCTATGTTGGTGTAGAACGAGAACGCCTTGACCCTGAGAAACCAGGAGATTTAAAAGAAGCCTTTAATCTTGGTAAAGAAGTCAATCCTGATGAGAATAATGTAGCGGATAAGTATTTTATAATACAAAATCCTTGACCTTTGGGACAAGATAACTTTCGCCAAACAGTATTGGAGTTCTACCAAGCTTGTGCTGAAGTTGCCGATACAATATGCCAAGCTTTTGCACTTGCTCTTCACCTTCCAGAGAGCTTTTTCTCAGATAGACATAACCAGCAACACCATACTCTCCGGCTACTCCACTATCCTCCACTCAAGCAAGTGCCAAAACCCGGACAAGTGCGTGCAGGAGAACATTCAGACTATGGGAGTTTCACTTTGCTATTTCAGGACGAAGTTGGTGGTTTAGAAGTTTGTACAGCAGAAGGCGAGTGGATTGGTGCGCCCTACATTCGAGATACCATCATCGTCAATACTGGAGATTTGATGCAACGATGGACAAACCATGTATTCTGCTCAACCAAGCATCGGGTGATAATTCCTACTGGCGATGAGGTAAAGTATTCTCGGTATTCAGTTGCTTTTTTCTGTCATCCGAACAATGACACTGAGATTGCTTGTCTTGAAAGTTGCCAAGAACCGCATCGTCACCCACTTTATCCCTCGATTACAGCAGGCGACTACCTACTCAGTCGATTACAAGCTACTTACTAAATGAAAACTTACGATTGGATTGTGGTTGGTGGCGGCATTACAGGTGCAGCACTAAGTTATGAGCTATGCCGAACAGGCTTGAGTGTACTGTTATTGGAGCAAGATGCTACTTTTCAAAATGCTACCCGTTATAGCTATGGTGGTCTAGCTTACTGGTCAGGTACATCAGAATTAACTCGCCAGTTGTGTCAAGAAGGAAGAGAAATTCACCAGCGTTTATCTGAGGAATTAGACACTGACACCCAGTTCAGAGAAGTGGATTTGCTGCTAACTATTGACCCAGAGGACGATCCGCAGACAGTAGCAAACGACTATACCCGTTTTGCCATACCTCCAACGCTTTTGAGTGTAGAGGAAGCCTGTGAACTGGAACCACTGCTAAATCGAAATGCGATCGCAAGTGCACTCACGGTTCGTCACGGCCACATCCACCCAGACAAAACTACCGAAGGCTACATCCAAGCCTTCCAGCGCATCGGCGGTGAAATGCAAATTGCTCAGGTAGTAAAACTGCTACGACAAGGAAATCAAATTCAGGGAGTGAAAACCCCAGAGCATACTTATCATGCTGCCAATACTGTAGTCTGTGCCGGAGGTCTGACTCGTGCCTTACTCAAAGCCTCAGGAATTGATATCCGCTTGTACTTCACTCGTGCAGAAATGATGGAAATTCCACCCGTTGATATCCAGTTGCACACCCTGGTGATGCCAGCGAATACGAAACGGTTTGAACTAGAAGCTAAAGCTAGTACAGCTGAGGTAGATTCCTTATGGGATGAACCCAGTCACGAACCAGTCCCGGCAATTCTAGACGCTGGTGCAGTTCAGTTCTTGGATGGTAGTTTACGGATTGGTCAGATCAGCCGCGTTCTCACTAACCCCCATGCTCAAGTTGCACCCGATCAAAGCGAAGCCGCCATTCGTGCCCAAGTAGGGAAAATCTTACCCGCTCTGGAAACATTACCAGGAACTTGTCATCGCTGCCTAGTCGCATTCAGCAGCAACCGTCTTGCTTTCGTTGGGGCACTCAGTAACTTAGACGGAATTTATGTTTTCTCTGGATTTACCAATCCACTGGTGTTTGTGCCACCGCTAGCCAAGCACTTCGCCAACTGGGCAACTGAAAAAGAAGACAAAATTATCGCCCAGTTGTTTTCCTCATTGAGATGATACAATCAGAAACTTCCAGGGGCATCTACTGGTCATAAGTAACCTCCTTTGGCTGTTGGGGCGTAGTGGTAATACGCCCCGCTATCTAAACTATTTTCTTTGTTGAAGAAGTTTTCTAAGTCTCTGTTTCGAGGGTGTTAGAGTATAATTTTTCAGACTCTTGTCAGTCAACTATATGACTACTGTTACACCTGACGAAATTACTCAGGCTCACTCTGCTTTAACAAGCGATCCAAATGCGATCGCGGCTCTTAAAGTGATTGAAGAGTGTGAGGGAAATTTAGAGGATGCTTTTGAAGTATTAATGGTTGAATCTGGAGCTGAAGAAGAAGGAAATAGGCAAGGCTTCGGCACTTCCCTAGAGCAGTTTGCCAAGAAGTGTCGCGATGTTATATGTCAAGAAGACTTTCAAGAAGAATTTGTAGATGGATTATCCCGTGACTTGTTGAATGCACTGGTGCCTGTTGTGACAGCACAGCTAGCCATGATGGGTAATTTACCAGCAGCATTAGCAATTCCGGTTGTTATGTATGTACTCAAGCGGGGCGTAAAGAGATTTTGTAAATCGGCTGATGGCGAGTCCTAGAGTCCTATAGTGGTAAAGGCAGACCAATAGACAGGGTTGGCAAAAGGATGGGGAGCGCGATCGCAAATATCCTGAAAGTATCTATTGATGCGTGCCTCAGCTAGCCTTTTACTTATGCCTGCAAACGCTTGATAGATGTGAGATTTGAGTTTTTCCAATTCTTGTTTAGCTTCCTCGCTTGTCAAATTTAGCAGCCATTTTTGGGATTGATTAAAAGCTTTAGCTACATCCCCTGGCTGTAGTTGGGTAAAGTTTTTCAGGTTTTCATAGAAGTTAATCATCAAGAAGGCTGTAGACAAATCGCTTACAGGCCACAAAGATACAATCAGACGGGGAACGCCAGCAGCCATCAGGCAACGGGACAACCCAATGACGCCATCTCCAGTCAGTTTGCCTAACCCAGTTACACAGGCGCTCAGAACTACTAATTCAGCATTAAGCTTTAGCTCTAGGATTTCCCCAGCAGTGAGAAAACCATTATCCTCACTGGAGGGAGCTAAGGCGATCGCACCCGGTACTCCCAACTGCCTGATATCATCCAATAGCCCATGTGTCGCTAGATGAATCAGTCGTGCTTTGGGCATCTGCTGCATGATGTCTACTTTGGTGGCTCTAGCTCCGAGAATCGCTTGTGTGTTCAGGAAGGAAGCGATCGCATTAGCTTCTGCTCCAGCGGCTGGGAGTGCAGCTAATTGCTGAGGTGGTTCGCCAATCACAGGCGCTATTGAGGGCATGGTGGGATTGCCTGCGACAAGTACATCCTGAGGTTTCAGAGATTCAAGCGATCGCGCTCCTAGCTGTTGCCGTCGCTGATGGGTCAAATCCATTACCTGGATGGAGGGAGCAGTCACAATGGTGTGTTGTTCGATTAAGAATTTGCCGTTGGCGTCTTGCAGTGCTGGGAAGGGAACCAGGAATAGGTTTCCTTGCGGGATGAAGATGACAGGGACGTTGGGGTCAGTTGGGAGGAGAGATGCGATCGGTTCAATTAGGATTTCATGCAGTTGCCGTAAGAGTCGGGGAGCGTCGTGCCGTTTCTCCGGTACTTCCAAAGATTCACGCGCTTGGTGAACTAACTCTGACAGTGAGGTGTTTTGTTCCTGCCTTAAGGGTTGCAGGTGAACTGGGTGAAACGTAATTTTACCACTAGGTTTGATAACCCAAATAAAGAGGTGGTCTAGATTAATAATTGAGTATTCAACAATTGTGGCTTTTTGTTTTTGGGCAACTTGTTGAATTTGCTCAAGATTGAGTGGGTGGATAGTTTCTTTTGGAGACAACTCATCAGTTACACCTACTGGCTTGGCAGCCAATATTGCGTACAATGTCTGAAGATTGCTGATAGTAATTAATCGCCTTTTGATATTGCCCTAAAAAATCGCAAGTGATACCTAAACCTATTAGAGCCGCGCTTTCTCCTAATAGGTTTCCTATTTCTCTGTAGAGATCTAGCGACTGCTGGTAAGACTGAAATGCTGCCTTAAACTGGCTGACTTTACACTGTTGCTCCCCCTGCCAGAGCAATCGATCAGCTTCAGATTCTTTGGGTATCTTTGATAAAGAGCTACCCATCCCCGTAGCCAGTTGAGTGGCGAGATTTCGCAACCAAGTTGCTGAATTCCTATCGCCCCACTGCTCTCGCTGCATCGCTACCTCCATTATCGTCTCCACAAAACCTGCATCTATCAGCTCCCAGTTAGCCCTTAAAATTTCTATTTTCTGATTGGGACAGGTCAGCAGTGCGTTAATTACCCAGTGATAACCTCTTTGGCTTTGGCGTTTTTGGTTCATGGAGATTGTTAGGCCGTGATATTCAGGCAGTAAAAATGTGCCTGACGTTGAGATGGCACTTACTTCATCCTTCAGTACGCCTCAACTACATTCCGGTAGCCTTGTGAAGATTTGTAAGTCTATACCTGCGAGGCGCGATCGCTCTTGTCTTTCGCTGGAATGTAAGCGAACGCCCAAACTAAGAGTGTGGAGGAAATACGTCGGCTTTCGCCTTGCCATAGGCATCGCCTTTCATACCTAAATCGGTATCAGATGAGTTGGCTAAACGCAGCAAACCTTAATACACCTCATCATGAGTACCAATATCAATCAGCAATATTTCCTCTTCACCCGATTCTGAATTCTGGACAAAATTAAACACAATGCGACAATCGTACTCTACATTACAAGACCAAGCTCCTGATAACTGACCCTTCAGCTTATGAGTTCGGAGTAGAGGGTCAAATGGCTCTGCTGCTAAGAGTCTAAGTCTCTGTTCAATCTTCTGCTGTAATTCTGGACGCTTCCGCACCGTCGCTTTGAAAGCTCTAGTAAAGGATGATGATAAGACAAGAGTTTTCACTTAGTTAACTCAGCCATCAATTCATCAACAGTTCCTCGCATCACCTGTCCAGTTTGATACTCTTCCTGTGCCTTGACAATATGCGTTGCAATTTCAGATCTGCGCCGTTCCACCAGTCGCCGCCGTACCAAGTCAATCAGAGCTTCCTGATCTTCTACTGACAATTTCTCTACGCTCTCTAGAATTTCATTAAAACTGGTGATTTGTGTCATGATCTATAGCCGTTGTTCTATCTACCTTCTTAGACATCTCACCAAAAGAGCCTGAAACCCTTTTGCTGCCTAACTGAAGTCTAGTTTATAAAGCGATCTATTCGCTGGTGGGAGCAAACTTTCCCTTTCACTTTTAGCCCAATTCTATCCAGTTGTGGCAGCTACATATCCCAAATGAAAAGGCGATCGCTTTTGCCTCGCACTTAAATGTAAGCGATCGCCCAGAATAAGAGTGGGGAGGAAATGCGTAGGCTCTCACCTTGGCATAGGCATAGCTCATAATTAAATCAACCCTGTTGGCGATCGCATTACCAATGGAAACTCTGACGCTAAATGTACCCCCCACCGTAGGTTTGACAGATGAGCAGTTTTATCAGCTGTGTGTGGCTAACGAACAATGGCAGTTGGAGCTAACAGCTGAAGGAAAACTGATAATCATGCCCCCAACTGGCGGCGAAAGCGGCATCAGCAATGCTGGTCTGACCGCTAAACTTTACAATTGGAATGACAATACCCAACTGGGCAAAGTCTTTGACTCCTCTACAGAGTTCCGATTACCTAGTGGTGCCAAGCGTTCTCCCGATGTCTCCTGGGTGATACTCCAACGATGGGAAGCCTTACCCCGTGAGGACAAGAAGCGCTTTCCTCCTGTGTGCCCCGACTTTGTGATTGAACTGCGCTCTGAGACTGATTCCCTGGAACAATTGCGCTCAAAAATGCGGGAATACCTCGCTAACGGTGTTCGCTTAGGCTGGCTGATTGACCCCCAAACGCCCCTAGTTGAAATCTATCGCCATTCTCAGGATGTAGAAACTATCAATTTCTCCTTTGACGAACCGCCCACGCTTTCTGGTGAAGACGTGCTGCCTGGGTTTGTCCTCGATCTGAACCCAATTCTGAATCCTTGAAATCAGCGAATTGCCTCAGACAAGAGTGTGGAGGAAATGCGATCGCCCTTGCAGATGCTTGCGACTCATACCTGTACAATTAGACCAATGATTCGCTTCATCACTCGCAAAACTTCGTACAACTCGTTGTCATGAGGGTTAGAGAGAGTCAACTTTTTTGACAGACTGTACTGGTGCAGCTGTCGATTTAACTTGACAAAAATATAGTCTTCCCCGTTTGTTATCATCCCAAAAACTGGCACTTCTGAGTTAGGGTTTGCCATCATATAGGCTAAAGTTTGCGGTACTGCAAGCGTTGCATTAAAGCCGTAACGCTTTGCTTCAATTACCACTATCCAGAGTTGATTATGCACAATTAAAGCATCAATGAATCCTTCTAATCTTGTGTCTTCGTTTCCATCTTCAAGTTCAACTTTAACTGCTTCTTCTCCCCGAATTTTAAAGGGGGGATCGCACATCCCCAGAAGTTCTATCAGTGGAGATAGCATAATAATGTTGATAGTACCTTCTGTTATTGCTCCGTCTGCTGCATAGTAGAAGTACCGATTCTTCAGCCGATTCAGAAACTGTTTTTCGCTCTCAGAAATTTCTGGTAAATCCTCAAACCATTCTCTGAAAAATAGGGGGTCAGTGCTCTGGCGTAAGTTGAACTTACTGTGCGCCTCATTCAGGTTAGTAATCGCTTTAGTAATCCCAATTTTTTGAACCATAAATTATGGATGGTGGCTTAGATTCATCGTTTCAGGTATAGTGTCTCGGATTTATTATTTCTGGCAAAACACTCATGCAGTTGACATTATAATCAATACATGGTATGAACTCGATTACCACTTTTGGATCTTCAGTAGCATCAGAAAACACCCAAGCTGACTTATGAATACTGTGACCCTGAATGTACCCCCTGCTGTAGCTCTGACAGACGAGCAGTTTTATCAGCTGTGTGTGGCTAATGAACAGTGGAAGTTGGAGCTAACTGCTGAAGGAGAACTAATAATAATGCCCCCAACTGGTGGAGAAAGTGGCATTAGAAATTCGGATATCAACCTGCAACTTGGTCTATGGAATCGTCAAACTCGGTTAGGAAAAGTCTTTGACTCCTCCACTGAGTTTCGATTGCCCAATGGTGCCAAGCGTTCCCCCGATGCATCCTGGGTGATACTCCAACGATGGGAAGGATTATCCCGTGAGGAAAAGAAGCGCTTTCCTCCCCTTTGCCCCGACTTCGTGGTCGAACTTCGGTCTGAGACTGATTCCCTGGAGCAATTGCGGTCAAAAATGCGTGAGTACCGGGCTAATGGCGCTCACCTAGGCTGGCTAATTGACCCCCGAACACCTCTAGTAGAAATCTATCGACCCAATCGGGAAGTGGAAACGCTCAACTTTTCCTTTGACCAAGCGCCACCTACCCTATCGGGTGAATCCATACTGCCTGGATTTATTCTAGACCTCACCGTTATCCTCAATCCTTGATTTGTCAAGAACGACACGGATTTGTAGGCCGCTAAACAATAATATGCAGTTAAACGAAACAATCAGGGCGAACGACGGGACTCGAACCCGCGAGTGGTGGAACCACAATCCACTGCCTTAACCACTTGGCTACGCTCGCCATTGCATTTTTCAATATAGCATTTGGTGAGTTGGTTAATCTACTGGTAAGAGGTTTAGAACGAAAAATGCCGATAAGTAACGAGTTGTCCTAGTTATTGGGGATTAAGTCTTACTCTGTGTTTTCAGTTAAAACGGAACTTCAGTCCTAGATGGTGTAGTCATAGCTCACAGATGAGCATCAAAATAAAATGAACGTTTTACGGGTGGTTACAGCGATTGGAGGAACGGTACTGACAGCACTGGGAGTGACGATGGCACTGACTAATCCTAGTCCGGATACCTATGAGGAGTATGCCGTTGAGCAGCTGTCAACCTATCTCAAAAATGAAGGCTGTACGCAAGTACCAGTAATCTTGGGGGATTCGCTCAAACGTCAATGCAAAACCCTGGTTGACAAAAACCGTCCGCAAATTGAGCAACTAGTAGCCCAGACGACACAGCGACAAAATTTTATTGTGTTCAGCATTTATCGGACTAATTTGGAGGTGGGTTCCTTTTTGCCTGTTTATCGGTTTGAGACGTTGGGAGTTTTTCAGCAGTTTTACATTTATAAGGCTGGTAGGCAGTAATACTTTTCAAAACCTTTATATACCGCAGGCTCAAGAGCAGTAATACTAAAGGCTACGGACTAATTGTCCGTTGTTTTCTCTTCTAGCGGCTCTCAGTTGCATAGATTACACGGAGTAGAGCCACGATAATATTCTTGTCCCTACAAAAACTGTGTTCAACCCAATTGAAAACCCCTATCTAAGTTTGCTACTCATATCAGGTTGCAGTCAAAAGCCGTGTTGGAAGGTTTGAAGGTTTAACCTGTTAACTTGCCAAGCTTCCAACAAAAAAAGAGAAGGTTCCACCACTAAATGTAACTTCATAACCATACTACGATGAGCTACTGTCTCACTCCTGGCTGTCTCACTCCTCAAAATCCGGCCTCGGCTCGATTTTGTTTTAGTTGTGGCTCTAAACTCTGGCTTAAGGAACGATATCGCTCAATTCAACCGATTGGTCGCGGTGGATTTGGTAGAACCTTTTTAGCCGTAGATAAAGACCTCCCGTCTCAACCTCGCTGCGTGATTAAGCAATTGTGTCTGCAATCTCAAAGCAGTTTGGTCTTAAAAAAAGCAGTGGAATTATTTCATCAAGAAGCAGAACTTTTAGATGAGTTGGGGAAGCATCCTCAAATTCCCACACTTCTAGCCCATTTTGAGCAGAATAAGCAGCTTTATTTAGTACAGGAATTGATTGAAGGGGAGACGTTAGAGCAGGAATTGCAGCAGAAGGGAGTGTTTAATGAAGCACAGATTTGGGAATTACTGCGGGATTTATTACCAGTACTGAAATTTATCCACGATCGCAACGTTATCCACCGAGACATCAAACCAGCTAATATTATCCGACGCCGCAGCGATTCCCTGCGGGATAGCTCCGCTTCACGCAAACCAATTTTAATCGACTTCGGAGTCGCTAAACTACTCACTGGCACGGCTTTGTTCCATACTGGCACAACCATCGGCAGTCCCGAATATATGGCTCCTGAGCAAACCAAGGGCAAAGCTCTTCCAGCTAGTGACCTCTACAGTTTAGGCGTAACCTGCATTTATTTGCTCACCAACGTTCCTCCCTTCAGCATGTTTGACATCATCAATAACCGTTGGGCATGGCGCGATTATTTGCTCAAGGATAATAGGGTGAGCGATCGCTTAGGTCGCATTCTAGATAAATTACTAGAAAATGCCATTGCACAGCGCTATCAATCTGCATCGGAAGTCCTGCAAGCACTCAACTCAACCCCAAGAGCAACCCATCCACACCTTCAAAAGACAGCGGGTAACGCTCTAGTTTCAGAAGTAGGCATTGACTATACAAGATTACGCGATTTGTTGGCTAGAAAAAAATGGAAAGAGGCAGACCAACAGACGTGGGATGTTTTGAGTCAGGCACTGGGAAAGTCACGCGGTTATTACCTCCAAATCAGTGACATTAAAAAGTTACCCTGTGAGGATTTATGGACGATTGATAAGCTTTGGGTGAAGTACAGTAGCGGACGCTTTGGTTTTAGCGTCCAGAAATATATCTATGAAGATGTAGGTAAGGATTATCCTAGTTTTTGCGATCGCGTTGGTTGGCCTATTCACACTCCTCTTAATCTCGACTCAGTATTGAAATTCAATCTGAAAGCACCTATGGGACATCTGCCCTCGCGCCGATGGGTAGGTGGCTATCACTGGTGGCGTCACGCTGGTGCTTTAGCAGAGAAACTAGAACAATGCGGCAATGTGTAAAACAATATTCTCCTTTGGTTATAGAAGCCTCCTCGTTAAAGTCTTCCTAAGGATGCAGGTTTGGTTATAGTGCCTGTTCTAACCTGGATTTCATAAGTCATAAATAAAGTTTTGTGAAAGGGAATAAAATTCCATTGACCTTGTTCAAAACTTTTAAACTTACATAAGATAGCCATCTTAAAAGAGGAAGCAAGTCGTGTTTTTTCACAAAAAAGAAACCATCGCTAAAGCTGTCAACGTTGACGAACCTAATCCTCGTTTTGCACAACTTCTTCTCGAACAATTTGGAGGAGCTACTGGAGAACTTTCTGCGGCTTTGCAATATTGGGTGCAATCTTTTCATGTCGAAAACCCAGGCATAAAAGATATGCTTCAGGATATTGCCATAGAAGAGTTTAGCCATCTGGAAATGGTCGGGAAGCTTATCGAAGTTCACACGAAGAACGTTGACCAAACAGATGCATTTAAGAGTACACTCTTTGCGGTGCGAGGAGTTGGGCCTCACTTTTTAGATAGTCAGGGCAGCGCTTGGACAGCAGCATACTTGAATGAAGGTGGCGATGTCGTGCGCGATTTACGAGCTAATATCGCGGCCGAAGCTGGGGCACGTCAAACCTACGAGTCATTAATTAAGCTAGCACCGGATGCAGGAACAAAAGACATGTTAGTGCATCTGCTAACTCGTGAAATCTCTCATACCAAGATGTTTATGAAGGCGCTGGAGTCTGTGGGTAAACTGACCGACCCATTCTTTGGTAATATTCAACCTGATGAAACAGTAGACATTTATTACAACTTATCTACTAATGGTCAGGACGAACGTGGACCATGGAACTCAGAACCCGATTTCAACTACATTGCTGCTCCAGGAAAAGACAAAGCATAATTAGCTGCTCTTTGGAGTACTAGATAACTTGTAAGAGTCAGGAAGACATAACTTCCTGGCTTAATTTTTTAATAAGGTGTCATTGGGAAGGATGAATCATCACCGATGTTGGATGAATAGCCACATAAATAATGATGCTTTAAATAATGAAGATTTATTTTCTTCGACCTAATT
>DALYIW010000001.1:38489-53621 GCA_031970155.1 Coleofasciculaceae cyanobacterium CTOTU46601 | reverse complement strand
GTTAAAAGTCTTAAACGCATCCTTGCCATTGTCATCTGCCTATTTATTGATATCTCACGGTAGTCGTGACTCTCGTCCCCAGATGGCTATGGAAAACCTGGCTGATCTGGTACGTGCCAAGCTTAAAAGTCAAGACGCAACTTGGACGCAACCCCTCGAAGAAGAGTGTCAAACATCTTCCTTGAAAAATCGCTTGTTCCAACGGTTTGATGCTGATGGAACTGGTGAAAAAGCGATCGCACTTAGCAGTACTGACTATCCGCTAGTAGAAACAGCAACTTTAGAACTAGCTGATGCACCCCTACACCAGCAAATCCAGCAATTTGCAAGTATTGCGCTATCGGCTGGTTGCAACCAATTACAGTTGTTGCCCTTATTTCTATTGCCAGGAGTTCATGTACTGGAGGATATTCCCGCAGAAGTAGCACTGGCGCAACAAAGTATAGGTCAAGCGATCGCACTCAAGCAGCAACCTCACTTAGGTGCTCATCCTGGTTTGAGGAAAATGCTAGCTAGTCAATTGGCAGCGATAGACGCTGATGCCAAAATTTTACTATCTCACGGGACGCGCCGTGCTGGAGGAAATGAGCCAGTAGAGGCTGTGGCTGACTATCTGGGGGCTGTGGCGGCTTATTGGTCCGTGCCGCCAACTTTAGAAGAGCAGCTTGAGGCGTTAGCGGGTGCAGGTTACCAACAGATTGCGATTTTGCCTTACTTTCTTTTCTGCGGGGGAATTACAGATGCGATCGCACAATCCGTTTCGACTCTCCAAGAACACTTTCCCAAGTTAGAGTTGAATCTCTGCAATCCGATTGGAGTCAGCTCACAATTAGCAGACTTGATTGTAGCTTTGACCCATAAAGGATGAAGGATGAAGGATGAAGGATGAAGGATGAATAGCTCCACAAATAATTAATGGTGCATGAAATAATGAAGATTTTTTTCTTCATAAATAAATAACGGGGCTTGTACCCTTATCCCTCATCCCTCATCCCTCATCCCTCATCCCTCATCCCTCCAAATGACTCAGGATTAAACCGACCACAAGGAGCCAAGGAAGCCCGGTTGAATGGGAAAAGACAAGAACGCAACGGACGCACAGAACATACAAGAAAGGGAAAATAAGTTTTTGGGTAAAGTTTACTTAGTAGGTGCAGGTCCTGGAGATCCAGGGTTGATGACACTCAAAGGGAAGGGGCTATTGGAATGTGCAGATGTCGTAGTCTACGACGCCTTGATTAGTCCTCCAATTCTAGCGATGATTAATCCTCTAGCTGAGAAAATTGATGCAGGAAAACGCATGGGGCGTCATTCTCTCCTACAAGACGAGACAACTCAGCTATTGATAGAGAAGGCACAAACTCATGCTGTAGTGGTGCGACTCAAAGGAGGTGACCCCTTTGTGTTTGGTCGCGGCGGTGAGGAAATGCAAGACTTGGTGCGTGCTGGTGTCTCGGTGGAAGTAGTGCCAGGGGTAACGTCTGGAATTGCAGCACCAGCTTATGCGGGAATTCCTTTAACTCATCGGGCTTATAGTTCTTCGGTGACGTTTGTCACGGGTCACGAGGCGGCCGGAAAGTATCGACCCAAGGTAAATTGGGAAGCCGTCGCTCACGGTTCAGAAACACTGGTGATTTATATGGGCGTTCACAATCTGCCTCATATCGTTGCAGAACTTTGTGAGGCTGGGTTAAGTATAGAGACACCAGTGGCATTAATTCGCTGGGGAACGCGACCTGACCAAGAAGAATTATTTGGCACACTGAGGACAATTGTGGCGCAAGTTGAGGCAACTCGGTTTGGGGCACCTGCGATCGCAGTAATTGGCAATGTGGTTCAGTTACACCAACAGTTGAAGGTTTGTTAGTAGTCCTAGGGTGAGTGCTGAGGGTTTCACTCCCTCACCCCCTCTTCTTTCTTTGGTCAATCGTTTTCTTTGTGACAATTGCTCAATAGTATGGAGAGGACGCTGTGCGCCATGATCAATCAGGTTTTAAATAGTCGGTATCGTATCGTTAGAGTCTTAGGTTCAGGTACTTCGGGACTTATTTATTTAGCCGCAGATACTAGCCATCCCGATTTTCCTGTATGTGTAGTCAGACAGTTAAAACTGCCTAGGAAATATTCACTGGCTCAAACCCACTTCCAATTTCTGTTAGACCACAAGGCAGAAGCCTTAGAGCGATTGACACAAAATAACTACAGTCCTGAAATAGTAGATTATTTTGTGGAAGACCAAAAGTTTTATTTGGTTGAAGAATATATTCCTGGTCATCCCTTAAACCCACCCACAGAACCTGGTCAAATCCACTCTCAAGACCAAGGAGTTCTCCGGTTGCAAGAAATGCTAGAAATGCTGGAAACCAAACCGGAACCTAGCAGGAGAGAACTACCGACGTTTCACTCTCCCCATGAACTCGACGCGGATTTTGATATACAGCCTTCGTCAGTTGTAGACTCTCCTCAAAATCCTGACAAACGTTCCTCTGGGAAATTCCTGTGGTTGGGGCTGGGAGGGGCAGCAGCTTTAATGGTTGCGATCGCATTGGTGATGTTTCTCCAGAATCAAAACCAAATAAGGGCTAAACAGTTTTTCAATCAGGGTGTAGAAAAACTCTCAAAAGGCGATCGCCAAGGTGCGATTAAAGCGCTTGACCAATCAATTCGCCTCAATCCCAAGCAACCTTTAGCTTATGGCAACCGGGGAAATGCTAACTACGAACTCAAAGCTTACAAAGCAGCGATCGCAGACTACACCAAGATGATTGAGCTTGACCCCAACAAAGCGGGTGCATACTACAATCGTGGTTTGGCTTACTATGACATGGGAGAACCCAAGAAAGCCCTTGAGGATTTGAATCAGGCAATCCGGTTTCAGTCTACCGATCCCGATAGCTACTACAAACGAGGTCTAGTCAACTATGATTTGGGAGACTATCAAGGGGCAGTTGCGGATTTCACTCAGGCAATGCAGTTAAACCCTAACAATAGCGATGCCTATCAAGCGCGAGGATTAGCTCTTGCTGCCCTCGGAGATAAGCAGAAAGCAATGGCAGACTATACCCAGGCCATCGAGTTAGATCCCAAGAATCCTAAAACTTACTACAGCCGAGGGAGAGCTAGATTTCTTTTAGGAGATTATGCCGGAGCAGTAGAGGATTATACTCAGTCAATTAAGCTCGATCCCAAGAATGCTGATGCTTATACCAATCGGTGTAGTGCTCGGTTGAATCTAGGAGCATCTAAAGAAGCGATCGCAGATTGTACTCAGTCGATTGCCCTGAATCCCAACAAAGACGGGGCTTACAATAACCGATGTATTGCCTACTTTAATGTCAAAGACTATGACAACGCTCTCAAAGATTGCAGCCAAGCCATTCGGCTCAATCCCAACAATGACACAGCCTTTAGTAACCGAGGAGATATTCGCCGAGTTTCGGAGGACAAGCAAGGCGCGCTTGCCGACTATACCCAAGCCATTCGGCTAAATTCCAACAACAGCGTTGCCTACAGTAATCGAGGAGATGCTCGCCGAGATTTGGGCGATTGGGAAGGAGCAATCAAGGATTATACCGAGTCCATTGGGATCAACCCCAAAAATGCCTTTGCTTACTATGGTCGAGGGCTTACCCACATGGCACTGGGAAAGAAGCCTGAAGCAATTGAAGATTTGCAGGAAGCCTCTCAACTTTTTTTGAACAGCGGCAGAATAGGTGGCTATAATGATGCCCAGTTTCAGCTAAAAAAACTTCAGGCAGGGAAGTAGACAATTCTCCCTTTCTCTTACTCCCCTCTTCCCCTCCTCTTCTGGTCAGTGGTCAGTAGTATTGTCCATTGCTATGAGTGTAGATTATGCAAATTGAGCAAGTAGTGGTGACAGCCCAGCAGATGCGCGAAATTGAAGGGCGCATTTTTGAGGCGGGAATGCCAGTTGCGGCGTTGATGGAAAAGGTCGCAGGGCTAATTGCCAGTCGAATTCAGGCGCTTTATCCTCGTACTGCTCACTATCGAGTCGGTATATTGGTAGGCCCAGGGCATAATGGCGGTGATGCTTTGGTTGTAGCGCGAGAGCTACACTTGCAAGGCTATGATGTGCTGATTTATCGTCCAATTACAAAGCTCAAAGAACTGACGGCGAATCATGCTCAGTATGCAGCGAGTTTGGGCATTCCCTTTTTTGAACAGATTTCGCCCTTGTATCAGTGTGATTTGATTATAGATGGATTATTTGGATTTGGTCAAACGCGATCGCTCTCCGGTGAAATTGCTGCTGCTATCGATCAGTTAAATCAGCGATCGCAACCTGTCATCAGCATTGACCTACCTTCTGGTATCCACACCGATACAGGGGAAGCGCTAGGAACAGCTGTTCGTGCTACCCGTACATTTTGCCTGGGGTTGTGGAAGCTTGCTTTTCTGCAAGATCAGGCATTGGAGTATTTCGGAGAAGCAGAGTTAATTGATTTTGGCATTCCCCCAATGGATGTCTGGGCAATACTCGGTCAACCAGCGGGTATGCAAAGGATGATGGCAGCGACAGCAAAAGAATTTATGCCTTTACCTCGTCCGGCGGTGACGCATAAGTACAAGCAGGGACATCTGTTATTAATTTGCGGTTCTCGTAAGTATTCGGGAGGGGCGATTTTAACGGGATTGGGGGCGCGTGCTAGTGGGGTGGGGATGCTCTCTATTGCAGTGCCAGAATCTCTCAAAGACTTACTGGTGAGTCATTTGCCAGAGGCGCTAATTATTGGTTGCCCAGAGACTCAAGAAGGAGCGATCGCGCATCTGCCAGATAGTGTTGACTTGAGTAAGTATAGTGCGATCGCTTGTGGCCCAGGTTTGACACCAGAGGCAAAGCCAGTCGTGCAAGCGGTATTAGATGTTGAATGCCCTTTAGTATTAGATGCCGATAGCTTAAATATCCTAGCTGAACTAAGAACCATCCCTACTTTGTTGAGGCGTCGGGAACCTACAGTTTTAACGCCTCACGCTGGGGAGTTCAAGCGCTTATTTCCCGACTCAGCAGAACTACTTCCAGATCGAGTCAGTGCAGTTCGTAAGGCATCGCAGTTGAGTAAGACAGTGGTGTTATTGAAGGGAGCAAGAACTGCGATCGCACATCCAGGAGGCTCTATATGGCTGATTCCTGAAAGCACACCTGCTCTAGCTCGTGGCGGCAGTGGGGATGTTCTGACCGGACTTTTAGGGGGTCTAGTGGCGCAGGAAGCCTTAGCTGAGAAGCCTTTAGAAGCAACGGTGGCAACGGCGGCTTGGTGGCACGCGCAAGCTGGGATTTTAGCAGCAAGCGAGCGGACTGAGCTAGGAGTAGATGCGTTTACGTTGACCCAGTATTTGATTCCGGTAGCGATTCGGGAAGGAACAATTTAGTTGAGCTAGTGTTTCGGTAATGCGATCGCTTTTCATCCCCTATCCAGGGGAGTCAGCGCAATGGCATTACCTGTTTCGCTACCTCAAGTGTGATTACAACCTGTCGCTAGTTGGGTCAATCGATGCTCACTTTTGCGAGGAATCCCGGTTAATTGCTGACGATAAAGCGATCGCACATTAGGAATTTCCTTGAAGATTAATGGGTAGAATGGGAGATTTGTCAAGTCCCCTTTTCTGGTGGCGATCGTACTATTGTTCCTGACGAGGGTCTTCATCAGGTGGATGCCAACCGACTTCTACCCATGCCCGACGAGACCGTTGAATAAAACCTTCATATTTAAGTTCATCATTAAGGTCAAGGCGACTGCAAGTAGCTCGACCTGTAGGGGTAATGCCGATAATTTTTAGACCCTCAGCTGTCCAGATAAAATGGTCAGCCCATTTTTGCTGTCTAGGGTTAAATAAGGGGAGTTCTTGCTGAGTTAATGGATCGATTCCGGTTGTGAAGTTGTAGCGACGTTGATTGCAGCGACTACAAGCTAAGGCTAAGTTATCGGGTTCATCTGACCCACCGAAGGATTGTGGCACTAAATGGTCAATCGTGAAGCGATCTGAACTCACTTGTTCTGAGGAGTGGCAGTATTCACATAGATATCTGGCTCGTCGTCGTACAAATCTTCGGGTTTGGTTGGAGACCATTTAGCTTGGGCGGCAAGTTGGGAGTTAATGAATGTAAAAATTTGGGATAAATCGGATATCCCAGCTAGTTCAGCCTCTTCATCTGGTGTTAGTAATCCGGCTTTGCTTTTCTCCAAGAGGTCTTCTAGGCGTGACTGTAGCTCTTCAGTAAATCTGAAGAAACTCAAGTTACTATCAACTTGCTCCATCTGGAGTCCAGAACCTATAAAAGATGAAGGTCTAACCATGAAGTGAGGAGTCATATTACTCTTACCATGCATTGGTTGTAATGGGTTCTATTTTAGTTGCGATCGCACTACTGTTCCTGACGAGGGTCTTCATCAGGTGGATGCCAACCGACTTCTACCCATGCCCAACGAGATTTTTGAATGAAACCATCCTTATGAAACTCATCATTAAGGTCAAGTCGATTGCAAGTTGCTCTACCTGTTGAAGTTGTACCTAAAATCTTCGTACCGTCTGCTGTCCAGATAAAATGGTCTGACCATTGTTGCTGACGAGGGTTGAATAAAGGACTAGTTGCTTGAGTTTCTGGATCGATTCCTACTGTGAAGTTGTAGCGGCGTTCGTTACAGCGACGACAAGCTAAAGCTAGGTTATCGGATTCATCCGAACCGCCCAAAGATTGCGGTAATAAATGGTCGATTGTAAAGGGGTCAGGACTTACGTATTCTGGGGAATGGCAGTATTCACAGAGGTTTCTGGCTCGTTGTCGTACAATTGTTTGAGTTGCTCTGGAGACCATTTAAACTGGGCAGCAATTTTGGAGTTAACGAAGGTAAAAATTCGGGATAATTCAGAGATGCCAGCTAATTCAATTTCTTCTTCTGGTGTCAGTGTTCCAGCTTTGCTAAGTTCTAAAAGTTCCTCAGACCGAGCTTGCAATTCCTCGGTAAAGCGAAACAGATAGACATCATTGAGTTGCTTAATCTGGATGCCAGAAAACATCAAGGATGAAGGTTGAATCATTAATTGAGGAGTTGCCATCGTTTTAATATACCTCGATCGCGATTCTATTTATGCTAGTCTAGCTGTCTTGTGTGAGCAGCTTCGCTGGTGCAGTAGGCGAGCGCTTCACAATTCTAGACATCTCGACAAGGAAGCGATCGCACTCCCTAGAAAGCTCTACTCAAAAAAGGCAGTAGGAGACATGTGGAAAAAAATAGCTAATTCTTTTACAGCAGGTTGCAAGTTTATGAAGTATACCTTTTCAACTTAAAAGCCAGAACCAGAGCAATTTTTACTTCTGGCTCCTGACTCGGAGTCTCCTGAATTCTGCTGTAGGTGTACTTTATCGCTTAAATCCAAGTCGCTTAATGGTAAACGCGAAGGAGTTTGAGTAATTTGATTTTCTGTTGCTGAGGCAAAGCTTTATAAAAGTCTGGGTAGGGTAGAGTTTGGGCGCAATGCCAGAGGAGGTCGTAGCAATCACGATATCTTTCTCGATTAGTTATGAAAGTCCAGATTGATAAGTAATTACTCAATGCGCTGACAACTTTCGCCATCTGAGCTTTTTCCAAAATCTTCTTCAAACTGTGTGCCGCTATATTACGGGTATTTTTATTCTGAGAGGTTTGGATTAATTTCACCAAGGCAGCGAGCGCTTCTTGGTTGCCTGGGTCAATTTCCCCCAAACTCTTTGCCGCTTGCCGAAGGGTAGATTCAGACTCAGAGGTTTGGATTAATTTCACCAAGGCAGCGAGCGCTTCTTGGTTGCCTGGGTCAATTTTCCTCAAACTCTCTGCCGTTCGCCAATGGGTAAATTCAGACTCAGAGGTTTGGATTAATTTCACCAAAGCAGCGAGGGCTTCTTGGTTGCCTGGGTCAATCTTCCTCAAACTCTCTGCCGCTCGCCAACGGGTAAATTCAGACTCACCCGCCTGAACAATTCTTCAAGCTCTATTGGCTCACTACTTACCCCGCTTTCTAAGTTACTTACCCCCCTTTGTAAGGGGGGCAGGGAGGATCTAGAGGGATTGGGGAAGAAGTTAACCGCCTCCTTTAGCCAATTCTGAAGTAAGTAGTCTTCCAGAGTTTTCTCGCCCAAATTCCCCAGAGGAATGCAAATCGGGAAACTATCTTCCGACTGATCCACATGGAAGGCAATCTGCTCTAACCAAGTGCTTTTTCCAGCCCCTGGTTCGCCAATAATCGCAAGCTTTTTGTTTTGCCCTTCAATTACCTGCTGAAGAAACTCCTCATGTTCGTACCGTCGCTCAACTTCTTTCTCTGTTAGGTGATACTGCTGCATTCCCTGTTCCGCCGACAAAGAGCCATCGTGCTGTCGCCTTGGCGCAATTTTCGGCTTCACCAATCCCAGAGGCACGTAGACATTCACCTCATGCCCCAAGCCTTCGCCAGTGATTTGCCGCCGGATTTTCTGAGTCTTCCGCTGATTCTCCAGCATCTTGCGGCAGACTTCTCGCCATTGAAGGAGAGTTAACTTTACCCGCGTCTCCCCTGGAGGCGAATGCAGTCAGAAGTTGTTGGTTTGCTGCTGAACAGTACTTTGGTTAATCACCCCTTTTTCTTGCAACTTCGCTAAGTTGTAGATAGTTGGGCATTGAGATTTCAGCGTATCTTCTTGTTTTTGGATCTCTTGGGCAAGTTTGGAATTTGGGTCTTCATTGGCTGCTGCTGCTTCTACATCCCAAATCGCTTGAGCCACTTCAGGGTCTTTTGCCGCTTCTTGTACCTCTAAAACAGCCTTACCATAATCTAAAGGCTGCTGTTCGGCTAGTTCTATTGCAGTTGCTGTATCGGGAGACTTACTCCTAAGCTGCGATAGGAACTTACCCGTCGCATCAAATACCTGTTCTCCTATCTTTTCACCAGTCTTTTCCAGTGCCTTGGTTGCCAGCGTGGTTACGATCGCAGTCCCAACAGCAGCAGTCAGTGTTATAGGTTCCATAGGTTGCAACTTGGGTGATTTTTAGATATTTACAAACCAGCCGTGACTTTTTCCGCCAAGATTCATCATATTTTTGAGCGATGTCAAATACCTGGGAAAAAGCCATTTCACTGCATCAGTGATACCAATTGGGTTTGAGTTTGACACATATTTTCTAATTGCTCCCCCCTTAATAAGGGGGGCTGGGGGGGTGTGAAATGTGACATTGAAAAAGCCAATTGGTATGAGACGAGGAGCGATCATCCTTAACCCCCACGATAAGCGATCGCATTCTCGCTACTGTTGCAACCTAGAAATTAGTGGTACTAGGGGTAAGTTTGAATCAGTTGTGGCAATCAATAATCTTCTTCAAAACCTGCCCTCAATGCGTGACAATCATCAATTAGTCGCAGTCTAATTTAAAGATGAAATCAGGAAAGCAAGGAGGGTGACATGACTTTAGCTAAAGTAGCAGTAGTTTTGGGTGTCGGCCCAGGACTGGGAAGCGCGATCGCACGCCGTTTTGCCTCAGAAGGTTTTGCCCTAGGTCTAATGGCGAGAACCCTTGAGAAGCTGACCCCAACTCAGCAAGCTATTGAAAACAGTGGAGGTCAGGCGTTATCTATCTCTGTGGATGCAACCGATCCGACATCGGTTGCCGATGCTTTTGACCAGGTGCGATCGCAATTAGGAAACCCGGAAGTTTTCATCTACAACGCAGGCGCTTTTAAAATGGGAGGCATCCTTGAAATTAGCCCTCAACAGTTTGAAGAAAGCTGGAAAACCAACTGCTTGGGAGCCTTTTTAGGCGCACAGCAAGTTCTACCAGCAATGGTTGAGCAAGGACGTGGCACAATCCTGCTGACTGGTGCAACAGCAGGGTTGAGAGGAGGTGCGCGTTTTTCTTGTCTGGCAGTGGGGAAATTTGGTCTACGCGCCCTTGGACAGACTCTCGCTCGCGAGTTCGGCCCCCAAGGAATTCATGTTGCTCATATCATAATTGACGGACAAATTGACACGGAAAGAGTGCGAGCCATGTCACCCAATCGGGAGCAACACTCACTTTTGGCACCAGATGCGATCGCCCAAACCTACTGGCACCTCTATCAGCAGGATGCCAAAGCTTGGACTCAAGAAATCGACTTACGACCCTCAGTCGAGAAGTTTTAGAACTTACTACAAATTAGCTTCTCTCCCCTGATCGAATAATCCAACAACTCCATCGGATGCATCAGAGTAATTTCTTTCCCTTGCATCCGCAAATGCTTAGTAATTTGCAACGTACAACCTGGATTAGCAGAAGCAATTAATTGAGCACCAGTATTCAGCAAATTCTCAACTTTTTGCTGTCCCAATTCATCCGCCACTTCCGGTTGCAGCATATTGTAAACACCAGCACTACCACAACACAAAGCTGCATCAATTGGTTCCCGCAACTTCACATTAGGAATTTGTCGCAAAAGTTGCCGAGGTTGCACGCTAATTTTTTGCCCATGTAAAAGATGACAAGCATCCTGATAAACCATTGTCAGCGGTTTATCAGTAATAGGTGAAAGCTTCGCCGTCAGTCCCACTTGCGCCAAAAATTCTTGAGCATCTTGGACTTTAGCTGCAAATGCTTTAGCTTTCTCTCGATACTCTGAATCATCTTCCAGAATGTGACCGTATTCCTTCAGCGTATGACCACACCCAGCCGCATTGATAATGACAGCATCAACACCTGTACCTTCAAAGCTATCAATCATCTGTCGCGCCAAAGCTTGAGCTTGTTCTCGTTGCCCCTGATGTTCCGGCAGCGCAGCACAACACCCTTGAGTTTTTGGGATAACCACTTCACAGCCATTAGCTGTTAAAACACGTACCGTTGCTTCATTCACAGGCGAAAAAAACAAGCGCTGCACACAGCCTAGAATCACACCAACTCGATAGCGTTTCTCACCTTGAGCCGCGATAACATCTGGCAAGGTATCTTGGAAGCTGCCTAGAGAAATTTCTGGCAAATTCGATTCCATTGCCGCCAAGCGAGGAGATACTTTTTTCAGCAAGCCAGTAGAGCGAATGAGTTTATCTACTCCCAATTTTTGATAGAGATAAAGGGGAGCCAGCAAGAGGCGAAGGCGTCCAGGGTAGGGAAATAGATTAAAAATAAGACTTCTGAACAACCGATCTGGCAGAGATCGCGGATAGTTTCGCTCAACTTGAGGTCGTGTCGCCGAAATTAACTTATCGTACTGGACACCAGAAGGGCAGGTGCTAACACAAGCGAGACACCCCAGGCAAGAATCAAAATGTTGCACCGTACCTTCAGCAAGGGGAGCCTCACCATTATTGATAGCATTCATCAGATAAATCCGACCCCTTGGAGAATCCATCTCCTTGCCAATTACCCGATAACTCGGACAGGTAGAAAGGCAAAACCCACAGTGAACACAAGTATCTATTAGTTTCTGTTCAGGAGGATGTTGGGAATCAAAACCAGGGGTTGGGATTCCAGGGGAGGGTTGAGCGTCAATTGGGTGTTCCTGTAGAGAGTTAGGTGAATCTGCCCGTATAGAGTCAGGATTTGGAAATTTAGCATTAGGAGTGGTATTTGAGGTTTGCATATTTGGCTCTCGTACTTGTGGTGAAAAACCGCATTTTTGGTAATGGGTAATTTTTTACCTAGTCAGTGTTTGGTTTGATGAATCAGTTTGTTTTATCGCCATATCTACGGGAGAGCCTGAAAGTTCCGTCTGCATGAGAGTCCTCTTGAGAGGACTTTAGCTATGAGACAGGGGTTTTGAACCCCTGGCGGGTGATGCCACTGGTGCAAGACCCCCATGAGCTAGCGCTCACAACAAACGATGAAAGTCTATCTTTTCCTACTCCCTACTCCCTACTCCCTACTCCCTACTTTCAAGACAGATGTCAGTTGTAACAATCATTTCTCTAAATGGTATAACTTGTTAACCTTAAATCTTTAAATTCCTCCCACAAAGCGCTGGGGACTTAAAAGATTTTTCGGGTCAAATTGCTGTTTAATTCCACGCATAATATTAAGTCCATTGCCGCTGTAACCCCAAACATCTAGCTGTTGCTTCAATGAAATTGGTGCCTCTAAAACTGTAAGAAAGCCGTTTTGAGCTTGACAATGGTGTCGAATCTCCATAATTGTCTGAGGCGTTACAGTTGCAGGGTCAAGTCGCAATAACCCCAACCCACTCCCGGCGTGAATTAAGCCTAATCCTTGTGAGGAGGTTAGGGCGTCTAGCTGAGTCAAGGTTGCGACGGCAGCGGTAGGTAATACCCCTATTTTGCAAGTAATGGCTGGCTGGTGTGGTGTAGTCCAGATTTGTTCTGGCAATAACCGCCATAAATTTGCCTCATTGGTATCGCTATACAGATTGCCTTGCAAACCTAGCTTTTGCCCAACTTCAAGCAGTCGAGACGACTGTTGTGTGACGCTCTGTGCCACACTTTGGAAACGAACCATTAAGCCCATGCCTTGACCAAGACCGAGTTGAGTAACAAGCTGAGTTGATAGTAAATCAACGGCTGTAGGCGTTAAAGCTGAAGATAGTAAGGTTTTTGTAGTAGAAGCTATAGCCTCTCCATCACCAACCAACACCACTGTGCCCGCCGCCTCTTGTACCGGATATACACGAAACGTGACTTCTGTCAAGATTCCCAGCGTTCCATAAGAGCCAGTAAACAGCTTCATCAAATCGTAACCTGCAACATTTTTGACCACCCGCCCCCCGGCTTTAGCGATTTGCCCATCACAGCGCACAAAGGAAATCCCCAACAGCATATCCCGGACACCGCCATGGCGATGACGCAGAGAACCGCTATCTGCGGTAGCGATGATGCCACCTAGAGTCGCCTCTTGAGGATAGGCAGGTTCGAGAGGCAGAAATTGACCTGTCTTTAAGAGAATGTCTTGTAGGTCTTTTAATTTAACTCCGGCTTCTGCAGTAACAGTCAAGTCCCCAACAGCGTGCTCAATGACGCGATTGAGACGTTCAGTACTAACAACAAGGTCAACGTTCTTACCGATACCTCCCCAGCTCAATTTGCTGCCACTGCCACAAGGGAGAATTGTCCAGTTGTTGCGGTGAACGAGAGTTATGACTTTAGCAAGTTCATCAGTTGTGGTGGGGTATACAATACTACTAGGGTAGTTCTCTACTGCATTTACTCTTGCAAACCGCTGTTGCCAGTTCGGTTTCAAGTTTTCCCAGTCACAGATACCAGAGTCGCCGACTATCGGTTGAAGTTCTTGGGCGATCGCTTTCATACTGTCTTTATCCTTATTGAAGTCGTCGTTCGCGGCTTTTCTACTCTGGTTCTTGTCACTGATTGATAAATAAACCTCATAACCCTCACTATAAATAGGATATAGGGGCTGAGCTTTGTTTAGCTTAGTATCTTAAGTAGCTTGTCTACCAAATTTCTCTGGACAAGTACTAACTCTCTGTAACGTCCTACAGAAGCTCAATTCACAAAGTATTCACAGATCGTAACTAGATTGGTGAAGTAGTAGGCTACCACTTTCGTGGTACACAAACCCTACATCGATTTTTGCTGGTGGGAGTTTACGGGATGGGTCGTCGCAAAACCAAAAAACCAGTAGAGCAAGCTTTGGATCGAGAAAGTTTGCTAAATCGGCTGACGACTCGCATTCGCCAGTCCTTAGAGCTGCAAGAGATTTTGACTACAACAGTACAGGAAATCCGTTCCTTTCTCAGTACAGACCGGGTCAAAATTTACCGATTTCATCCCGACGATAGCGGAGAAGTGATTGCTGAGTCAATCGATGGCACTAGCTTACCTTCCCTAATGGGTTTACGCTTTCCCGCTGACGATGTTCCCCAAGTTTCCCGCGAACTATTTGTCAAAGCCCGTCAACGTGTAATCGTCGATGTGGCATCGGGTCGTAAAACACTTAACCAGTTAGACTCCACAGAAACTGGTAAAATCTTGGTTCCAGAAGACATCCGTCACTGTCCAGTTGACCCCTGTCACCAAGAATATCTCACCAGGATGGGCGTGTGTTCTTCTTTAGTAGTGCCGATTCTACATCAAAACAGCTTGTGGGGTTTGTTGGTGTCTCATCATCGATCGCCGCGACACTATGATGAACGAGAGCTGCAAATTGTACAGCTTTTGGTAGATCAGGTATCAGTGGCGATCGCACAATCTGCTCTTCTCCACCGCGCCCGCCTTCAAGCAGAACACGAAGCTAAAATTAACCAAGTCAGTGGTCTTCTCCACTCTCCCTTAAAAGTTACAAAAATTCGGCAAACGGTTCTAGAGGAAGCCGTCCTTGCCTTGGAAGGGTCAAGTGGGAGGCTCTATATCACAGCGGAACCTAGCGGTGAGGCGGCTCAACTGTACACGACTGGAACTCAGCCTACCCTACCGTGGATTGAAGAAACTGCTTTTTGGCAGCGTATCATGAATTGTTCTCAAGACACCTATGTTTCAGATGCAAACCTTGAAACTTGGGAGTTTACATCTAGCGAATCCCTAATTCAGTCGGCTACCAACTACTCTGGGGGTAGCGGGGCAGTCTCCCATCTCTATACCATTCCCGATCTCCACCAGGAACCATCACTACAATCTTTAGTTTCGGCTTTCTCTGAAACTGACATTTGCAGCCTTCTCATCGTGCCCCTCCAGTACCGTCAACAGTGTGTCGGTTGCCTGACTATCTTTCGCGACGAGATAGAAACCGAAACCTTATGGGCAGGACGAAGAAATAGCGACACTCGCAACTTACGTCCTCGCGACTCCTTTGAAGCATGGCGAGAAATCACTAAAGGTCAGGCAAAACCCTGGACGCCAGAAGAAATTAAGCTAGCGCAAGCGTTAGGGATTCATCTTTACATGGCAGTGATGCAAAAGCGCGTTGCGGACATGTTCCGCCATCAAGCCTCCCATGACCGATTGACGGGTTTACCTAATCGAATGCTATTTGATGAGCGCCTTTCTCTGGCGTTGGCTTCTACCCATCGACACGGAGAAATGCTCGCCGTAGTATTTCTGGATTTGGATGGCTTCAAAACCATTAATGATACCCTTGGTCATGCAGTCGGTGACCAACTGCTCAAAAATGTCGCTCAACGCCTGAAAAGCTGCCTGCGCCAAGGAGATATTTTAGCTCGCTGGGG
>DALYIW010000001.1:20568-38456 GCA_031970155.1 Coleofasciculaceae cyanobacterium CTOTU46601 | reverse complement strand
AGCAGTGCTGAGGATGCCGCGAAAATTGCTACAGAGATTCTAAACGCTCTCAATGTACCGCTACAGCTGGATAGTCGAGAACTATACATTAAGGCAAGTCTGGGAATTGCGCTGGCTCCTTATGATGGGGAAGATGCTGATACGCTCTTAAAGAATGCGGATGCCGCTATGTACCGTGCTAAACAGCAAGGGCGCAACAACTACCAACTCTATACCCAAGCAATTGGTACAAATGCACAAGAGCGACTGGTGCTGGAAAACAATCTTTATAGAGCATTAGAGCGTCAAGAGTTCCAGTTGTACTATCAGCCGTTAATTAACTTACACACGGATGAGATTGTGGGGATGGAGGCGCTGATTCGCTGGCAGAATCCAGAATTGGGATTCATTTCACCGGGTCAGTTTATTCCCTTAGCCGAAGAAACCGGTCTGATTAGCTTGATTGGAGAATGGGTGCTTTGGGAGGCTTGTACCCAAAATCGGGCTTGGCAGTCTCAAGGGTTGCCAGCAGTACGGATGGCAGTAAATCTTTCAGCCCGTCAGTTCCAACAAAAAAACTTGGTGAAAGTGATTTCTCAAGTTCTGGAAGCAACACAGCTAGAACCGTGTTATTTAGAACTGGAAATTACAGAAAGCATCGCCATGCAGGATTTACATTTGACTATTTCAGTATTGCGGACATTGCGGAGTATGGGAATCCAAATTGCGATCGATGATTTTGGTACAGGCTACTCCTCGCTTTCGTCTTTAAAACACTTCCCGTTGGACAAGCTGAAAATCGATCAATCCTTTATTCGGGATTTGGTCACAGATTCTTATGATGCTGCTATTATCACTGCACTTGTAGCGCTAGGACGTGGACTCAAGTTGGAAGTGGTTGCTGAGGGAGTTGAAACTCAAGAACAATTGGCGTTTTTGCGCTCAATCCAGTGTGATGGTGTGCAGGGCTATTTATTAAGCCATCCTCTACCCGCTCAAGAGGCTACTAATCTGCTTAAAAGTGGAAAGTCAAAAGGTTGGAGTTTTGACGAGTGAGAAGGCTGGAAGTTGAGCAAACAACTTTTAACCTTCTTGCCCTGCAACCTTCCAACCTTCTAACCAAAAAACGGGTTAACCCGTATTGGTCAACCCGTGAGCTTGGGAACGCCTAGATAGACTATTTCTGAAGCACCAGTTTAACATTGGCGTTCTGCAAGCCGCGTTGCTTGACTTCAGCCAAAGTCTTGTTAACCGCATACTTCTGGTTGATCGAATTGATCAACTCAGTTTGGTTATGCTTCTTAGCAACGCCCCAAAGGTCAGCAATCAGGTCAAAAGAACCATCGCTATTACGAGACCAACCGAGGTCGTACTCGCCTTCGAGAACTGCAACCAAGTCGGCACGAACGCGCTGACCGTTGTAGCCACGAACATCGGCTTCGGACTTGACGGTGATACCCAGGTCACGGAGAGAAGCTTTCAGGATTTCGGCGTCAGTGATCTTGGTACGAAGAGTGCTAAAGTGAGACATTTGGATTTCCTCCAGTAGAGATAGAAGAGAAACGACAACGTAGCGTTTTGTTTTTGAGATTAAGCCGCTTCTTGAAGGTGCGGCTTTTTTTTGTCAAACTGCTAGCAAGAACTCGCTAGCCTTTCCTCCTGTTGGGAGCAGGAGAAAGCCTTTTAGAATTCCAATCGCTGATATTCAGCGACGGAAGCTGCCGCAGGTCGCGCGCGCTGCCTAGCCCAGTCCCTCAGGGCTGTTACCTGCTCTGTCATCGTCCGAGAAAGCGGCAGAGTTGCTTTGATAGCCGCTATGATATCGAGTTGGGTGAATTCTCGGTCTTGAGCAAATGCCTCGTACATCGCGGCAATTAGTGCTTGCTCAATTTCTGCACCGGAAAATCCATCTGAAACTTTCGCCAACTGCTCGATATCAAAGCGAGCAATATCTCGACGCCGCTTACTGAGGTGAATGTTAAAGATTTGCTGGCGCTCTTCTGCATTCGGCAAATCTACAAAGAAAATCTCATCAAAACGACCTTTGCGGAGAAACTCACCAGGCAACCGCTCAACTCGGTTAGCTGTCGCCATTACAAATACAGGTGAGGTCTTTTCTTGCATCCAGGTTAAGAAAGAACCGAAGATGCGGCTTGATGTTCCTCCATCGGAATCAGAAGAACCAGTAGTGCCAGCAAAGGACTTATCCAGCTCATCAATGAAGAGTATAGTCGGAGAAATTGATTCTGCTGTTTTTAGAGCGTTGCGTAAGTTGGCTTCAGAACGACCAACCATTGAACCATCATACACCCTCCCCATATCGAGGCGCAGAAGTGGCAATCCCCAAAGACGAGATGTGGTCTTGGCAATCAAAGATTTACCGCACCCAGGAACGCCCAGAATCAACATTCCTTTCGGTTGGGGTAAGCCGTATTCTCTGGCTCTTTCAGTAAAAGCGTTAGAGCGCTGCTTGAGCCACCGCTTCAGCTCTTCTAAACCGCCAACAGAATCGATTGTCTCGTCTTCTTCAATGTACTCTAAAATTCCATTGCGGCGGATTAGCTGCTTTTTCTCAGAAAGAACAATCTCAACTTCGCCTTCCGTGAGACGCCCTGCTTTGACGTGGGCTTTACGATAAACTTTTTCAGCTTCATCGTGTGTTAAGCCCAGCGCTGCTTTCAGGAGCTTCTCTCGTGTTTCTGTAGTAGTACGACGATTTTTACTTTGCTCCAGTTGATGAGACAGTACTTGATTGAGTTCTGTAAGGTCTGGGAAGGGGAAGTCGAGTACTACCACTTCCTTCTCCAGTTCGATAGGAACTTGCTGTACTGGAGACATTAGTATAATCGTTTTCTGCGTACCCTTGAAGCTAGCGATCGCATCTCGCAGCCATCGGGTCGTTGCTGGCGAATCAATAAACGGATGTAAATCTTTAAAGATAAAAATACCGGATTCTTTCTGCTGAATAACCCATTGAATTGCCGCTTCTGGAGAGACCGTGTTGTGCTGAGTGATGTTGCGTGATTGACCGTACTCAACAATCCCGTGGGTGACCGTCCACACAAAAACACGTCGCTGCTGTGTCTTCGCTTGAGCAATCATGGCTATTGCTTTTTCTGCCCTCTCTTCCTCTGGTGTCAGGAGGTAAATTAGAGGGTATTGAGCTTGAATGAGAATATTGATCTCTTCCTGCATGACTATCGACCTACTTAGAGACGGCGCAACCATTGCTCAAACATCATCAAAAGAGCAACACATTCAGCTCTTCTATTCGCACTATCAACAGGGAACTAATTCTTCTTCTCCCTGAGAACCCTGAGAGTCTACTTCTTCTCGCACCTTGTCCACTGGAAGCTCTTCATTTAGAAGACTGGGCTGATTTTCGATGGAAACCATTTCCCCATCTTTGATCACCACAGAAGTCCTACATTCTGGACAAGTATGAACCTGATGCCTTTTCCCGTATGATGCCTCCACCTCTTCTACTAGCTCCGGGTGACGAAGATAGAAGACAATTGCTCTCTCGACCATGGCCGACATTGAGTCCAAGTCAACAGCAGCTCGAACCTTGAGCTGGCGGTAGAGTTTTGGTGGGAGATACAACGTTACTTTTTGCTTGTCTTGCATATAATTTCAATCGTTTTACCCGGGTATGTTATGCAAGCTTATCGGGTTATTCCGGGGCTGTCAAGACATTAAACCAGCATGACAGCAATTTCGTTACATTTGTTTACAAACTGGGCTTGAGGTCTATCTAGCCGCTCAAAAAAGCGACCAAACACAAGTAGAAGTAGTTTGTACTGTAGCGAAGCTTGAAGGCATATGCTTCTAAACGGGGGCTTTCTTACGCAAGAAAGGTAAAATACGATGATTCAGAGCAATGCTTTTTGCACAAGCCATGTCATCCGAAACTTCACTACCTCTAAATTTGCCCACTGAATCTACTCCCTTACGGGTTTTGATTGTGGAAGATGACCCAATGATGCAGCTAGGTCTAGAGCAGTCGTTATCGGCTCATCCTCAAATCATCATTGTGGGACAAGCTGAAGACGGATACATGGGCGTTGAAGCCGCAAAGAAGCTCAATCCTGACCTCATTGTGATGGACATTGGTTTACCGCGTTTAGATGGCATTGCTGCGACCCAGCAAATTAAGGCGGTACTTCCCCAAGTTAGAGTTGTGATGCTGACGTCTCACACGACTGAGCAAGAAATTATTGCGTCGCTTTTTAGTGGTGCGGATGCCTACTGCATAAAAGGGGCAAGTGTAGAACGTTTGCTCAAGGCAATTGCGGCGGCGGCTGAAGGTGCCACTTATCTGGATCCTCAGATTGGTCGTCAAGTTCTCCAGCATCTCTCACCACCTTCACCGACTGGCAACACCGCTAATTTGTCGCAGCGCGAGATGGAAGTCTTAAAACTGATTGTCGAAGGTTATAGCAATCCGGAGATTGCCTCAAAACTTTACCTGAGTGCCAATACAGTTAAAACTCACGTCAGAGGCATCATGAACAAACTCGCGGTTGATGACCGAGTTCAAGCAGCAGTTGTGGCACTGCGTTCAGGTTTGGTATGAGCAGGTTTTAAGTCGCTTCTATGGAATCACACTCAGACGCCCGCGACAAATCAGCTGTCCTAGTGTGAGAGTAAGTTCCTCAATCTCAACTTCTGAACCCAAATCAGCATGGAACCTATCTAAGATTATCGGCTCGAATAGAGGCTGCATTTGAATCTGGAGAGAGTTGAGTTCCAGTTCGTGAGGTGTTACTAGTTTGATGCTGGTGCGAATTACTACTGGTGTTGTATTAGCATCGGCATCGCTCAGAGTTCCAAAAATGGTCAGATTACCAGCATCAATCGTAATCTGTTGCCAGCTAATTTGTTGATCTTTTAAACGGTTCGCTAGGTCGGTTCTGCTAGCTGTTTCGAGCAACGTATAGAGGAACTCAGTTAAAGCGTTGGCAAGTAATGGTGCCTGAAGCGATGCTTGAAGATTGTTTTGAGTGACTAGCAACTGACCAACAACTGGTACGGGTTCTAAAAGGCGCAGGGGCTTGCCTTTGAGTACCTGAGGTAGGTTGACGCGAATATCGGTGCCTTCCAGCTGAATCTGGCTAAGATTGAGTCCTTGATAGATGGCGCTACTTGCTTGGATAGTGATTTTAGGAATATGACCGGTGAGGATTTGGCGATCGCCTCCTACAATCTTGAATTGCAAAGCTTCAACCTGCTCGACTTGCGATCGCAACCACAACCCCACGGCTGGTGACAAAACTGTGCTGATAATTCTGCTTTTTTTCAGCTTCAAAGCTTCGGGAGTTTCCAGCACAAATTCACCTCAAAATACATAAAGTTTTCGCTAACATTTCTCTTCACAACTTTTTCACAAGTTTTGTCTATTATGCAAAAGCCACTTTTGTTGGTCATGTTTAACAGAACCCTAAAGCCACGACGTAAAATCGTTGCTTTAAGCATCAATCCTATAAATTATATTTCCGTAGCCAAAGTGCATCAGTCCTTATATGCTCAAATGAATAGCGATCGCACCTCTTTTTCTGGGCTGTTGTCTTACCCAGAAGCCGAACACTTGAAGTTAACCACATTCTTGTAATATTTGTACATAGTCTAGTAAAGTTGGTGCAAAACCTAGGTGTTTGCGCTTGAGCGTTTCCCTTACTCTTAGGGGGAAGCTCGTCAAACTAGACCACCTTCTCTAGATGCAAAAGCTCATACAGTAGTCGAGCCATGGACGAAAGAGTACAAAAAATTCTTTCACAGTGGGGTATTGCCTCACGGCGTCAAGCTGAGAACTTGATCTTAGCGGGACGGGTTCGACTTAATGGCGCAGTAGTACATTTGGGACAAAAAGCTAATCCACAAAAAGACTTGATAGAAGTTGATGGCAAACCTGTAGAACCAAGCAACCGCCCTCAATCGATTTGTATTTTATTGAACAAACCTGTGGGAGTAATTTCCACTTGCCGCGATTCTAGAAATCGTACTACAATCTTTGACTTGCTACCAAATAAACTCAGACAAGGTCAAGGACTCCATCCAGTAGGACGGCTGGATGCTCAGTCAACAGGCGCATTACTGCTTACGAATGACGGGGAACTGACGTTTCACCTCACTCATCCTCGTCATCATGTTTCCAAGACTTATCACGTTTGGGTACAGGGTCATCCCCCCGAATCTGTGCTAGAAGTTTGGCGTCAGGGTATTGACCTGTCAGGGAAAAAAACCTTACCTGCTCAAGTACGGGTACTAAAGTGTCGGGATTTTGACACTCTTTTAGAAATTGTGTTGACAGAAGGAAGAAATCGGCAGATTCGTCGTGTCGCTGAGCTGCTAAGCTATCCAGTGATTCATCTGCACCGCACTGCGATAGGTCCGATTCAATTACAACTACCAGGTGAGTCGGAACTACCCAGTGGTCATTATCGTTATCTTAAAAATTTTGAAATTCGCTTCCTCTACAACCAAGTCCACCAACCATCAGTAAACGTGCCAGCAGAGATATAGGAGTACAGTATATGAAGGAGACTAAAATTTATTTTCACCAGGAACAAGTCGAGAAGCTCGAAGAACTAGGCTCTCGTCTGCGCCAGTTCCGCACCGAACAGTACATCCCTTTAGAGGAAGTTGCGGCTCAAACCCGAATTCAGGCACGCTTATTAAATGCGATCGAAGAAGGCAAGCTGGACCAATTACCAGAACCAGTCTACATAAAAGGTTTTATCAAGCGTTACGCTGAAGCGCTAGGTTTGAACGGAGCTGAGTTCGCTAGTAATTTTCCTACGGGATCAGGTTTTCAGGTTCTCAAGCCTTCTTGGCGGCACTTACCAGCCGCTCAACTACGACCGATTCATCTCTACATGCTCTATGTGTTTTTGGTGATTAGTTCTGTCAATGGCTTATCTTATCTAGTTAGCCGCTCTGCAACACCAGACTTTAAGCCCGAAGGCTCCTCACCGCAAGTACAACAAGGGCCTGAACCCAGTAAGACGGCAAACAAGAACCAACAACAACAGTTAGAACCCAGCCAATTTGCTCTGATGACTCAGCATCCTCAAGATGGAAAGCAGGTTCAAGTGGGTGTCAAGCTCAAGTCTCAGTCTTGGATGCGGGTAGTCGCAGACGGTAAGACAGAATTTGAAGGCGTTTTGCCAGAAGGTACACAGCGTACATGGAGTGCTGAGAAAAAACTGATTGTTAGGGCTGGTAATGCAGGCGGCGTCCTCGTTGAGTTTAACGACCAAACAGCAAAAGAGATGGGTGCCCCTGGTGAAGTGCAAGAACTGACTTTTGCAGCCAATCCTGGCTCTCAGTAGCCGCCTAGGAGAGGACTTTCTGCCTGATTATGGATTAAACAAACATACCGTCAGACCTTACGCATATTTCCCTTTAAACCACCATCTGTAGGGGCGTATATCTATACGCCCCTACCCTATTTCATGGGGAGCATGTCACTTGTGTATTCCTAATTGATGTTTTGACGACCATAAATAAAGACCATATCCCTAAGGCGATCGCTGTACTCTTGAGTTAAAGCTTCGCCTCGGTAGCGCCACCCCCAGTTACCTTCAGCAGTACCAGGAGCATTCATGCGGGCATCAGTGCCTAGGCTGAAAACATCCTGAAGGGGAATAATCGCTTGATTGGCTACAGAACTCAGAGTTAGGCGAATTAGATCCCAAGCAATCCCGTCAGATCCAGTGCAGCCGAGGTACTGGTGCAGCCGCCACCGTTCGTGGTCGGATGCCTGATTGTACCAGCCGACCGTCGTATCATTGTCGTGGGTTCCAGTGTACACCACACAATTAGCATTGAAGTTAAACGGTAAGTAGGCATTTTGGGCATCACTGCCAAAGGCAAAGTGCAGTATTTTCATCCCTGGAAACTCGAAATGATCCCTTAGGTCGAGTACTGCCTGATCGATGTCACCCAGATCTTCTGCCAAGATGGGTAGGCTACCTAGTTCCGCACGGATCGTTTCAAATAGAGCATGACCAGGAGCTTTGACCCATCGACCATTGATTGCCGTCTCTTCCCCCGCAGGCACTGACCAGAATGACTCCAACCCACGGAAGTGGTCAATGCGGATTAGATCTACATAAGCTAACGTTTCTCGAACGCGCTCAACCCACCAAGCAAAGCGTGTGGACTGTAAATATTCCCAGTTATAAACTGGATTGCCCCACAACTGCCCAGTTGCTGAAAAATAATCGGGTGGTACTCCCGCCATCTCACCAGGCAAGCTTGTATCGGGATCAAGCTGGAAGATCTCTGGATGTTCCCAAACATCCGAACTGTTGTGGGCTACGTAAATCGGAATATCGCCAATAATCCGAATATTTTGAGCATTAGCGTAAGCTTTAAGTTCAGACCACTGCCGGAAAAACTCAAACTGTATAAATTGGTGGAACAAGATTTCATCGGCTAGACGACCACGCCACTCCTCTAGCACCTCTGGCTTACGGTGACGCAGCTCACTAGGCCAAGCATTCCAGGTCGGCTCTTCTTGAGTATCCAGTAGCGCCATGAATAAAGCATAGTCATCAAGCCATCTGGCCTTACCTCGGCAGAAGCCCTCAAACTCTTTTTGCTGAATGGCACTAGCTTTTTCTTTAAAGTTCTGACAGGCTTGACGCAACAGGGGCATCTTCCAGGCAATTACTCGATCAAAGTCTATTCTGTCGAGCGGGAAGTCTGGCACCTCGCGCAAGTCATCTTCGCTCAAGAAGCCATTGTCTTTAAGCACATCAGGACTGATGAGCAAAGGGTTGCCCGCCATGGTAGAAAAACTCATGTAGGGTGAATTCCCAAAGCCAGTCGGCCCTAAGGGCAATACTTGCCATAGCTGCTGGGCACTGCGGGCGAGGAAATCTACAAACTGGTAAGCCTCTAGACCTAAGTCCCCGATCCCATAGCGACCCGGAAAACTAGTTGGGTGCAGCAGAATACCACTGGCACGGGGAAATGGCATAGATAGGAACCTCAGAAAATACTCTTAAATGTAAAACACCCATATATCTTAGTTGAATCCTTCGCTGGTATTGAATCTTCCGGTAGGATAGTTGCTTAATGTATCTAGTGTTACTTTTGCAGAAGTTATTTTTCAGTTAACAAGGGACGAGAGGCGATCGGCTAACACTGCACTAGATTCAGTACTGGCTTAGACGTATATTCTGGAAGCAGCATATAAGTGAATGACTGAAGCTTGTGACTTACCGCAATCCTGCTCCGACGGTTGATATCATCATTGAATTAGCAGACCGCCCCCATCGACCGATTATTTTGATTGAACGCCTAAATCCACCTCTGGGCTGGGCAATACCTGGTGGCTTTGTTGATTACGGTGAGTCAGTAGAAACCGCTGCTGTGCGCGAAGCTCAAGAAGAAATTGGTTTACAGGTTGAGCTGATAGAACAGTTTCAAGTGTATTCAGATCCCAGTCGCGATCCGCGCCAACACACCCTTAGTATTGTGTTTTTGGCAACAGCAACGGGAGAACCTCAGGCAGGAGATGATGCTAAGCATCTGGGAATTTTTGAATCTTGGAGTATCCCAACTAATCTCTGCTTTGACCATGACCAAGTTTTGCGGGATTATTGGCGCTATCGACATTATGGGCTACGTCCGCGTTTGTCGTAACATACTCTCTACATACAGGCTGCGATCGCATCCACAGCTCAATCAGGCAAGAAGGAGTTTATTGATGAGCCGAGTAATTCAGGGGTTAAAGCGTCTGCAAGGTCAAGCATTAATCATTGTTCTGACTGGTGTTTTGCTCATTGTTACTACAATTTTTAGCCAGGAAGCGATCGCCAAAACCCCAAATCAGCAACCCCAATCAGTCGAAGCCTTGACCCTTCGGCTTCGCTCAGGGTCAACCTCTGTAGCCACCTTAATTGCTCAAAATCCTGAACAGCCGATTATTCCAGTTGAACAGCCAGTTAAACAGGAAGAAGAAAGTCCTACTACCGTCGTGAAAAACCTCGCTCAAGAAACTCAGCGGTGTATAGACAAAGCCATTCAAGCCACGACAAAGGCGACTGATCAATTGACCCAAACGCTGGAGAACTCTGCTTACGATACCAGAGAATCCGCTCGCGAACAGCTCAAAACAGACCTCGAAGCTAGGGCACAATTGCTTGAGGATACTTCCGAGGCTATAGACGAACTTGGCGAGAATATAGGAGAACTTCAGGAAAAATTCCAGAATTCTGCTAAGGAAACCCCAGATGCTTTGAAAGCTGAACTTAAGCAGAGTATTCAAAAGACTCAAGAGACGCTAACAAATTCTGCTAAAGCCATTGAGACTCTAGCAGTGGACGTTGAGAGGGCAAAAGAGGAGCCACTTTCGGCTTCTCTACTAACTCGTCTGGAGCAGCATATTGATGCACTTAACCAAGCTCTAGAACAGGCAAATCAGTCGATTCTATCCCTTGGCCAGAAGGCTGCTTAAAGAAAATTTTTATCCTGAGACTAATCAAATTATGATGCGAAAAGTTATCCGTACTGAAGGCGCACCAGCACCAGTTGGACCTTATAATCAAGCGATCGCAGCCAGTGGTCAAATAGTTTTTGTGGCTGGTCAAATTCCTCTCGATCCCAGTACCGGAGAAATTGTCGGTGCTAATGATGTCGTCAAGCAGACAGAGCAAGTGATGGCGAATCTTGAAGCCATACTGACAGCAGCTGGTGCTAAAACTCAGGATGTCGCCAAAACAACAGTATTTCTGGCAGATATGAATGATTTTGCCGCGATGAATGGGGTCTATGCTCGATATTTCGATGAAGCATCAGCTCCTGCTCGTGCCTGTGTTCAGGTTTCTCGTTTGCCAAAAGACGTTTTAGTAGAAATTGAATGCATTGCTGTTGTGCCGTGAGATTATTGCGATCGCATCTCTAAATCTGTTGACAACTGGACAAATATATGCATCGTTGATGCCAGATTGATTCAAGTCGGGTGAGAGCTTCTTCTGTATATCGTTGAGCCTCTTGCAGAATGACTGACCAGAGAGCGTTGAGAGCTTCTAGGTTTGGGCAGCTATGAATTAGAGTACGACAAGCGGCAATCCACTGCTCTAGCTTGCGGTAACTGACAAAGTAACCTCCTAATCCTTTGATATGCACCCAAAGGACGTTGTGCCATTTTTCCCAGTTAAGGATGCGCTCTTGGTTGATTTTTAGGTACTTGGCGATTTGCCTGAGGGTGATAACGAAACTTTGGGGGTTGATGCGGTGACGTATTAGTAGTTTTACCATTGTTAGAGTCTCCTTGAATGATGGAGCCAGAAGCCAGCGGCAAAGTTTCCACGCTCTCCGCTGGCTTTGACTCGTTTGTAACTATAGCATGTAAGCAATACAAATAAGTGCTTTTTATGAGCTAATATCGACATAACGGTCTAGATACAGCACTGTTATGATGATTGACCTAGACGATAAACTTTTAAATCTCTAATGACCAAACGACTAGCAACCTATTTAGCAGATGGGATTTATGACCTACTCGAGGAGTGGGCACATCAGGAACGTCGCTCCATCAGTAGCTTGGCAGCATTCCTTTTAGAGAAAGCTGCCAGAGAACATCACGAGCAGATCTCAAAACAGTCTCCGTCATCTGATGAGCAGCAGAAACCTTGAGTGCAGTTAGACGCTGGTGCGAAAGTCAGCTAGCAGCTTCATTGGGTATTAGGTAAAAATGAGGGAGCGCTCACGCCTGCTGCTCCCTCTACTCCTCACAATGAGAAGATGTATAAGAGAATTTATGAGCGATAGATTGTGTCTGAAGCTGAAAAGCCAGTATTTGTCAGAGGACGGGTTCCCGAATCACTGAGAGCTCGCTTTAAGGCAACCTGTGCCTTAGAGGGGCGTGACATGAGCGATGTGCTGAAGGAACTGATAGAGAAGTGGTTAGAAGAAAATGAGAAGCCTTCATTCATAAAGAAGGGTAAGGGCGATTAAGGGTAAACACAATGGTCAGCACGACTCAAGAGAAACTTGCCGGTTAGAATCTGCTGTACCTACCACCTCTCTCGGTTCTGTTCAGATTGAAATGGCTGATGCAGTCACTCGATATGAACACTGGGCGGCACCAATAGTCATCATGTCGGATGGCCCTTATGGATTAGGTCTTTTTCCTGGTGACCCACCAACTCACCATCAGCTTGCACAATGGTATGAACCTCACATCCAAGCTTGGGCTAATTACGCCTTACCTGAAACAACACTATGGTTTTGGTGCAATGAAATAGGATGGGCAACTGTTCATCCAGTGCTGGAACGATATGGCTTCACGTATCGTGCACTCCATGTTTGGGATAAAGGTATTGGTCAAATAGCTGGAAACGTCAACAGCAAGACTATACGCCGATTTCCTGTTGTAAGTGAAGTCTGTGTTCAATATGTCCGCAATGTTTTGTTGACGGCGGGTGATGGTTTGCAACTTTCAATACAGGATTGGCTTCGCCATGAATGGTTAAGAAGTGGACTTCCACTCTCCAAAACAAATGAAGCATGTGGAGTCAAGAACGCTGCAACTCGCAAATACTTTACTAAATGTCATCTTTGGTATTTTCCACCTTCAGAAATGATGGAGCGGCTTTCTAACTATGCCAATCAATATGGTAAGCCTACAGAATTTCCCTATTTTTCTCTGGATAGAAAGTCGTTAGTGACGGCTCAACAGTGGTCGCGTATGAGACCAAAATGGAATCACACCCACGGGGTTACAAATGTCTGGACAGAACCTCCTGTGCGTGGAAATGAACGTCTCAAGACTAAGATGGCAAAGAGCGCTCATGCAAATCAGAAGCCACTTCGTTTGATTAAACGAGTGATTAGTGCATCAAGTGACGCGGAAGATGTAGTATGGGAGCCGTTTGGAGGCCTTTGTCCTGGTGCGATCGCCTCCCTTGAGTTAAATCGTCGTTGCTACAGTGCAGAGATTAATCCTGACTACTACCAAATTGCCCAGCATCGTCTTCTTCTTGAAGAAGTTCTAGAACTTCCACTTTTGTTTTCTTAGCTAGTATGCTTAGGATAGGCTAGCACTCAACTACGAATACAATTTACTTCCAACGCCTCAACAAGTAGTGAACTAAGTTGTCTGGCAAGCTAATCGTCACTATTTTTCAACAAAATTCTCAATATTGCGCTGTAATAATCATAGAAAGACCATAAACTGTTACTTTACAGGAAGAAGTTGTGTTAAATCCTGATTTACTCAATAGAGATGTACTTGACGCTATAGCTGGTGAAATCGGTTCGCTAGTTTACGAGGATGACAGGCTGAGAGCTTGTATTCTTGCACTCAAAGCTGAAGTTGAGGAACTAAAAGCTAGGTCTACCAACCTAGAACTCAGAACTGACAAAACTGAGGCGAACATTGCTGAATTTAAAGTTGACATGACCCTGCTTAAATCGTCTGTTGAAGCGGCGGCAGAGCAGGCTGCTAAGCTTCGCAAGGATGCTGCTCAAATTAGAGTTGCCAGCGCTCAGATTAGAGCTAAATCGATTGCATCTAGAATCAGAGCTGTTGAGAGTAGAACCAACACGCAGAAATAATGTGTACCCATGAAGGCTCTGCGTTTTCCAACTCCGCAAATAGCTTGGCTCCTCTGCACCTTTGTTGAGTGCAGAAGAACTCTAGGGAATTAAATTATATTTAAGCCTAACTTAAGATTTATCAAAAATAAAAGTGATACTTTTAGACCTAAATCTATTGACAGCTGTGTGCTTTCGCTAACGGCTTGCTCGTGGATCTAGGGCATCCCGTAGACCATCACCTAATAGATTAAATGCCAGAACGGTCAGCGTGATAAATAAACCTGGAAACAAGATAGTCCAGGGTGAAGAGAGAGAATAGCCGCCCTTAAAAGCATCAGATAGCATTGTGCCTAATTCAGGAGTGGGAGGCTGTGCGCCTAAGCCTAAAAAGCCCAAACCCGCTGCTTCTAGAGTTGCCGTACCAATCGAGAGAGTTGCCTGTACGACTATCGGTGCGAGACTTGCTGGTAAGATGTGGCGGAAAATGATTCGTCCTGGCGTTGCACCGAATGCTCTCACAGTTTGAACAAACTCCTGCTCTCTAAGTGATAACACCATACTGCGAGTCAGTCGGATGAAAATGGGGACTTGCACCACTCCTACCGCAATCATCACACTGGGTATGCTTGGGCCAGTGACAGTGACGATCGCGATCGCCAAAAGTATAGAAGGAAACGACAACAAAATATCAGTCACCCAGCCAATCAGCGTTTCTAACCACCCCCGAAAGTATCCCGCAACCAACCCCAGCAGCACACCAATAACCAGCCCCAATCCCACCGCCACCAATCCAATAAACAGCGAAGTTCGCATCCCATACCACACGAGGACAAGGATATCTCGTCCTAATCCATCCGTGCCGAACCAGTGTTCAAACGTAGGGGGTTTCAACCGTGACAAGTAGTTTCGGTCTAAAGCTGGGTTATAGGGGCGTAGAATTGGGGCAAGCAGCGCCATTAATACAATGGCACTTGTTAGGAAAAGCCCAATAATTCCTGAAGTTGATTGGGAAAACTGCTGAAGCGATCGCCAAACATTTGCACTCCAAGCCTTTGCAGTAATAGTCATTGGTATTGAATCCTGGGATCTAAGAGAGCGTAAGATAGGTCAACTAGAAGATTAATTAACACAAAAGCAACTGCTACAAAAACTACTCCACCCTGCACTACTGGATAATCTCGTGCCAGAATCCCCTCATAAATCCAAGAGCCAATTCCAGGCCAAGAGAAAATAGTTTCCGTAAGAATTGCACCACCTAAAAGCGTCCCAAACTGCAAACCAATGATTGTCACCACTGGCAAGAGAGCATTTTTTAGTGCATGTTTGAAAATCACCCAACGCTCAAGCTGTCCCTTTGCTCTTGCTGTACGTATATAGTCTTGCGATAGCACTTCAAGCATCGCGCTGCGGGTAATCCTGGCAATAATTGCTAAAGGAATCGTGCTTAAAGTGAGTGCTGGCAATATCAGATGCGCTAGGACATCTTTTAGTGCTTTGAAGTCCAATTGGAGCAAGGCATCGAGTACCAAAAAGTTAGTGATGGGTTTGAAATTAAATCCTGCATCAATACTGATTCGTCCACTCGGTGGTAACCAGTTCAAGTTCACAGCAAATAGGTAAATCAAAAGCAACCCTAACCAATACACTGGCATTGAGACACCAAGCAGAGAACCGCTCATTGTCAAGTTATCCACTGCGCTATTCTTGCGAACTGCTGCCAAGACTCCTGCTGGAATCCCCAAAATAATTGCTATCAACATCGCAGCTACCGATAACTCAAAAGTAGCTGGCCAACGGGTTTTGATTTCCTCAGCAATGGTAACGCCGCTGATGATACTGGTACCGAAATCAAGCCGTATCAAATTCCATAGGAATATGAGGTACTGTAGCGGCAATGGCTGATTTAGACCTAATCGTTCTCTCAATGCGGCAACTTGCTCAGGAGTAGCTCGTTCTCCTAGGATTACTACTGCTGGGTCACCAGGAATTAAATGCAACAGAGTAAATACTAAAAGTGTAATTCCCAACAGAACAGGTAGCAAGTTGAGCAGGCGTCTGAGAATATATTGAGCCATAAAAGGGTTAAAGGTTATCTTCTCAAGTTTTAATTAGGAGCATCCCGTTTTGGTCAATAACCCACAGACTAAAAGTCTGGGGCTACACCAACAAAGCCTGCCTTCGCAGGCTAGTAAATTCAGTTTAAATTTCAACCTTTCAACTCTTAGCAACTTCATCTAAAGGCTGAGAACCAAATGGACTGGGAATCCAGCCAGTGACTTTCTTACGTTTGGCTAAAAGGGGCTGTGCGTGAACAATAGGTATACGCACGGCTTCTTCATATAAAATTTCATCTACCTGTTGATAGATTTTAATTCGTTCTGCTTGATCTCCAGTCGATCGCCCCTGATCCAAAAGCTTGATAATTTGCTCATTTTTCCACTTTCCCAAGTCAGAGGTGGCACCTGGGCCAAAGTGAGGGTAGTAGAAGTTATCGGGATCGCCATAATCGCCTACCCAACCCAGCATGAAGGATTGATAACCAGGGGGCTTTTTGCGATCGGCTAGATATGCAGCCCAGTCTTTAGTTTTTAGGTTAACTTTAATGCCGATCGCACTCAGTTCAGCAGCAAAGGCTTCTGCAATCAGTTTTGGGTTGGGGAAGTAGGGCCGACTAACTGGCATGTACCAAAGATCCAGAGGAAAGCCATTGGGGTAACCGGCTTGGGCGAGGGTTTGCTTTGCTACCTGTGGATTGTACGGATAGTCAGTTACTTTCGGTGAACGATACTCTTTAAACAAAGGAGGGATGAAGTGAGAAGTGCTTTCACCCAAATCACCCCAAAACGCTTTGACTATTTCCTGTTTGTTGATAGCAATTGTTAAAGCCTGACGCACTTCTGGTTTTGAAAGAGGGGGGTAACCGGGATTCAATGCTAGGTAGCCAACGTTGAAAGAAGGACGATACAAAGCATCTAAGTTAGAATCCCTTTTAATTTCTGCCAACTGATCGGGAGTAAGATCTACCGTTAAGTCAATTGTCCCTGCTCGCAGTTGAGCCAACCTGGCTGCTGGATCGGTGATGAAGCGCATGACCAACTGGTTTGATTTTGGTAAGCCTTTTTTCCAATAGTTCAGGTTTTTTTCTAAGACGATGCGATCGCCACTACGCCATTCTTTAAAAATAAACGGTCCTGTTCCCACAGCCGTTGAGGAAGGAGTGCCATAGGTTGCTCCAGCTTTTTTAATCGCATCAGGGCTAGCAATACCAAAGTAGCCAGAAGCCATGGCCGCCGGAAAAGCCGCGAAAGGCTGCTTGAGTACAAATTTAATTGTGTTCTTGCCCTCTACCACTACATTTTGTAGAAAAGAATCAGGGCTGCCTTTATAACCACCAAAAAGGTCTTGCCAAATCTGGTAAGTTTTCCCAGCATTACGGTAACCAAACTGATTTTTTGGATCCCACCAACGCTCGATGTTAAATTTCACAGCTTGGGCGTTGAACTCAGTACCATCATGAAACTTGATTCCATCTCGGAGTTTGAATGTCCAAGTCTTGCCATCTTGAGAAACATTCCACTCGGTAGCCAGACTCGGCACCAGTTCAGTAGTACCTGGTTTGAAGTCAATTAGGCGATTGTAGATTTGCTGTTGGACAATGGTTGAGTTGCCGTCGGTGATGTTCCCAGATTCCAGGTTCACTGGTTGTCCGAGTGCTCCGTAAACCAACGCCCCTGCTGGGGCTAGGGCTGGGGTTAATGTGGGTGTTGGGCTGTTGTTGATCTGTTTTGAGGGGCTATTACAGTTTGAGAGTGCGATCGCCAATGTAAAAGCCACAACTCCCAAGAGAATTGACCGTCTTAGGATTTGCTGCATCAACACTCCCATCATTGCCAACACTAACACTCGCCACTTCGCTACCGCTGCGCCAAGGTGCGTAAGCAGCCAAGCGCGTCCTACAGATGCTTGCACCCATCGCCTCATTTCACTAACTCCTTCTTAAATCGTCTCTTAGCTGGATAGATGACCCAAGAGCGCGATCGCATAGTACAAATCCAAATCATACCGAATATGCAGAAAAAACCCAGCTAAATCCTTAGCTTTTGTTTACAGGATTTTTTTGAGAGCAAACTATATGACTTTTGGTTCAAAATATTCTAGTTTTTAGTAACACTAATTAATTATTGAAAAGCTGAAATACTTTAAATTTATTTAATAGTAATGACTATTTTATAGAGATAATTTTAAGTTTTTACACTTCACATTAAGGTTGAAACAAACACTAGAGGGTTTGGTAACAGGTAATGAAAAAAACCTTGCATTCTTCCCCATTACCCATTACCCATTACCCATTACCC
>DALYIW010000001.1:16953-20508 GCA_031970155.1 Coleofasciculaceae cyanobacterium CTOTU46601 | reverse complement strand
ATTACCCATTACCCATTACCCATTACCCATTACCCATTACCCATTACCCATTACTCATTACCCATTACCCATTTTTTCTAGCTCTGATACTATCCCGTATTGCATCGCAATCTTTATTGGTATTGTCGAGCTTGCTTTGAGCTACACACTGCTCGTAGGTGATTTGTGCGACATAGCGATTTGGCAGTTGAGCTTGTTTTGCCAGAGCTTTTTGAAAAAAGTCTAAAGCTTCTTTTCTCTTATCTTGTTTCACCAAAATTTGCGCTTTAAGGTATAGCAAATCTGGGTTATTGGGTGCATCAGCAATGGCACGGTCTACAAATTCCATTGCCTTACTATAGTTTTTCAAGTCACGATATCCCAGTGCAATACCGCGCTCGACCAAGTAAGGAGGAGAGCCATACTTTTGTAACCTTTCAATTGCCTGAGATGGGTCAGAAAACGGCAAATTAACAGCTAACATTAAATCCATGTAGCCATTCAGCAAATTCAGCTCAGGGTCGTTGGGGTCAATTTTTTTTGCCTCGTCCAGAGCTTGGAAAACTTTTTGCAATTTGCTCATCGCTCCGACAACTCCTCCCCCCGGCTTTTTGCTATCATAAGCACCTTCTAAAAAATGACCTACCGCTATGTAAAGATTGCCGCGCAAGGGGTCGGTGGTCGTCAGTTGCTGTGCTGTTTGCAGAGTTTTGGAGGCGTATTGCTTAAGGGTTTCCCAATCATTTTCGGTGTAAGCCAGAGACGCCAACATCGCATAAGCTAGGGGTTCATTGGGTTCACTAGCTTTCGCTTTGCTGAGGTAGCTTTTGGCTTCTTTATAGTTTCCTTGCTGGAAGATGGCTTTAAAAGCAGCTTCCGTGTTGTCGCCGATGTTACGAACATTAGTAGTACGGAAAGGATCGGCAGCAAGAGAAGGCGTTACCCACAAACCAAGTACCACAGACGCTGCACTAGCTAGTGCTGTTACGGTTCGTTTTGGTGCAGGAAACCAATTCGTCATTGTCATCCTCGCAAAAAATAATGCTTGACTAAAGTCTGACGTTGCAGTTGATTGAAGGTTCCACTAACTAAGAATTTGGAGAATCAAGCTTATATTTGTCAAAATTAAGAGGGAATCAGGGTTCGCCCTCTGCTGACAGCTACGGCTCTCTGGCTACTTTGCCTCTTTAGTGGGGATCAACCTTAAGATTAATATTTTAAGCCTACCGACTAAACTCCCAAACACTCTTGTTGTTGTAAATACTTGATGCTTTATCTCAAAGACCTGACTTACCACCCTGCGGCGACGCCGATCGCTATTTTAAAAGCTCTGAACCTAGAACTGGCCCCCCAACAACTTGGCCTAGTGATTGGTCCGAGTGGTTCTGGCAAAAGTACGTTACTAGAAATTTTGGCAGGACTTGCAGAGCAAACAGCAGGCAGCATTTTTTGGCGAGATCAGGAACTTACCCCAGATCATCTGCAACAACTGGGAGGATTGGTATTTCAGTTTCCCGAACGACATTTCTGTGGTAATACGATTTTGGAGGAATTGCGCCTGGGACATCCGGAGTTGGGTTCACAGAGAGTTCATGAAGCTTTAGCAGAAGTTGGACTAGCTGATCTATCCTTGCACGCTGCACCTCATGCATTGAGTGGAGGTCAACAGCGACGCCTTTCTCTGGCAGTACAGCTAATTCGGCAACCTAGTATGTTGATGCTAGATGAACCCACGGCTGGATTGGACTGGTCAATGCGGCGTCAGTTAGTTAATTTACTAGCTAAACTCAAAACGGATTGGACGCTGTTGGTTGTCACTCATGATGCTGGTGACTTGTTGAAAATTGCCGACCGATGCTGGACACTCAACCACGGAGAATTGCAAGCGGTTGATCCAGCTACACTGGCTGCTAAAGACGTAGAGCCACAAGCTGTTATTTGAAAAACTACAGCTAGGGAGTAGGGAGTAGGGAGTAGGGAGTAGGGAGTAGAGGAAGAGAAATTTTCATTCAATGTTCATGTACGACAGCGCATGGGTGGCTGTGTGGGAGATGGGTAATGGAGTTCGGGTGTATGTACGATGATTCTGACATCTTGCATCAGTTGCAGGACTGGCCCGATGCCCATCCCACTTACAGAGATTTTTCTGGTGGGGTAGGACGCATTGCCTGCCCTAAAAATGGCTTGTTGAGAATGGTGCAAAATATCAAATGATTGAAACTTTGAAGTTGCCAGAAATGGCAGACCTTTGGCAGGACACACTAGGCTGGCAGCCATCTGTCGAACAGCAACAGCTATTCCAACAGTTATATGAAGGAATTCTAGAAGGCAATCAGCAGTTTAATTTGACCCGCATTACTGATCCAGTAGATTTCTGGGAAAAACATTTATGGGATTCTTTGCGGGGAGTTTGGAGTCAGGAGTCAGGATTTAGAAGTGAAAGCAATCCTACATCGTGCCTGAAAGTGATTGATATTGGAACAGGTGCAGGGTTTCCGGGACTACCTGTGGCGATCGCATTTCCCCAAAGTTCTGTTACCTTACTCGATTCCACCCGCAAGAAAATCAATTTTCTAGAAACACTGCGCTGCCAACTTGGTATTGAAAATGCAACCACTGTAACTGGTAGAGCAGAAGCGATCGCCATAATACAGCAACACCGACAAGCTTATGATGTAGCCCTCCTGAGAGCAGTCGCCCCAGCAGATGTTTGTGCCAAATATGCACTACCACTGTTGAAAACTGGCGGTGTCGCCATTCTCTATCGGGGTCATTGGACAGATGATGAGACTCAATCCCTAAAACCAGTCGTTGAACAATTCGGCGGAGTTATTGAGTCAATTGAAGGCTTTTCAACACCAATCACTAATAGCATCCGTCACTGCTTGTATCTGCGTTCTTGCTTACCGACTAGAGAATTACCCATTATTGCTTCCTGACTCGAAAAGAGCTGTAGGCGATATTTCCCCTCAGTCTAGAAGACTGGGGCTACACGAACTCTCGCCTCGCCTGTCTACACAGGTTATTGAGCGCATCTTCACGCGAGAAATGGTATGAGTTCACAACTGGCGAAATGAAACTCTTTTTTCCCCGACTCCCTACTCCCTACTTTCAAGCTGGGTCTATCGAATAACCAATACTGAACAGATTAACGAATAGTAATTGAGTTTTGAATTGCCCCTATTTCGGCTATTATTTGTTCAAGTAGTTCACGACTAATTACCGAATTATCTATAGGGTAAATTGATGTACTAACAACCATTGTTTCACCTTTTCCTTCAAGTAAAACAATAGTCGATCCTAATTTTTGAGGAGTTTCTGCAATTAATTTAAAAGCCTTTCTTTCATTTATTAGTAGTTCTGACATTTGATAAACTTTATAGCCACTTTGATTTAAAGTTCTCGAAAAAAAGTCTGCCGAAATATTGAGTTTGTTAACATTTTTGGGTAAGTTCTTAGGGACTCCAACCAAAGGTGTAACTGTTGTGGTGACTTTGACAATGATTTCTCCTTTGGATGAAGGAAATTTTCGGGCAAGCAAAATGTCGGCATTTGGGTCAGAATTTGGAGTAGTGT
>DALYIW010000001.1:8153-16943 GCA_031970155.1 Coleofasciculaceae cyanobacterium CTOTU46601 | reverse complement strand
CTGGGGAGTATTTTAATAAAAATCCTTTAGAAGAAGTGGCTTCAGCTAAATTAACAAGTGGAGAAGTTTGAGCTATTGTGAAAGATAGTTTAGAAAAACTAGATGGGTTAACATAATTGGTTTTTTTTAGGTACGTATCTAAACTACCTAGGTTTTTGGGTAAGAGAACTGGAGAAGAAAGAGTGTTCAAAGCTGTGAAAAACAAACTCCACATAATCTAACCTCAAGAAATCTATAAGCACTCTATTTAAACAGAGATTGTAGACGCACGGCAGCCCATCGGTGTCAACTTAAGTGCAAAGGCAGCCCTAGGTTTAACAGGACTTACGTAGAACCTCTACATGTAGGGTGGGCAGTGCCCACCCGACTACTGGCAGTAGCGTTGAAATCAGCAATTTGCGTAAGTCCTGTTTAAATTGGGATGACCCAACGAAACGCAACTCGGCTTTAATGGTGGTGCTGAGTGTGCTTGAGTCAGTGGAAATATTCTCCGAGCTAGAAGCCCAAAAGGTTAAGCTTGCTGAAGCGCACATTGACCATGCCTACCTTAGCAGTTCCTTGGTTACTGATTTGGGCTACGCTGCACTAGGACTTGTTGCGATCGCTATTACCTGTTCCCGAATAAGATATGGGACAATGACTATCTCTCGTTGATCAGAGAAAAATTTGAAGCATCATGTCAGAATTCCCAGTAGATTTTCCCAACTGGAACCTCCTTGCACAGCGATCGCTTACTGGTGAACTGCTCACCCGTGAAGAAGCGCTGGCGGTACTTCGCGCCCCCGATGAAGTACTGCTCGATCAGCTGGCTGCTGCCTACCAAGTGCGTCGGCACTATTGGGGAAATCGGGTAAGGCTACACTTCCTTCTCAACGCGCAGAGTGGGCTATGTCCAGAAGACTGCCATTATTGTTCTCAGTCCAAAATCTCTACAGCCCAGATTGAAAAGTATCCATTACTTGCAAAAGAAGAAATCCTCAACGCCGCTGAACGTGCCAAGCAACTCAAGGCAGGAACTTTCTGTATGGTAATCTCTGGGCGTTCTCCTACAGAGTCAGTCTTCACCAAAGTTCTGGATGCTGTGCGGGAAGTCAAGGCAAAACACGATCTAAAAATCTGCGCTTGCTTGGGGTTATTAAGCGAAGAGCAGACACATCGCTTGGCAGAGGCAGGAGTAGATCGGGTAAATCACAACCTTAATTCTTCAGAAGATTATCACTCCCAAATTACCACCACACATACCTTCAATGACCGTGTGGCGACGGTTAAGCATGTTAAGGAAGCAGGAATTACCACTTGCTCCGGAGGCATCTTCGGCATGGGAGAGTCAGATGACGATGTAATCGACTTAGCGCTTTCTCTGCGGGAACTAGAGGTGACTAGCGTCCCCGTCAATTTTCTGATTCCGATTCCTGGTGTTCCCTTTGAAAACCTGCGCCAGCTAGATCCGCGTCGATGTTTGCGTATCCTCTGTTTGTTCCGCTTCCTGCTGCCATCTCAGGAAATCCGGATTGCTGGGGGGCGAGAAGTTCATTTGCGATCGCTCCAACCTCTTGGACTTTACCCGGCAAACTCCATCTTTATCGGAGACTACCTCACTACACCAGGGCAAGCTCCCCCCAAAGACTTAGAGATGATCCGCGATGCAGGGTTCGTTCTGGAGGCACCAGACGGCTCACCGTTAGAGGGAGACCCCTTAGAAGAAATACAAAACCTGATCCAAAATCGCCAACAATCCCCTGTTTCTCTATAGAGCAGTAGAGCAGGGATAGAAATTTGTAGGGGTGAACGGCCGTTCACCCTTACTATATGTGGTGTCCAGGCGCGTAAGTCCTGATTCTGTTAGATCATCTCAATGGGCTTAATGTTGTCGAGAAAGGCTTTTATCAGTTCGACTTGTGACTTAGGAATTCGCATCACTACAGTTTCCTCTCCCCACTTACCACAACCTCTCTTTCTCCCTGCCCCAAATCGACGCCCACCACGACGACGACAGCCTCCTGTTTCATGCTCATGATTGAGTTGTCTCTCCCGCTCAAAAGTCCCGGCAATTCTTCCAGTTCTCATAGTTTTCACAGTTTTGATTTGAGTAACACTAATCAAATGTTCCTTGATAGCGATCGCCAGCAGCATCAGTAAAATGGGGAGACCTGTTCCTAGACAATTGGCTAGGGCGTGTTTTCTCGCCTCTTGTGTAGGTTAGGTTGTGGTTGCAAGTAGATTTTATTAGATAAAAATGCTACATTAGAGAGATCAAGATTACTAGCCCTAAAACTAGCAGTCAGCGAACTACAAAAAGGGCAGCCTTTACGTCTGAAATACAAAAGCAGTGTCTATGGTTGTCCAGGGGTTCTGTAACCATATTTAGTTGTTTTCTATATGTCGTGCCATACAACTGCCTGTTGTGCCGTCGTACTCAATCAACAACAACAAACAAACATCCACCAATGTAACCAGTTGACAGATAACTCCGCAGTGAGTTCTAGCCAGACAAAGCCAAAATACTGCACTGTCGTTGAAGATGGTCGGGTCGTTGTTAAACCCGTTACGGCAAAGTAGCTGATTTGGTAGATGCACATCAATGGCTAAGCTGCTGTTGATGTACGCACAGCACACTAGAGTTACTTGTTTTTTGTTGAGTGTTGAGTGTAAGCGGGTTTGCAGTCAATAGCTCAGGATTTACGCATGGACACCGCATAGAGTAGGGGCGTATAGCTATACGCCCCTACAGATGCTGATTTAGAAGTCAAGAAAGCGTAAGTTTTATAGTTAATTCATTTGGTCTTCACGACAATATGCAATGTTTTATGCACATTAGCTTAAAACAACTCTTCTGTTCAACATCAAGTACTACTTCTCACTCTAATACTATCTATAGTATTTAAATGTGAAACTTGCGTCAGCCCTAAAAAGTAGGAAAAGTAGGAAAAGTAAATTGAGTAACCTCCTGTAGTTAGAACAGTATAGTTTTGGCTCTCTCCTACTCATGGTGATGAGCAAATCTGATTTATTAACTAGAATGTTTGCTACATAACATATTTCCTACGCCCTATGCCCTGTGACTAAAAAATGGAGTTTTCCACCACAAGTACGAGAGAGACAGCTTGTTTTTTTGATGTAACTTTGCCTGAATTCCGACACAGGAGTCTGTAGATATCTAAATAAGGTCAATGGGAGAACAGTTAACATGGTCGTGATTCCTGGATATCAACTGATAGAAGTCATTCATGAAGGTGTTTCTACAATCATCTATCGTGGTACTCGGTTACTAGATCAAAAACCAGTTGTTATCAAAATCCCCACAACTGACATTCCCACTCTTGCTGAAATTAGTTATATCAAACACGAGTACTTGATTCCAGAGAACTTGGAAATAGAGGGAATTGTCAAACCCTTAAGCTTAGAAACTTACCAGAATGGTTTAGCTTTAGTCTTAGAAGACTTTGGGGGTATTTCTCTGAAGAAATTGCTTGAAAAAGAATCCCTTGATCTCACGTCTTTTTTGAACTATGCCATCCAACTGACAGAAGCTTTAGGTCATTTGCATACTCACCATATTATTCATAAAGATATCAAACCCAAAAATATCATTGTTAATCATGAAGTTGGAATTGTTAAGATTACTGACTTCGGAATTGCCACTCAACTTTCTAGAGAAACCCAACAAATTAGTAATCCTGAGTTGCTAGAAGGGACTCTTGCCTATATGTCTCCAGAGCAAACCGGGCGGATGAATCGTGCGATTGATTATCGTACTGATTTTTACTCACTTGGAGTTACCTTCTATGAAATGCTTACCCATACGCTTCCCTTTAACAGCAATGATCCCTTAGAAATGGTTTATTGCCATATTGCTCAATCTCCCGTTCCTCCTCACCAGATAAATAGAGAGATTCCTCCTGTCTTGTCATCAATTGTGATGAAACTGATGGCAAAAAATGCTGAAGATCGCTACCAAAGTGCAGCAGGACTTAAAGCAGATTTAGAGATATGTCTCTCTCAATTACAGACAACAGGTGAAATTGCTAACTTTGTTCCTGGTCAACTGGACAAATCCGGTCAACTTTCCATTCCGCAAAAGCTGTATGGACGGGAACGAGAAGTAGAAACTCTACTTGCCGCATTTGAGCGAGTCAGTGGTAAGAAACAACAAACAACAAACAACCCTTCGACAAGCTCAGGGCAAGCCGAACAACAAACAACAAACAACAAACAACAAACAACAAACAAAATCGAGTTGATGCTTGTTTCTGGTTACTCTGGTATTGGTAAGTCTTCCTTAGTAAATGAAGTCCACAAACCCATTGTGCGAGAACGAGGTTACTTCATCGGAGGTAAATTTGACCAGTTCAAGCGTGACGTTCCATATGCCTCAATTATTCAAGCTTTCCAGGACTTAATGCGACAATTACTTACCGAAAGTACGCAACAACTCCAAATTTGGAAGCAAAAACTTTTAGCCGCACTAGGTACTAATGGTCAGGTAATTATTGATGTGATTCCAGAGGTAAAACTGATTATTGGCAAGCAGCCAGATGTTCCTCAACTAGGTTTGACTGAATCTCAAAATCGATTTAACCGAGTTTTTCAAGATTTTATCCATGTTTTTACCCAACCTCAACACCCACTTGTCCTCTTTTTAGATGACTTGCAATGGGCAGATGCTGCTTCATTGAAGCTCATTCAATTATTAATGACTAACCCTAATAGTCAATACTTATTACTCATCGGAGCCTATCGAGATAATGAGGTAAATCCAGCACATCCTCTAATTCATACTCTCTATGAAATTCAGCAGACTGAAGCAATTGTTAATACTATTACTCTCCGTCCTTTAGATATCACGCATGTTCGGCAAATTATTGCTGATACATTGTACGACTCGGAGCGCTCGATTGGGTTAGCTGAGTTACTGTTTAACAAAACTCAGGGGAATCCTTTCTTTTTAACTCAGATGCTTAAAAGCCTAGATCAAGAGCAATTATTGTTCTTTGATTTTGCTAAAGGAATCTGGAGGTGGGATATTGAGCAGATTCAGGCTTTTGGAATTACTGACCTCAGTGTAGTTGAACTGGTTGCTAGTAACATTCGCAAGCTTCCTCAGACAAGTCAAGATGCTTTGAAATTGGCAGCTTGTATAGGCGATCGCTTTAATCTCGATATCCTAACTATCATTAGTGAAAAAGCTCTTGCTGAGGTGACAGAGGATTTGTGGTCAGCCTTACAATCTGGGTTAATTCTACCCTTGAACAAAGACTACAAAATTCCCCGTTTTTTTGATTCAGAAGAACTAAAAAATTTCAGCTTTGACAATTCTCGATTGGGATATAGATTTCTTCATGACCGAGTACAGCAAGCGGCTTACTCTCTAATTCCTGGTGACCAAAAGCAGTCAACTCATCTGAGAATTGGTCAATTACTGCTAGAAAATACGCCACCCGAAGAAATAGAATTAAATATCTTTGATATTGTCAATCAGTTAAATATTGGTATTGACTTATTGACCGAGGCACAGCAACGAGATGAATTAGCTCAACTTAATCTATTAGCTGGAAAGAAAGCCAAACAATCAACGGCTTATGAACCAGCATTAAATTATTTCACAGCAGGGAGAAATATATTAGAAAATAACAGCTGGAAAACTCAGTATCAAGTTACTTTAGAATTCTATTTACAAACTATTGAATGCTATTACATTATTCGCGATTTTGAAAAGGCTGAGCAGTTAGTTTATCAAGCCTTGGAACATGCACAATCTAACCTAGATAGAGCTAATATTAATAGTATTCGACTTATTCACTATCAAAACAACGCTCGCTATGAAGAGGCAATTAAGATAGGTTTATCGACTTTAGAACTATTTGGCATTTCTTTACCCTATTCACCTAGCCAAACTGACATATTATCCACAGCAACAGAAGTTAAGAAAAGTCTAGGTAAGCAGAAAATTGCTAATTTAATTAATGCTCCTGATTTAGTAGATGAGGCATCAAAAACAGTTGTTCTGATTTTAATAAACTTAGTTCCACCCACCTACTTAATTAACCAACCCTTGCTGACATTAAGTGTCTTGACGATGGTCAACATCTGCCTACAGCAGGGAAATACTAATCTTTCGGGTTTTGTCTACGCTTGGTATGGCACGATATTGTGCGGGAAATTTTCTGAGTATGAAACCGGATATGAATTTGGAGTTCTTGCTTTAAAACTCAATGATAAATTTCATAATACCAGTCTAAACGGCAGATTATATATGTCGTTTGGCAATTTTATTCTGTCTTGGAGAAAGCCAGTTAAGGAAAATATTCTTATTCAGAAAAAAGCTTATAGTGCAGCCATGGCAGTTGGTGACTTTTCCTGGTGCCATCACAGCGCTTTATTTAGTTTTTGGCAAAGATTAATAATTTGTCAGAACTTGAATAGTCTCGAAGAAGAATTTGATAATTATATCGGCTTTGCTATGGATACAGAGCCAACTGCCGGTTGGGCATTGAGAGTTCAGCAAAGTGTTTTGTCAAACTTACAAGGAGAGACAGAAAGTTATTTTAGTTTAAACCACGAAAAGTTCGATGAATCTGTCGCTTTAGAGACATTTCAACGAACGTCTTATGATTACGGAATTAGTACTTATTATTTTTCAAAAGTATTTATTTTTCTAATTTATGAAAATTACTTGGCTGCTTATCAAATGATATTAGAAGCTGAAAATACACTGGCTGCCATCGATACTCAGTTTCAATTTGCTCTGCACTACATTTATAAATCATTAATTATTTCATCTCTTTATTCAACCGCAGAACATAATGAACAAAAACAATATGATGTAGCTTTGCAATACAATTTTAAAAAAATTAAAATTTGGTCAAATAATTGTCCAGAAAACTTTTTAGCCTACTCTTTATTAGTAGAAGCAGAAATAGCACGAATTACTGGAGATAATTGGCAAGCTTCTCAACTCTACGAGCAAGCTATAAAATCAGCAAAAGAGAATGATTTACTTCCAGTCGAAGCATTAATTCGTGAATTTGCAGCTAAATTTTATCTGGCATTTGAAAAAATAGAAATAGCTGAAAGTTACATGACTAAGGCACACTTTTGCTACAGTCGCTGGGGTGCTACTCGTAAAGTAGAAAACTTGGAGGAAAAATATTCTCAACTGATTACTCGCAGTCGTAATAGCATCACCTCAACGGCTGAAGTTAAAACGATGAAGACCACTACAGGAGGGAGCAGCGAAGCCTTAGATTTATCAACAGTTCTCAAAGCTTCTCAGGCGATCGCAAGTGAAATCATCCTAGACAAACTCCTGCAAAACTTAATGAAAATTCTCTTAGAGAATGCCGCCGCTGAAACAGGAACTTTAATCCTAACGAAAGATGATCAACTGCTGATTGAAGCTACAGGAAGTACCAAACAAGAGTTAGTTACTGTTCGGCAATCTCTGCCTATCGAAGCCAGTCAAAACCTACCTCTCTCAATCATTAACTATGTTTCCCGAACTCAAGAAGTTTTAGTCTTAAACAATGCCATTCTTGAAGATAACTTTAATACAGACCTTTACATCAAACAACATCAACCGAAATCTATCCTTTGTACCCCGATTCTTCACCAAGGTGAACTCAGTGGGATTCTCTACTTAGAAAATAACTTAACTGTAGGAGCATTTAATCCTAATCGTTTAGAAGTTCTGAGACTCCTTTCAACGCAAGCGGCAATTTCTATTCGCAATGCTGTTCTTTATCAACAGTCACAAACCTATGCTGAAGCAGCAAATACCGCTAACCGTGCCAAAAGTGAATTTCTAGCGAATATGAGCCATGAATTACGTACTCCACTTAACGCCATCCTCGGCTTTACCCAAGTCATGAGTCGCGACTTAGCCCTATCAACCGAACATCACCAACACCTTGAAATTATCAGCCGTAGTGGCGAACATCTGCTGTCATTAATTAACAACATTCTTGAAATGTCAAAAATAGAAGCAGGTCGCCTCACACTTAATGAAAGTAGCTTTGACCTAATTGATATGCTGAGTACTCTCGAAAAAATGATGCAACTCCGAGCTGAATCTAAAGGTTTGCAGCTGATTTTTGAGATAGGAACTGACCTGAATCAGTACGTTAAAACTGATGAAAGTAAGTTGCGATCTTGTTTAATTAATTTACTCTCAAATGCAATTAAATTTACTGAAGAAGGCAACGTAACGTTACGAGTATTTAGAGGTCAGTGTCAAGAACTTGAATCTACTTCATACTCGCTTATTTTTGAAGTAGAAGACACGGGATTTGGCATTTCTGATAAAGAAATGAATCTTCTATTTGAACCTTTTAGACAAACAGAAACAGGTCGAAAATCTCAAACAGGAACTGGGTTAGGCTTACCCATTAGTCGTCAATTTGTACGATTGATGGGAGGAGATATTTCAGTGAGTTGTCGGTTAGGTAAAGGTTCGATTTTTAAGTTTGATATCCAGGTTGGTTTAGGAGAAGCAACTGAGATTCAGACAACACAACCGAAGCGCCAAGTTATTGGTTTAGCACCGAATCAACCCGAATACCGCATTCTAGTAGTTGAGGATCATTTAGAGAATCGCCTGTTGTTAGTTCAACTTTTGACAACGATAGGCTTTGCGGTGCGAGAAGCTGAAAATGGTCAAGAAGCGCTGAAATTGTGGTCAAGTTGGGAACCGCACCTGATTTGGATGGATATGCGGATGCCTGTGATGGATGGATATGAGACTACTAGACTGATTAAAGGGAGTGAAAAAGAGAGAAGGAGACAAGGGGGAGC
>DALYIW010000001.1:0-8143 GCA_031970155.1 Coleofasciculaceae cyanobacterium CTOTU46601 | reverse complement strand
AGAAAGGGCACAGTGAGCATTTTCAGAGCGAAAATATTAGTGAAGCATTTTCTTTGGCTTCCCCTGCTGCTAATTGCCTATTCCCAATTTCCCATTCCCAAACTATTATTATTGCCTTGACGGCTAACGCATTTGAAGAAGATCGCTGCCTTGCTTTGGAAGCTGGCTGTGACGATTTTGTGCATAAACCCTTTCGAGAAGAAGAAATCTTTGAGAAAATGGCTCAATATTTAGGAGTGCGCTATAGATATAAAGAGTTGGCTTTGTTAAATGATGAAGGTAAAACCTTGAAGGGTGAATCCAGCAAAAAGTCTGGTGTTCATCATTCACTACCTAATCTTCCTAGCATCAAGGAAGCTCTAGTTAAGATGCCTACTGAATGGGTAGCAAAAATTCACGCAGCGGCACTTTCGGCTAGAGAAAAAGAAATTTGGAAATTAATAGCACAAATTCCTCCAGAAAATGTAGCTCTAGCTGAGGCGCTAGCTAAAAAAGTTAAAGATTTTCGCCTCGATCAAATAATTGAGTTAACCAACAATGTTGAGCGATAACCCTAGTGGGCTTCTTACGGATCGCACTCCGGAAACAAAAGGTGACATTTTAGTCGTTGATGATGTCCCAGAAAACTTACAGCTTTTATCAACCCTACTCACTAAATCTGGATATGAAGTTCGTAGAGTCATAAACGGAAAACTGGCATTGACTGTCGCCAATTCCGACCCGCCGGATCTAATTTTGCTCGACATTATGATGCCAGAATTGAATGGCTATGAAGTCTGTAAACAGCTCAAAGCCAGCGAAACTACCCGCGAAATTCCGGTAATTTTCTTGAGTGCTCTTGATGAGGTGTTGGATAAGGTAAAAGCCTTTAAAGTTGGTGGAGTAGACTACATCACCAAACCAGTTCAAGCTCAAGAGGTGATTGCCCGTGTAGAAAATCAACTGACCATCGTGCGTCAGCGCTTATCACTGCGGGAGCAAACAGTACGACTTGAACAGGAAATTAAGGAGCGCCAACGAGCAGAAGCAGCCATACGGGAGAGTGCTATCAAGCTACGAAACCATAATATAGTTTTGACAAAATTAGCTAAAAGTCCGGCACTAAATCACGGGGATTTCAAAGCAGCTTTAAAAGAAATTACAGAAGCTAGTGTTCAAAACATTGGAATTGAACGCTCTAGTGTATGGCTATATGACAAAACAAGTACTAAAATCCAGTGCCTTGATCTATTTGAGAAGAGTTGCAATCAACATAGCGCAGGAATGGAACTGTTAGCGGCAGACTATCCAGCCTATTTTCAAGCTTTGCAGCAAGACCAACCGATCGCAGCAGACGACGCTCATACTGATCCTAGAACTAGAGAATTTTCCGAGTATTATCTGACTCCCTTAGGCATCACGTCTATGCTAGATGTGCCCATTAGGATACAGGGGCAAACAGCAGGAGTGGTATGTCTCGAACACGTCACAGATGCGCGTCATTGGACTCCGGAAGACCAGAATTTTGCTCGATCGCTTGCCGATTTAGTCTCTTTGGCGATTGAAGCCCGCGATCGCAAACAGGCCCAAGCGGCACTACAAGCCAATCAAGACTTTTTGGAACAGGTAATCAACTCCGTAACTGACCCGATTTTTGTCAAAGACCAACAGCACCGCTGGACAATGGTTAATAATGCCTTTTGCCAAATGATCGGACAGCCCCGCGAAGCACTGCTAGGCAAATCTGACTATGACTTTTTATCCATACCTGAAGCGGATGTTTGTTGGAAATACGACGACTTGGTATTTACTACAGGCACCGAACACGAAACAGAAGAGACAATCACCGATTTTGCTGGCACTGTCCATACTATTTTGACAAAAAAAATAGCATTTACCGATGCTGCTGGTAATCGCTCCTTAGTTGGCGTCATCCGCGATATTACAGAGCGCAAACGCACAGAAGAAATCCTTCGGCAGATAGCCCAACGGGAAAAAGCGATCGCCAGAGTCATCCAACATATGCGCCAGACGTTGGATCTGGAAACGATCTTTACTGCCACTACTCAAGAATTGCGGCAAATGATCAACTGCGATCGCATCGTCGTCTATCGGTTTAATCCTGACTGGAGTGGAGAGTTTGTCGCCGAATCAGTCGGAGGTGAGTGGATTCCTCTGATGCGCCAACAACACAATGACCCCACTTTTACAAAAGATATCCTAGAAGATTCTCGTTGCCCTGTAAAAACCTTAAATAGCAGCAATGATTCAGTAGAGGATACTTACTTGCAAGAAACACAAGGCGGCGCGTACCGCCGAGGAGCAAATTACCTCTGCGTCACAGACATTTACCAAGCTGAGTTCTCCCCTTGTTACCTTAATCTCCTAGAGCGATTTCAAGCGAGAGCTTACATCACCGTCCCCATTTTCTGCGGCAATAAACTTTGGGGATTACTAGCGACTTATCAAAATACGAGTCCGCGCCAATGGAAAACGGCAGAAATCAATGTTGTAATGCAAATTGGCAATCAACTAGGAGTCGCATTGCAGCAAGCAGAATTACTCGCCCAAACTCAAAGCCAGTCAGAAGCACTACAACAAGCTGTCTATGCAGCAGATGCAGCCAATCGCGCTAAAAGTGAATTTCTCGCTTCCATGAGTCATGAACTGCGTACTCCTCTTAACGCTATCCTCGGCTTTACTCAAGTAATGAGTCGCGATTCATCTCTATCTACTGAGCATCAGCAATACCTGGGAATTATCAATCGTTCTGGTGAGCATCTGCTGGATTTGATCAATGACGTACTGGAAATGTCAAAAATCGAAGCAGGCAGAATGGCGTTGAATGAAAATTGCTTTAACTTAATTCGACTGCTAAACAGCCTAGAACAGATGTTCCGACTAAAAGCTGAAACCAAAGGCTTGCAATTGATTTTTGAGATTGCCCCAAACATTCCCCAATATGTAAAAACCGATGAAAGTAAATTGCGCTCCTGTTTAATTAACTTACTCTCAAATGCCATCAAATTTACTGAATCAGGCAGTGTGACGCTGATCGTATCAGTTGTCAATAGCACCAAACAACCAACAACCCTTCGGCAAGCTCAGGGCAAGCCAAACAACCAACAACAAACAACCAACAACAAACAACCAACAACAAACAACCAACAACAAACAATTTCGTTTCAAGTAGAAGACACAGGTTTTGGTATTGCTCCTGAAGAAATTGACCTTCTATTTGAACCTTTTGGACAAACAGAAACAGGTCGAAAATCTCAGCAAGGAACTGGTTTAGGTTTACCCATTAGCCATAGATTTGTGCAGTTGATGGGGGGGAATATCACCGTTAGAAGTGCTGTCGGTAAGGGCAGTACATTTACGTTTGATATCCAGATGACACTGACTGACGCGACTGAGATTGAGACTACACAAACCGAGCACAAAGTAATAGGTTTAGCACCCAATCAACCGGAGTATCGCCTATTAGTGGTTGACGATCGCTTTGAGAGCCGTTTAGTACTAGTGGCGCTATTCACGTCCATCGGTTTTCAGGTGCGAGAAGCCGAAAATGGCCGGGAAGCGATCGCTATGTGGGAGAGTTGGCAGCCACACCTAATCTGGATGGATATGCGAATGCCCGTGATGGATGGGTATGAAGCTACTCGTCAAATTAAAGCCAGAGAGCGAGACAGACAAGGAGATGGACAGACAAGGCAGACAGGAGAGACTTCTACCCATTACCCATTACCCATTACCCAAACTGTAATTATTGCGCTCACTGCTAGCGCCTTTGAGGATGAGCGACAGATGATTTTGTCAGCAGGTTGTGATGATTTTGTGGGTAAGCCCTTTCGAGAGGAAGTATTACTGGAAAAAGTGAGCAAATATTTAGGAGTCACCTATATCTACGAAGAACCAGTACCTTTGACAGAAAATGGCACCCAAAAAACACTCGGAAATTTGACATCAGCTGACTTGAAACGCTACTTGTCTCAAATGCCAACCCAGTGGGTAGTACAACTACATCATGCCGCCTCTATATGCAGTGATGATTTAGCTTTGACGTTGATTGAAGAAATTCCCCAAGAAAATGTTCTGCTTGGGCAAGCGCTTACAGAGTTAGTGAACGAGTTCGAGTTTGAAGAAATTATGGATTTAACTCAACAGGATATACAGTAAACCTATCTTGAAAGTCGGGAGTCGGGAGTCGGGAGTCGGGAGTCGGGAGTCGGGAGTCGGGGAAAGAGACTTTCCTGTTGCCAGTTGTGTACTCGCGTTCATGGTCAGCTAGTAGTAGGGTGGGCACTGCCCACGCTACATGTAGAGGTTCTGCGTAAGTCCTGATGGTGTCTCTTACAAAAATAGATAGGACGGGCTTTTCTGCCCATCCCACTCATAACTCAAAACTCAAAACTATGAACGACATCCCAAAGACTCACGAGTCGCCACTCCTGTTTTGGAATTGACACCCGTTGCTCTGGCGCAGAGTTTTCTCAGTTGAGCACTATCTAAAATCGCATCACTAAAATCAGCACCAGTGATATTAGCGTCATCAAAGCGAGAACGCATCATCAGCGCTTCTACGAACACCCCGTCGCTTAAATCAGCGCCCGTGAAGTTCACCAGATAGGCTATCCCATTAGTAAAATCCGCCCCGTGCAGATTTGCCTTGGTCATTACTGAACCACTAAACACTGCACCACGTAAGTCAGCATTACTAAAGTTGGTCAGCTCCATATTGGCATTAGAAAACTCCTCTTGAATTAAACTTTGACCTGAAAAATCTTTTCCGGCGAGTTCCAAGTCGTTTTGTCCTCGTCCAATGGAAGAAGAGCTTGCGGCTTGGGCTGATAAGGGGAAGAAAATAACAATAATTGCCAAGACAATTACTACGAGTCGTTGAAAATGCCTCATGACGATCAGTGATTAACGAAAAGCTTGCTGATATGTCCGCTCAGATTTTACTAAAGTTGAGGATAATCGTTGATTTTTGGCTAATAAACGTTATCCGTCTTTCCACATTTTATCCCTCTAAGCACCAAGGTCAGGCATCGCTTTTCATCCAGCTGTAGTTGGTAGAGAGCAAGTAGCTCCTTACTAGTCAAAGTATCTTACCGTTTTAAATTGTATAAAATTATACATTATTGTAGGGGCTAAGGCCTTGCCGTGCCCTATCCGGCAATGAGCAAGAAAAACTGTATTGCTTGATTTTCGGGAACTGACGGGGTTTTGTTTTACTAATTTACAACTTCTGTACTTAGTCTAAATTTGTTAAAAAAGTTACTTGACTAATAGTAAGTAACATGATACTTTAATATTGTTGCAACAGCAACGGGTCAGAAGCCAGCCTGGAACCCTAGGAAGTCAAAGGCTGGCTCTGGCTCCTATCCACGAAGTAAAGGAGTCAAACTCAATTATGACGAAAAAAGAATGCTTCAAGCCTTGGGCGGTTGCTCGTCTACTTCCTAATGGGAAATGGGTAATTATCGGGCGATACCGAAGTCCCTCAGATGCAGATGGACATCTTCAGTTGTTGCGCCAGCGAGTCCCGAATATGCAATTTAAAGTTGTGTTCGATCTAGCTGACTGCAAAGTCTAATTTCCCTTAGGGGTAGTGCCTGAAGTACCTACCCCTAAACCTGTTGGGGATTCAACTCTCAATTTATAGTGTTTGTCTTCAAAATCCTCAATCAGTTTTACCAATAGTTCCAACAGAGCATCTTCTTCTAGATTGACAATCTCCGCCCTAAAAGTGCGGAGATTCTTGGTTCACAGTCCAATCTTAACTGAGCAGGATTGTTCCAACTCAGCCAGAGGAGTCAAATTAGGGCGAGACAGGAATTCTTCAACAATTGTCAAAAAATTCTCGTTTTCCTCTTCAGTCTTAATAATTCGAGGCTGATGTTTAGACAATAACTCGCTGTAAATCTCTGGATTAAAAGTAAGGGTCATTTTTCCAATTTCTCTAGTGCCAACTACTACTGCTGTGGCACATCCGGCTCAACACCCAACTCCTTTAATCTAGCCCGCAACTCCTCCACCTGCTGTTGCGCCAGCTCCCTTTGTCTTCGCTCTGCTTGGGCCTGTTGCTGTGCCGTTTCAGCCTGTTGTTGTGCCGTTTCAGCCTGCTGCTGTGCAGCTTCAGCCTGCTGCTGTGCAGCTTCAGTCTGTTGCTGTGCCGTTTGAGCTCTCTCCTCTGGTGTTGGCACCAACTGGTTCTCTGGAGTGAAAAACCGTAGCTGTGAAGAGTGAACTCCCAAGAACAACTCTAACTGCTGACTCCATAACCACCCGTTTGCATTCGGTTCTAGGGGTTGGTACTCACCTCCCATCAGGTGAAATCCTTGAAATTCTAAGGTTTCTGGATGAAACCAAAAATATTCTGGCGTGCGAAAAGTATCTTGATAGAGGGTTTTCTTGAAGCCTTTGTCAACTTTGGCCGTGCTGTTAGAAAGCAATTCAATAATGACATTGGGATACTTTCCCTGTTCTGCCCACAGCATCCAGCTTCTACGAGGTCGATTTTCCACTCCCAGCACTACAAAAAAGTCTGGGCCTCGAAAGTCTCGCGTTGTGATGTGTTCTTCGCTGAAGTAGATGGTGAGATTACCCGTAGCGTAGAAGTCGGTACGTTCTCGCCACCACCACTTCAGGCAAGCTAGTAAAAGCTCGATTTGATCTCGATGCAGGTCACTTTCCAAAGGGGGTTCATCACTCCACAAATCGCCGGGTGGAATAATAATATCCTCTGATTGGGCTAATGCTGCCGATGGGGAAATCGCGTCGGAATTCTGGGCAAGAGTCATAGTGGTTGGAGGCAAGCGACTACCTCTAGTTTAAGTGCGATCGCCTAAAGGACAGCGCCAGGAATGCGATCGCATCTCTGGATAGATAGCAGGACTTACGCAGAAAACTCAACCTGAGAGGCAGGCAGTCTAAACAATAGCATTCACAAGCTGTGCTTCGGTCCAAATGACCCCATTACTAAACTCAATACTCTCCACCCCATAGTTGGCTGAATTGCTAAACACCTGTCTTGTAAGAACCACTGAATCAGTAATCCCACCAAAGGAAATTTGCAAATCAGAACTGCTGCCAATGCGAGTGACAATAGCATTGGTTGAAGTCAAACCCGTACCTGAAAAGATTAATTTATCAATGCTGGCATCAGTGCTACTGTCATCAAGGGTATCTTGCCCATCTCCCCGATTAAACCGATAAGTGTCTGCTCCAGCTCCGCCGTTGAGATAATCTGTGCCAACACCCCCTACAATTGTGTCCCCAGCACTAGTGCCTGTCAAAGTATCATTGGTAGCTGCACCTAGTGTTAGATAAGCATTCCAAAGCTGTGCTTCTGTCCAAATGACCCCATTACTAAACTGAATACTCTCCACCCCATAGTTGGCTGAAGAGCTAAACACCTGGCGTTTGAGAATCACCGAATCAGTAATCCCAGCAAAGGAAATTTTCAAATCAGAACTGCTGCCGATGCGAGTGACAATAGCATTGGTTGAAGTCAAACCCGTACCGGAAAAGGTGAGTTTATCCACACTGCTATCAGTGCTACTATCGTCGAGGGTATCTTGCCCATCTCCCCGATTGAATAGATAATTGTCTGCTCCGGCTTTACCATCGAGATAATCAGTACCTACACCACCTCGAATCGTGTCACCAGCACTAGTGCCTTCCAAAGTATCATTGGTAGCTGCACCTAGTGTCAGATAAGCATTCCAAAGCTGTGCTTCTGTCCAAGTGACCCCATTACTAAACTTGATACTCTCCACCCCATAGTTAGCTGAAGAGCTAAACACCTGGCGTTTGAGAACCACCGAATCAGTAGTCCCAGCAAAAGAAATTTTCAAATCAGAACTGCTGCCGATGCGAGTGACAATAGCATTGGTTGAAGTCAAACCCGTACCGGAAAAGGTGAGTTTATCCACACTGCTATCAGTGCTACTATCGTCGAGGGTATCTTGCCCATCTCCCCGATTGAATAGATAATTGTCTGCTCCGGCTTTACCATCGAGATAATCAGTACCTACACCACCTCGAATCGTGTCACCAGCACTAGTGCCTTCCAAAGTATCATTGGTAGCTGCACCTAATGTCAGATAAGCATTCCAAAGCTGTGCTTCTGTCCAAATGACCCCATTACTAAACTGAA